>JAYSNJ010000093.1:0-8857 GCA_043723905.1 Holophagaceae bacterium
CTTCATCGGTACACCGGATTCTGGGGGTTCATCCCTACCTTTCTGGTGTACGGGATATGGCATAGGTTCCCTGAAAAGCTTGCTGATATTGGATTTCTAGGGTTTTTCAGGACCGACGATTTAGGTATCTCGACTCGCGGGATGATAATTGTTGATGAGGTATTTCCGCTTGCCCGAGTTCAGGACTGGAATCTCATCAACGTATCCGATTTCAATCCGAGCATCTGTTCCCAGAATCGCCTTGAGTCGCGCCAGCACATCGCCTTCCGTTTCGCTGGAGAGGGGGGTGTTGGCGCAGATCCGCAGGCGGAAGTCTTTCTGCTCCTCCTGGATGATCTGGAACTGCTTGACTTTTCCCAGCCTACCGAGACGCTCCATGATGAAGTCGAAGGCGAATGCCACGACTCGGTGCCCGGCCGTGTCATACAGGGCGTCGATGCGGCGCCCTTCCAGGGACTGAAGGACAGGGGCAGCGAACTGGGGGCAGGAACTGGGAACAATGGAGCCGATATCCCCTGTGTCATAGCGAATCATGGGTAATGCGTAGTTGTAGAGGTCGGTTATGACGATGCGTCCGGGGACGCCCATCGGTGTCGCTTCGTCTTTGTCCAGCGCCAGTGTCTCGAAAACATAACTTGCAGTATTGAGATGGAGTTGGCTGCAGGTTGGACATTCATAGGCCAGGACTCCGCATTCTTCATTGGAATACCTCGACAGGACCGGACACTGGAAAGCCTCGCGGATGGTCTCGCGCATGGAGGGGTACAGGGGTTCCGAGAGGCAAAGCACTCCCTTCACCCCGAATGAGGCCGGTGAAATGTGGTGCTCGAGGATGTGATGGGCCAGTTCCGATAGAACTGACGGGTAACCCATTATTATTTCTATGTTTTTATCATTCTGGAGGGTAAGGCAATGCTTGGTGGCTGTTTCAGCGTCCAGAGTATATTGACTCAGCTCCACCTTGTTTTTGAGGAAAAGCCCAAGCCTGCTCTCCCGATGCAGGGATCCGGAAGCGATGGTCCACGCATACCGCGTGCCGACTTTATACCCGATGAGTGCATTGGCATGAATGACCTCTGCCACCACTCGCTGGCGCTTGTTCGGATCCTGGACGACCCGGAGGGGTGTCCCGGTCGAGCCGCTGGTCTCGGCCACCCTGAGCCTTTTCCCTCTGAAGGTCGTCGATAAGATCGTGTTGTTTGATTCTCTTATTACGTTTTTGTTGGTGACGGGAAAATTTTCAAGAGATGCCCTTCCTCTTTGTTGAATGAAATAGGGGGTTGTCTGTGCAGCGTGGTTCAGGAGCCGTCCGAGCTGTCTGGCCTGATGCTCGGATTGGAGGGCGGCATCCTGGGAGAGTCTCTGGATGTCCCGAAGATGCCGACGCACAGTGGAACCGGACAGATAGTCTCGACCCCAGAAGATCGCGTTTCGAACCGTTGCCCCGATCATGCAGGTACCTCCGGCCAGTGTGCTGCAGGGTGAACATGTGATCGCGAATCAGGTTGGGACCTGTCCCCAACTGTGTCGCCATTTGTGCAGCCAGAGCGTGCGCAGGGTCCCCACACGGTGATAACCCCCCTTGATCGCCGCGCGAATGGCAGGTTTGTTCTCTGCTAGAACTGCGGCAAACAGGCGGTGTAGGCCTTTGGCTTGAAGGTAGTTATGCATGTATGCATGGCAGGCGGGTGCGACATTGCCCCCGCGGCACTCGGGTGAAGTGAACGATTCGAAGATATAGGCCTCATCGGGGGCGAGCTCGATGCGGCGGGAGAGATAATCGATCCATGCGTGGCTGACGGAGGCCCAGCAAACGTAGATGAGTCGGCCCTGGAGCCGAGCGGTGAAACAGATCTGTCCGGTGGTCCAGCGCTGCTGGAGTTCGGGGAGCCTCGCGCTGCGGTGCAGGGTCAGATAGTCCCCCATGTCTTCGGCGGCAAGTTGACCCAGGTCCAGGGGCCATTGGGTGTGGACTTCTGCGACGGGATCCCCATCCAGTTCTTGGCTATAGAGTCCGAGTCTGCGGTAGCAGATCCGCCCCCAGAGTTTGAACCACAGGGTGCAAAACCCTTCTTCGCGCACTATCTGGCGGGCACGGTCTAGATCGGAGCGCAATTTTTGTAAGGGTCGATACATCGGGATTCCATGTAATCAGAGCTAATTGCTGATCAAAGGGTTTCCGATTGCCAAGGTGAAGCCTCTGGAAGACGGTCTGGATGATGTGAAATGAATATATGTGTGTTCCGGGAATGGGAATTCCTAAAAGGGCGCTTTTTTTATCCGGGTTGGGACATGTCGCATACGGGATGCTCGTTGTTCTCCGGATGCGCTCTGGCCCCCACCTTGACCAAGCGATCGCATTTGGCGGCGATGGTTCCGAACTGGATCCTGAAGCAGGCGGGCTCCGGCTCCTCCCCGTTGGCCCAGGCGATGAGGGCCGCTGGGAGATCGGCACCGGCGACGTGGGAGAAGGGATATCCCCCCCCGAACCGGGGATTCATCTCAAGCACCCGGACCCCATCCGGCGAAAGGAACACGTCGCAATCCAGGTTGCCGACATGTCTGAGTGCACGCGCGATGCGTTCGCCGATGGCCCGCAGTTCGGGGCTATCCACTGTTTCGGCCCGGTCGGTTTCGCCCGCGCGCATGGTGATCTTGCGCTTGACGAAGGTCGTGACATAGCGCCCGTCCAGGTCGCAAATGACATCGAGCCCGTGTTCCTCCCCGGGGAGCCGCTCCTGGATCATCACGCAATGTTCGGCATCCGTCGCGCTGATGTCGGCCAGGATGGTGCGGCCCAGTCTGCCGCGGACCAGCTCGTAGGCGAGCTCCAGTTCTCGCAGATCCTGGGGGAATTCCAGGCCGATGGAGGCCGTGCCCCAGCGGGGTTTCACCACTAGCGGGAACTCGATCTCGCCCCGGGCCAAGGCGGCCTTCGCGCTGGCGAGGGTGAGGAAGGTCTTCGGGCTGCCGATGCCGATGCCCGTCAGGAACTCGGTGGTTCGCTCCTTGTCGAAACAGATGTCGATCACCCGTCGATCGGAGACCGCGGGCGTGATGCCTGCCTTTAGAAACCGCGCCTTCTCGCTGGAGAGATAGGGCAACTCCAAGTCGTTGAGGGAAATGAGTAGGCCCACATCGTTGGCGACCGCGACATCAAAAAGAATATCAAAGTAGGAAGGATCGCTTACCCGGGGCACGACGAAGGCCCGATCCGCCTCGGCCATGGCGGGTGCGTCGGGGGATGCGTCGGTGGTGATGACCAGCCCACGCCCCGCCAGTGCTTCGCGGAAATACTGCACCAGGTAGTTCCGCCGTCCAGCGCAGGTCAAAAGAATGTTCCTGTTTCCCATCTTCCATTCTCCGCCGAACATGCTCTGGATCACCGTGAGGCCTAATCGTTGATGTCCAAAATAGTCCATCTGAGGCCGGATGCGCCTTGTATTTACCTGGGGGGTTCAAGGTCTGATTCTAAATAATTCGCCACTCGAGGGTTGTGGTTAAGAGGAACCGAGGGAGGGCAGGTGCGATCGGGGGGCCGTGTCCGGGTCCGCCCCCTCATGGGGCCCTAGCAGCTGGCCTGGGCTTGGGCCACGAGTCTCAAGAACTTCGAGGGATCCAGGCTGGCCCCGCCGACGAGACCCCCGTCGACGAAGGGGACCTTCAGGATCCCCTCGAAGTTCTCGGGAGTGACGCTGCCGCCGTACTGGATGGGGACCTCGGTGCCGCGTTCGCTCCAGAGGCGCCACAGTTCGTCGTGGATGAACGCGTGAACCTCCTCGATCTGCATGGGTTCGGCCACGCGGCCCGTGCCGATGGCCCAGACGGGCTCGTAGGCGAGGACCAGGGGCCCCGGACCGGTCACCTTCAGCACTTCGAGCTGCTTGTGCAGCACGTCCAGAGTGAAGCCCGCATCGCGCTGGGTCAGTGTCTCGCCGATGCAGAGCACGGGCAGGAGCTCATGCTCCCAGGCGGCCCTCAGCTTCTTGATCAGGTTTTCGTCGGTCTCGCCGAAGACGTGGCGGCGCTCGCTGTGGCCCAGGATCACGCCGTGGCAGCCCGCGTCCTTCGCCTGGCCCATGGAAATCTCGCCCGTGAAGGCACCCTTGGCTTCGAAGTAGGCATTCTGGGCGAATATCTTGGTCCCGCTGCCCGCCAGGAGGGCGGAAACCTCACGCAGCAGTGTGAAGGGAGGGGCGATGCCCGCTTCGCAACCCTTCTGAGGCGTGTATCCAGCCTTGAAGGTCTCGCAGAAGGCCGCCGCCTCCCGGGAAAGCAGGTTCATTTTCCAATTGGCGATGACGAACTTCATAGGGAACTCCAAAGGCAGGGGGAAGACAAAATTCTCGACGGAGAACACAGAGAGGATGGAAAAGAGAGCACGAAGGGAATAAAGGGAAAGTCCGTATTGTGCTCCGGTAATTCCCCTGTGCCCTCCGTGTCTCCGTAGTGAATTTTTTTAAATCGAGAGCGCCGCGACACCTGGCAGGTCCAGGCCGCTGAGGAATTCCAGGCTGGCGCCGCCACCCGTGGACACGTGGCTCATGCGGGCCGTGACGCCGGCCTTGTGGGCGGCGCTCACGCTGTCGCCGCCACCCACGACCACGAAGCAGCCCCTGTCGGCAGCCTCGGCCATTTCGTCGGCGATGGCCAGGGTGCCTGCGGCGAAGCAGTCCATTTCGAAGACCCCCATGGGGCCGTTCCAGACAATGGTCCTGGCGGCGCGGAGCTCCTGGGCGAAGGCCGCGACGGTCTCGGGGCCGATATCGAGGCCCATCTGGCCTTCAGGGATGGCCTGATCCTGAGTGATGGCGCATTCGGCGTCAGGCTTGATCTCTGCAGCCACCACATGATCCAGGGGCAGCAGGAGGCGAGTGCCCTTGATCTTGGCCTCCTCCAGCAGTGCCTTGGCCAGTTCCAGCTTGTCCTCCTCGCAGAGGCTCTTCCCGATGGGAATGCCCTGGGCCTTGAGGAGCGTATAGCTCATGGCGCCGCCGATGAGGATGGCGTCAGCCATGCCGAGGAAACGCCGGATGAGCTCGATCTTGTCCGAGACTTTCGCCCCGCCCATGACGGCCACCAGGGGCTTCTCGGGATGGTGCAGCACCTTGCCCAGCGCCTTCAGCTCCTTCTCCATGAGGAAACCCGCGGCGATGCGGTCCTTGGGGAAGTGGGAGACCATGCCGGCCACGGAGGCGTGTGCCCGGTGGGCGCTGCCGAAGGCGTCGTCCACGTAGGTGTCCGCCAGACGGGCCAGGGCCTCGCAGAATTCGGGCCTGTTCTTGGTCTCGCCCTTGTCGAAGCGCAGGTTTTCGAGGAGCAGCACCTGTCCGGGGCGGAGGGCCTTGGCCTCGGCCTCCACGGCCCCGCCGATGATCCCGCTGGCCAGTCTGGCACCGAACCCGTTCTCGCGAAGCCAGGCGGCCACCGGCGCCATGCTGTAGGCCTGCTCGAAGCCGGTGCCCTCGGGACGACCCATGTGGCTGCACAGGACCACCGAGGCGCCAGCCTCCAGGAGGAACTTCAACGTGGGCAGTGTCTCCCGGATGCGGGTGGCGTCCTGGATCACGCCCTCCTTGATGGGCACGTTCAGGTCCGCCCGAAGAAAGACGCAATGCCCTTTGGCATCCAACTCGTTGAGGGTCCTGAATCCCATGATGATCTCCCGGCAGATAGAGGCCCATTGTGGCAGCAAGCCCGCGGATCTTCAGGGCTTGAAATTCCTGTGGAAGATGCCGATCCAGCGGGGGGAATCTTCAAGCCGGAATTCCTCGCCCCCGTAGGTGCCGAGCTCCGCGCGGCACTCCAGGCCCGCCGCCGAGGCCAGGTGGCGCAGTTCCTCGGGCGTGTAAAGGCGGACGGATTCCACGACTTCCCGGATAACGTCGGAGTCCGGGCGCGTGAGCGTCATGCGCTTCACGATGCGGTCCCCCTCCAGGGTCCGGCGGCTGTGGGCGCGCACGCCGCCGCGTTCCAGGACATCCTCGGCCACGAGGGTGCGCGCCAGATGGGCCTTGTTCAGGAAGTCCAGGAGCAGGATCCCCCCGGGGCGCAGGAGCCGGGTCAGCTGGCCGACGAGGGCCCGGTTGCTCGCGTCGGAAAAATAGCCGAAGGGCGTGAACCAGAGCGTGAGGCCCGAGAGGGTGCCGGGTTTCAGGGGCAGGTGGCGCATGTCGCCCCGCAGGAGCCAGGGGTGGAGTTCCGCGGGGGCCTCGCCCAGGAGATGAGCCGAAAGATCCAGCCCGAAGGCCAAGGGGTTGTGCTGGCGCAGGGTCGTCAGGTGGCGGCCCGTGCCGCAGGCCAGATCCAGGACGGGACCGCGGGCCAGTTCCGGCGCGGCCTGGAGGGCCGTATGGACGGCGAGCTCCGCTTCCGCTGCGTCGCGGTGCCCATAGATGGCCGCGTAATCGGCGTCGAACCAGTCCTTGAACCATTCGTCCATGGATCGATTGTGGCAGGGCCCGGGGAGGGGCCCATTGCCGCTACACTGGAATCTTCAAGGATTCCGCCATGCTCCGCCCCGAAAAACTCGAAGATCAGGTCCAATTTCTCCTCTCCACGCTGATCCAGCGCGAGGTCCGGGATCCCGATCTGGGGTTCCTGACGCTGACAGCCGTGCGCATGACGGGTGACCGCGGCATCGCCAAGGTCTACTACACCGTGCTGGGCGAGGAGACCCAGCAGGAAAAGAGCGCCCAGGCCCTGGCCCGGGCCACGGGCTTCCTCCGCACCCAGCTGGCCCGGCGCCTGAGTCTGAAGAAGGCGCCCGAGCTGCGCTTCTTTCCAGACACAACCTTGGCCCAGGGCACGAAGATGGAGTCGATCTTCCAGGAACTCGAGAAGGAGCGGGCCTCCCGGCCTCCCGCACCCGAGCCGGAAGCCGAAGATGGAAACTGAACCTGGGATGGGTGGTGTGATCGAGTCCGGCCTCTTCCTCGTCCACAAGGTGGTGGGCGAAAGCAGTTTCGATGTAGTGAGGCGCTTCAAGCACGCGGCCTATGAGGCGGGGCAGAAAAAATGGCCACTGGGCCACGGGGGCACGCTGGATCCCTTCGCCGAAGGGCTCCTGCTGGTGCTCTCCGGCCAGGCCACGCGCCTGATGGAACTGATGCATCCCCTGCCCAAGACCTACGAGGCGCAGGTGGTCTGGGGCGTGGAGACGGATACCTGCGATCACCTGGGAAAGGCGATCCTGGAGGGCGATCCTTCCAGCCTCGAGCCTGCAGCCCTGGACGCGGCGCTCCTGGCCTTCCTGGGGTGGCGGGACCAGATTCCTCCGGCCACCTGCGCCAAGAAGATCGGCGGCGAGTCCGCCTACAAGAAGGCCCATCGCGGCGAGGAGGTGGTGCTGCCGCCCAGTCGCGTCTACCTCCACGAGGCGGCCTGGATCTCCCACGATCTGCCGCGCTCCAGCACGCTGCGCATCACCTGTCGCGGCGGGTTTTACGTGCGCAGCCTGGCCCGGGAGCTGGGGCGGGTGGTGGGCTGCGGCGCCCACCTGGAGCGCCTCAGGCGCACGGCCATCGGCCCCTGGCTGGATCCCGGTCCCGGCCAGGAACTCCTGCTCCAGGGCAGGGACCTGATCCCCTGGTGCAGTTCCCGGATCCTGTCGGACATGGAGGCCGATCACCTGGCCCACGGCCGGGCCATCCCCCTGGGGGAGTTCCAGGCTCCGACAACGGCCCTTCCGGAAGGCTTCCCCGATCCCGGGGCCCCGATCCGGGGAATCCACGGCGATCACCTGGTGGCCCTGCTGGCCGAGGAAGATGGACACCTGAGAACCCACGCCAATCTGCGGGGCGGGATCTAGGGATGATGGGATGAAGGATGGGGCGGATCACTCCTGCGTGTGAGCTCCTGGATTCGTGGGCTCCCCGGCGGGCTGCTGCGTATCCAGGTGGGATGCATTCAGGAGGGCACAGTCGCAGAAGATCTCCGATCGGTGCAGCCAGCGGAGCATGGACTCCACATCCAGCTCCTTGTCCTGGAGGAATTCCTTGATCTGCTTGCAGGTGTGATCGCAGGTGCGCCCGCTCTCCCGGATGGTCCGCACCAATTCCTGGAGTTCGATCAATCCGATGGGGGGCTCTCCGGCGATGGGGAGTTCCTCGGGGGGACGCTTCTTGTAGAGGTTGGTGAAGATGGCCATGGTCGAGTCCGCTATTTCCAGTACCAGACCGCGACCACGCCATCGTTTTCATCCTCGCTGTGGGAAATGGTGATGAGGCGCTCTTTCCCGATCGTGGAGGCGAATTCGGCGGCCTGGGAGAAGAGCTGATCCCAGGAGGCCATGGTCCCTCGGAACATCTTGAAGGCGACGGAGGTGGGGGCGGGAGTTGGTGCAAAACTCATTTCGGGATTCCTTCACAAAGGGGGGATTCAACGGGTGGCGGGGGAAAGAGGGCAACGAGGATGCCAAGAGCCCGACGGAGACGGTCACTCGCGCTGGCAGCCTCCAGGGGAGCATGAGCTAGGCCGCAGCATAGCCCCTCTGCGATCATCGGGTTCAACGAAGGAGGCGCCATGGACGTCAAGGACTGTCATGGGAACAATCTCAGCCAGGGGGACTCGGTGCTGGTGATCAAGGATCTGAAGGTGAAGGGGACCTCCGTGACCCTGAAGCAGGGCACGAAAATCAAGAACATCCGCCTTACGGAAAACGGGGACGAAATCGAATGCAGCACGGACAAGGTCAAGGGCCTGGTGCTCAAGACCTGTTTCCTGAAGAAGGCCTGATCCAGGTCTTCGAGGCTATTTGGTCGAGCCTGAGAAAGCCCTTCCAGAGATTCAAGCCGCCTGAAGGCGTAGACGTGGCCATGGCCATTCAAGTCTCGCCAGGGATGCTGCGAGGCCCTGA
>JAYSNJ010000094.1:0-2013 GCA_043723905.1 Holophagaceae bacterium
AAGGGTCGCCTGGGCCATCCGGAGCTCCCATTCCCCGGACCCGAAGCTCAGTCCTTCCAGGGGGGATTCCAGCACCTGGGTGCAGTGCCGGTTCCCGAGCTGCACATGGACGGGAAGGGCTGACGCAGCCAGCCCCTTGAGGAAGGTCGCCAGGTCCCGGGCCGAGAGGGGTGAGGTGTACAACCCCTCCAGGCTGCGCAAAGCGAGGAGGCGATTTAGTCCGAGTCTTTCCAGCCGGACCTCCAGGTCCCGTTCCGACCCGGCACTGCTCCAGGCTTCCCGCAGCATCCAGACCGGACAATCCGCGGCGGTTCCGGATCCAGGTGCCACCGTCCGTTGCCGCAGGCAACTCCCGCAACAATGGTGGCGCTGGACCAGGGTGATGAAGGCCTCCCAGGCCGCCGGATCCGGAAGCGTAACCTGATGGGCAAGATCCCCGCTTTCCCCAAACAGAAGGAGGCAAGGCGGCGTAGCCGTGAAGTCCGCGCCCCGGCTGAGGACGGCCACCGTGTGGCACCAGGAGGATTCCAGCCAGCGCAAGCCGTCGGCATCGCCAAAAACCGTGGTGCCTTCCCCCAGCGGCAGAACCGTCCGCACTGCCTCACGCCGGGTACAGGTGACACTGGCGTTCCGAGTGGTGTAGTCCACACGCCCCAGGGAGGGTAAATCGTCAAGGAGGCGGTGGGCGTCGTGATACATGGGCATGAGTCGGACATCGTCGCGAGCGGACAGGGCCTCCAGATCGGAGGCCCCCCCCTGGGCCCGTCCGGGCCCCCCTGTGAAGGAGGCGATCCACGCCTGTTCATTTGGCATCGAGCCCCCCGCGGATCATGGCTGCGGCCGCCTCGGTGGCCTCCCCGCCCTCCCCCAGGGGTTGCGGCTGTTCCCGGACTGACGCAAGGGCGGCCCACCCCAGAAGGGCCCTGAAGGCTTCCACGGAACCTCGGACACGAATCATCGGACCTCCTTTACGACGGTACCGCCGCTCCTCTGGAGGAGTTGGCAGTCCAGTCTGGAGATCAGCGTAATGTAATGAGATCGAGTCTCAGTATGATTTTAATCACAACTGGAGAGACGGGCTATTTGGCTTCCGACTCGTAGGCCCGGTCTCCGGCCCCATGCAGCTGGTGCTTCTCGGCGTTCCCCCGTTTGTGGTAGATGATCAGATGCACCAGGAACATCAGGACCAGGACGCCGCCGAAGGTGCAGACGATCATCGGCCCGGTCGGTGTGTCCAGCTTGACGGACAGCCACACACCCAGGGCGGAAACCAGGGTTCCCATCAGCCACCCGATGGTCAGGCGCGGACCGATCCGGTCGGTGAACAGCATCGCCCCCACCGAGGGCACGATCAGGTAGCAGAACACCAGCAGGACGCCCGCGATGGCCACGCTAGACGTGACCACCAGGCCGAAGGAAGCGTAGAACAGGAAATCCCAGAACCGGACCGAAATCCCCTGGGCCTCCGCCTCTTTCGGATTCATCGAGATCAACAGGAACCGCTTCCGGAAGATGTAGTGGAACGCCCCGATCACGCCATAGAGCACGGCCGTCCGCGCCACTTCCTTCCAGGACACCGCCAGGATGTTGCCCACCAGCATGTCCTTCAGGTGCTCGGTCTCTCCGGTGGCCTTGCTCATGGCCAGGATCGCTGCGGCCGAGGCCACCGCGTAGGCGATGCCGATGAAGGCCTCTTGGGGAATGTGGGACCGCTTGGACTTCGCCATGGAGAATATGAACGCACCCAGGAAGGTGAACCCGAGGCTGATCCAATAGGCCGAACCCCCATGGGGATCCATGCCCATGATGAGGGCCACGATGGCACCCAGGGCGGCGATCTGCGCCAAGGCGAGATCCACAAAAATGACGCCACGCTCCACCACGTGCACGCCCAAGTAGGCGTGGATGCCCGTGAGAATCAGGCTTGCGGCGAGGGGGGCCAGCAGGAAAAGGAAAATATCCATGAGTCTTCAGTCCCTTCGGTGAATCGTTCTATCGGGTCTGCTGGAAGGC
>JAYSNJ010000095.1:0-14549 GCA_043723905.1 Holophagaceae bacterium
CACCAGGGCCTCCTGGATGATGCCGTCCTTGACGTTGAGGGTCAGCTTGCAGGCCCCCTGCTGGGGGGCGCACCAGCCCACGCCGTGGGTGAGGCCCGAGATGTCCTTGATCTCCCTGGCCTGGACCCAGCGGCCCTCCTGGGGGATGGGCGCGGGGCCGTGGTTGGGCCCCTTGGCCACGCGGCACATGTGTTCGACTTCGGTGGAGTAGATCATGGATAAACCTCCGTGGAATGTTCAGGCCTGCTTGGGCGTGTGGATGCGGTGGCCGCCGTAGATGCCCCGGTGGCCCACCAGGACATAGGCCAGAAAACAGGTGATGACGAGCGGACCCGCAAAGCCGGACCCGAAGAGCTCGATCCCCATCAGTGTAGAGGCAATGGGGGTATTGCTGGCGGCGGCGAAGACGGCGATGAAGCCCACCGCCGCCAGAAAGGGCACGGGCAGCCCGAGGGCGGGCGCCAGGGTGGCCCCCAGCAGGGCGCCGATGACGAAGAGGGGAGTCACCTCTCCCCCCTTGAAGCCGAATCCCAGGGTCACGACGGTGAAGAGGAACTTGGCTCCGAAGGCCCAGGAGGGCACCGGCCCGGTGCCTTCGAAGACACGGGGCAGCCAGATCGTTCCCAGGTTCAGATAGTCCGTGCTGCGGAAGGCCAGGGCCAGGGCGATCACGGCGAGACCCCCCAGGGCGGCGCGGAGGTAGGGGTTGGACAGGCGCTGTCGCGTCCACCGGGCGAGGCCGTGGGTCAGTTCCGAGAAGGTCCCCGCCACCAGGGCCACGGGCAGGGCGAAGAGGGCCAGCTTCAGGCCCAGGGGCAGGGACATGACCAGGGCTTCCGGGTGGAAATGGACATGGGGTGCGCCCAGCCAGCGGCAGATCCCGTCCCCCACGAAGCTGGCGGTGGCGCAGATGATCAGGCCTTCGAAGTGCAGCTTGCCGATGGCAATGACCTCCAGGCCGAAGATGGCCCCCGCCACGGGCGTGCCGAAGAGGGATCCGAAGCCCGCCGATACGCCCGCCATGAGCAGGAGCCGTTGGCGGGACTGGGTGAGCCCCAGCCAGGGCCACGGGAGTTTCCCCAGTGTCCGGGCGAGGCTGGCCCCCATCTGGATGGCCGTGCCCTCCCGCCCCGCGGAACCGCCCCCCAGATGGGTCAGGAGGGTCCCGGCGAGCACCAGGGGCGCCATGCGGGTGGGCACCCGGCCCTTGAACTCCAGCACCTCGTCCAGGATCAGGGCGCCTCCCTCCTCGGATTCCCGGCCCCAGCGATGGTAGAGCCAGGCGCTGAGCACTCCGAAGACCGGAAGCAGGGCGAGGAGCCACAGGTACTCTGTGCGGAGATGGAGAACCCGCTCCAGGAGCCAGAGGAAGAGGGCCGAGGCGGCGCCGGCCAGAAGGCCCACCAGGGATCCCATGGTGAGATCCCAGCCCGTCCTGGAGAGGCGCTCGCGGAATTCCCTCATGGCCTCACCTGGGCTTTCGGGAAAGGGCCCGGCCCAGGCCCATGGGGCCCACCAGCGTGGTCAAGAGGATGGCGCCCACCAGGGCCGCCTGCAGGGAGGCGTCCAGCAGGGGCCGGCCCTGGAGCTGCATCTGGGCTCCCACGGCCACGAAGATGAGGCCCACCTCCCCGCGAGGCACCATGCCCCAGCCGATGACGGGGGCCCGGAGCCCCTTGCCCCCCCCCCATCCGGCCCCGTACTTGCCGATCACGCCCAGCAGGGCCAGGACGCCCGCCATCAGCAGGGTGCGGGGCGCCAGGAGCGCCGAGACATCCACCCTCGCGCCCATGAGCACGAAGAAGACCGGCGCCAGCACTGTCACCAGCGGGTGCAGCAGGGTGTCCAGGCTGCGGGATTCCCGCTCCTCCAGGATCTCGATGGTGGCGGGTTCCAGGATGAGCCCCGCCGCATAGGCCCCCACGATGGTGGCCAGGCCGGCCAGGCTGCCGAGCCAGGCCAGGGAGAAGGCGAAGCCCAGGCCCAGGGGCAGGAGGAGTTGCTCGGAGCGCAGGCGGGACGCGATGCGGAACAGGTGCGGCGTCGCCAGGCGCCCCAGGGTCAGGGCGCCCAGGAGGAAGGCCATGGCCAGGGCGAGCGAGCGCAGCAGGGGGGTCCAGGGCATGGAACCCCCCGCCGCCGAGGCCGTCACGAGGCTGCTGACCGTCACCAGCACCAGGAGTCCCAGGACGTCATCGATGACGGCGGCCCCCACGATGATCCGGCCCTCCGGGGAATGGGCCATGCCCTTCTCCCGCAGCACCTGGGCGCTGATGCCGATGCTGGTGGCGCACAGGCAGGCCCCCACGAAGAGATCCACCATGAAGGGCGTGCCCTGGGGCAGCAGGAGCCAGGCCCCCGCGAGGCCCAGCCCCATGGGCACCCCCACGCCGATGAGGGCCACCCGGAGGGAGGCCAGGCCCACCTGGAGCATCTGGGGGACCGTGGATTCCAGGCCCACGGCGAACATCAGCACCACGACGCCCAGGTTGGCCAGGACACCGGCCTCCGGGGATTCCCCCAGGTTGGGAAAGGCCGGGAAGGACTGGTGGAGGGCGGCGAGGGCGAGGCCGGCCCCCAGTTCCCCCGCCACTCCGGGCAGATGGAGGCGCAGGGCCACCTCGCCCCCCAGCTTGGCGGCCAGCCACACCAGGGCCAGCAGGAGGAGGCTGTATGCGAAGGGATCGGCTGTGAGGAGGGCGAACGGCATCCAAGACCTCAGGTGGATTCAGGAACTCCATTCTGCCGGTCCGGAAGGCCCATGACTCCAATTGTTCTCCCCCTCTGGATCCCCCTGATCCTCCTCGCCGAGGGACTGGGGGCTCTCCTGCTCACGGCCCTGAGGCTCCGGCAACTGCCTCGCCTGCCCCTCCAGGGGCTCAGGGCCGAGGAACTCCCCTCCACCTGCCTCTGCATCCCGGTCCGCAACGAGGGGGCGGAGATCGGTCCCGCCCTGGATTCCTGGCTGGCCCAGGAGCATCCCCGTCTGCGCATCGTGGTGGTGGATGATGGCTCCACCGATGGCACTTCGGAACAGCTCGCCACGCGTCTGGTGCGGCATCCGGACAGGTTGCAGGTGATCCGGAACGAGCATCTGCCGAAGGGATGGCTGGGGAAGAACCACGCCCTGCACCTGGCGGCCCTCACCCCCGAGGCCCGCCAGGCGGAGTGGCTGCTCTTCGCCGACGGGGACGTGCAGGCCTCTCCGGATCTCCTGGGGCGCGCCTTTGCCTTCCTGGTGCGCACACCCGCCGATCTTCTCGCCCTGGTGCCGGCGGTGGATGTGCTGAGCCCAGGGGAGCGACTCCTCCTGCCTACTGCGGCCACCTTCTTCCTCTGGCTGGTGCCGCCCCGTCGGGTGGCGGATCCCAAGAGCATTTTCTTCTGCGGCACGGGGGCCTTCACCCTCCTGCGCCGGCAAGTCTATGACGCCACGGGAGGCCACGCCGCCGCCCCCCTGGAACCCATCGACGACATGATGCTGGCGCGCCGGGCCAAGGGGGCGGGCTTCCTCAACCGCGTGGCCCAGGGAGGACCCGAGCTGCACCTGCGGATGTACGCCGGCGGGTGGGAGGTGATCCGGGCCATGCGGAAGAACATCCTGGGCGTGCCCCGGCTGTGGGTCTTCGCGCCGCTCCTGATCGCGGCCGTGCTGGCCCTCTTCCTGAGCCCGATCTGGCTGGCGGCCCTGGGCCGGCCCGGATTCGCCCTCGTCGAGTGGCTGCTCTGGCCCTGCATTCTGGGGATGGCCCATCGGCGCATGACGGGCCATCCCCCCGACTGGATCTGGCTGCTGTGGCCCCTCATCGGCCCCGCCGCGGCCCTGGGCGTCGCCTGGGCCTTCTGGGATCACCTGCAGGGCGTCAATCATTGGCGAGGGCGCAGGGTGGCGACCCGGTGAGCCTCAGCCCTCGAAGAGCTGGATCAGCTCGTCGAGTTTCTTCAGGAGGCTGAGGATCCTGAAGGGCTCCACGGGGAGGTAGTCCACGGCCCCGGCCTCCAGGGCCCGCACCCGCTTCAGGTCGAGATCCTCGTCCGGGCCCACGAGCACGATGGGCAGGGGGCACTTCTCCTGCTCGACCAGGTGTTTGGTGAGCTCCAGGGGACTGGCCAGGCGCAGGCGGTTGTGGACGAGCACGAGGCGGATCCGCCCCCAGTCCTGGCCCGATCCCCCCCATTCCCTGAGCAGGGGACGCACGCCCCCCTTGATGTAGTCGAGGCTCAGGAAGCCGAACTTCCGGCCCAGACCCTCGGCGATGCGCTTGGCGAATTCCTCCTGCTCGGTGATCACCAGGATGAGCGGTTCCCGGTCCACCCACATCCGCGCGGCGGGCACTTCCGCCGCGCTGGGGCGCAGGGGGCGTCGGCTGCCTCCGGAGGCGAAGCTCTCCCGGTCCCGCTGGGCCTGGATGCGCTCCTGCCCCTCGAGCCAGGTCCGATAGCTGCCCAGCAGGTCCGTGTCCACCTTCTCGGTGAACTTGAGGCCCACCACGCGGTCCCCCAGGTAGGCCACACGCGTCGAGGCGACGAGGCGCAGGTCCCCTTCCAGGGGCAGGTCCAGTGTGGATTCCTCGCCGACGCGGAAGTAGTCCTGGAGCTTCTGCCGGGGATCCAGCAGGGAGAGCTCCAGGCCCTCTCTGCCGAAGCCCGTCACCTGGCCATCCAGCAGGGCGTTGCGCGAATTGGAGAAGGTGGCCCGGGGCAGTTCCTGATCCGGGGCGAAGTCCACCAGTCGATGGCCGTCGGATCGGCGGAGGCTGCGGGGCACCTCCAGCATGCAGGCCGAAAGGCCTTCGGCCTGATCCAGGCCCACGCAGGCCACCACGGCTTCGAAATGGAAGCCCCGGTCCTCGAGGTTGAGCGAGACCCTCTCCCCCGGCGCCAGCTTCCAGGCTTCGAACTCGGGCCGCCCCATGGCCAGGGCCAGGCGGTCGGCTTCCAGGGCCAGCAGGGAGAATTCCCGGCGCTCCGTCCGGAAGGCCATGGTGATCTTCTCGTTGGCCACCAGGAGCCGCTGGAGCACCATCCGGATGGTCAGGCTGTCTTCGAGCACGCGTTCGGAGGGAGGCATGGGGGACCGTCAGAAGGGGACCGAGCCGGCGGGCAGCCAGCGTCGGAGGGCGTTCTTGAGGCTGTCGAGGGTGACGGGCTTGGGCAGATAGTCATCCATGCCGCTTTCCAGGCAGCGTTCGCGATCGCCCTGCATGGCGTTGGCGGTCATGGCCAGGATGGGCACGTGGTGGGTGGCGCCTTCGTTCTCCCGGATCTTCCGGGTGGCCTGGAAGCCGTCCAGTTCGGGCATCTGGCAGTCCATGAGGACCAGATCGTAGGCCTTGGCCTGCACTGCCTCGACGGCCTCCCGGCCGTTGGCGGCGAGATCCGCCCGGAGCCCGAGCTTCTTGAGGACGGCCATGGCCACATGCTGGTTCACAAGATTGTCCTCGGCCAGCAGGAGATTGAGGGGGAGGATCTCCCTGCCGTGCCCTCCGAGGGGCCGTGGCGAAGGCTGGACGGTTGCCGGCAGGGCCGCGGGTTCGGCCCGCCGATCCAGGAGGGCGCGGAGGTGGGACTTCCTCAGGGGCAGGGGCAGGGACTCCGCTGGGACCGTTCCCACAGGACTGCCCGATTCTTCCTTGCCGTAGAGCGAGCGCGCCGCCACCGGCCGCAGACGAGAGAAGATCCGGTGCGTCAGGACACTGCGGAGGAGCTCCTGGGCCATGGGGCTGGACGGGTAGTAGAGCAGGATGGCGTCCTCCTCACCCTTGGCCCGGAGCCGTCCCAGGGCCTCGTCCGCGTCCAGGCAGCGTTCGGCCTCCAGGCCCCAGGCCCGCAACTGGGCCTCCAGCACGGCCCCGGTGGTGGTGGGAAAGCCCGCCAGGAAGAAGCGGCAGGGCTTCTCGGGCTTCCAGTCCACGCCCGCATCCTCCTGCACATGGAGGCGAACCGTGAACCAGAAGGTGCTGCCCCTCCCGGGTTCGCTCTCCACGGCGATCTCGCCGCCCATGAGCTCGGCCAGATGCTTGCAGATGGCCAGCCCCAGGCCCGTGCCTCCATACTTCCGCGTGGTGCTCGTGTCGCCCTGATAGAAGGACTGGAAGAGCCGGGAAGCCACCTCGGGCCGCATGCCGATCCCCGTGTCCTGGACCTCCACGCGTAGCAGTTCGCCGGAGGCATCCCGGGACTGGAGGCTTACTCGGATGGTGACGGAGCCCTCCGCCGTGAACTTCAACGCGTTGTCCGTGAGGTTGGTGAGAACCTGCCGCAGTCTCACGGGGTCTCCCAGCAGGCGCGTGGGGGTGTCGCCAGAGACCAGCGTCATCAGTTCGATGCCCTTGCTGTGGGCCTTCACGCCCAGCACAGCCAGGAGATCGTCCAGCAGCTCCTGGAGGTCGAAGGGGATGCGCTCCAGTTCGAGCTTGCCCGCCTCGATCTTGGAGAAGTCCAGGATGTCGTTGATGAGATGGAGCAGCGTTCCGGAGCTGGAGCGGATGGTGCCGGCATAGTCGAGCTGCTCTTCGGAAAGGGGGGTCGACATCAGCAGATCGGTCATGCCGATGATGCCGTTCATGGGCGTGCGGATCTCGTGGCTCATGTTGGCCAGGAATTCGGACTTCAGTCCCCCGAGGCGCAGGGCCTCGTCCCGCGCCTCCTCCAGTTCCCAGTTCTTCATCTCCAGGTCCATGGAGAACTGGGTCACCTGCTGCTCGGCCAGCTTGCGTTCGGTGATGTCGTGGACCTGCCAGAAATGGCCGTAGAAGCCCTCGGCCCCCGCAATGGGAATGAAGTCCACGGCGAGGATCCGCCCGTCCTTCATGGATACCTCTTCCCCGAGGGTGGTCCTGGCGGCCTTCAGGGCCTGGAGGATCCGCTGGCGGACTCCGGCTTCGTCCTCCATTCCAGAGAGACACATGTCGAGCAGTTCCGTGGCATCGCCATCCACCAGGAGATGGGCGGGCACCGGGATCTCGAAGAGGCGGCAGAAGGTCTCGTTGATGAGGGCTACCTGCCGGTCCTCGGTCTCTACCAGGATGCCCGCCTGCATGTTCTCGATGAGGGCCCGCAGGCGGTTCGTGATGGTGGCGAGGGCCTCCTCGCCGAGCTTGCGCTCCGTGATGTCCGTGAGTGTGCCCGACACGCCGACCACCGCCCCTTGCCCATCCAGGGTGATGCGGTTGGACATCTCCACCCACCGGAACTCGCCGTCCTTGGTGCCCATGCGGAACTCGCCCTGGAGCGTGTCCTGGTCCGTCTCCATGGCGTAGGTGAGGACATTGAGGTAGCGCACCTTGTCCTGGGGGTGCATGAACCCGAGGAAGGGCTGGCCCAGGCTCTCCTCCAGGCCCAGGCCCGTGAGTTCCGTCCAGGCGCGGTTCAGGAAGGACCAGCGCCCCTCCCGGTCGATCTGGAAGATGACTTCCTTGAGGTGGGAGACCAGCCCCTGGAAGCGGGCCAATTCCGCCGTGGTTGCGGGCGCCGTGGCGAGATCCATGGCCTTCAGGAAGGCCTCCCAGGCCGCCCCCTCCGGGAGGGCGGTGCCTGCGGCCTCCAGTTGGGCCAGGTGATTGGCGAGAAAGGGGTTCATCATGGAGAGCCGATGTTCACCCTATCGGTGCGCACTGGGCAAGGCCTTGATTCGGCGCATCCGGATCCGCCCCGGGAACCCTGGGCGTTCAAAATAGTTCTTGTTTTTTTCGCTTTCTGCCCCAACCTGTACTCCTGATCACGCTGCAAGGAGATCTCCATGGCCGCCAACGAACAAGAAGACCGTCTGAAAGTCCTGAACCGCACCCTGGCCGAGATTGAGCGCGCCTTCGGGAAGGGCGCCGTCATGAAGCTGGGGGATCATCTGGGGGCCGAGGGCATCGAAGTCATCTCCACGGGCTCCATCAGCCTCGATTCCGCCCTCGGCGTGGGGGGCGTCCCCAAGGGCCGCGTGGTGGAGGTCTACGGGCCCGAGGCCAGCGGCAAGACCACCCTCGCCCTGCACATGGTGGCCCAGGCCCAGAAGGCCGGCGGCCTGGCGGCCTACATCGACGCCGAGCACGCCCTCGATCCCGAATACGCCCGGAAGCTGGGCGTGGACATCGACAACCTCTTCATCAGCCAGCCCGACAGCGGCGAACAGGCCCTGGAGATCTGCGACCAGCTGGTGCGCAGCGGCGCCCTGGACATCATCGTCATCGACTCCGTGGCGGCCCTGGTGCCCAAGGCCGAGATCGACGGTGAGATGGGGGACAGCCACATGGGTCTCCAGGCCCGGCTCATGAGCCAGGCCCTCCGCAAGATGACCGCGAGCATCAGCAAGACCAACACCTGCGTGGTCTTCATCAACCAGATCCGCATGAAGCTGGGCGTGATGTTCGGTAATCCCGAGACCACCACCGGGGGCAACGCCCTGAAGTTCTACGCCTCCGTGCGCCTCGATGTGCGCAGCGTCCAGAGCATCAAGGGCAACACCGGCGATCTCCTGGTGGCGGCCAAGGACGAGGATTCCAGCGTCGTGGGCAAGAAGACCAAGGTCAAGGTGGTGAAGAACAAGGTCGCGCCGCCCCTCAAGGTGGCCACCTTCGACATCATGTACGGGGAGGGCATCAGCCGCACCGGGGAGCTCGTCGAGCTGGGCACGCAGCTGGAGATCATCCAGAAGAGCGGGTCCTGGTTCTCCTACAAGGATTCCCGGCTGGGCCAGGGCGCGGAGAACGTGAAGAAGCTCTTCCTGGACAACCCCGAACTGGCCGACGAGGTCGAGAAGGCGATCCGCGAGAAGCTGGGCCTGAGGAGCCGGGAGGCCTGAACTAGCCACCCCAGCGGATTGCCCATCCAGAAGCCGCGAGCCCCCCTCGCGGCTTCTGGCTAGATGCAGTAGCTCGCCCCCCCCAGAGACCGCTGGCGCTCGGCCAGGGACTTGAGCGTGTGGCGGGACAGGGTCTCGGAAATCGCCAGGCCCACCTCCACCCAGACGGCCTCGGCGGCGGAGGGCTGGCCGCTCCCGGTCCGAGGGCTCGGCAGGAGTTCGCCCTCCAGGGCCGACACCACCTCCAGCGCGGTGATCCGGGCCGGGTCCCGGGCCAGTTCATAGCCCCCCCCCGGGCCGCGCAGGGCCCGGACGAGGCCCGCCGTCTTCAGTCCGCCCATCAGCACATGGATGTACGTGTCGGAGATCTCCTGGGCGTCGGCGAGGAGGCCGACCATCACCGGCCCCTGGCCGAAGCGCAGTGCCAGTTCCACCATCACCCGCAGGCCGCAGCGTCCCTTGGTGGATACCTTCATTGCCAATCTCCCGGGAAGCCTGGTGCCTCGGCTCGATCCAATTGTATATATTTTCTAGAGACATGCTTGACTATTCGCTTTCGCGGAGCGAGACTTGGTCGCAACGGGGCGAATGGGCCCCCGAAACCCAAAAGAACGCAGAAAGGAGGGATCCCCATGAATCGCCCCACCCGCGTCAACCACGCCTTCGAACTCATCGGCCAGACCCCAGTGGTGCGCCTCAACCGCATCGTGCCCGCAGGCAGCGCCACTATCTTCCTGAAGCTGGAGAGCGCCAACCCCGGCGGCAGCGTGAAGGATCGCATCGCCCTGTCCATGATCCAGGATGCCGAGCAGCGCGGTGTGCTGCGGCCCGGCATGAGGCTGCTGGAGGCCACCAGCGGCAACACGGGCATCGGCCTGGCCTTCGTGGCCGCGACGAAGGGCTATGCCATCACCCTGGTCATGCCCGACACCATGACCCAGGAGCGGCGGGCGCTGCTCAAGGCCTACGGCGCCGAGCTCCTGCTCACGCCGGGTTCCGGCGGCATGAAGGGGGCCGTGGACAGGGCCGAGGAACTGGCCGCCGCGGATTCGAACTTCTTTTTGGTGCGCCAGTTCGACAACCCCGCCAACCCCGAGATCCACCGGCGCACGACCGCCCTGGAGATCCTGGAGCAGGTGCCCGAACTGGACGCCTTCGTGGCGGGTATCGGGACCGGGGGCACCATCACGGGCGTGGGGGAAGTGCTGGCCCAGAAGAAGCCGGGCACCCTCGTCATCGCCGTGGAGCCCGTCGATTCCCCTCTGCTCACCCAGGGCAAGGCCGGTCCCCACAAGATCCAGGGCCTCGGCGCCAACTTCGTGCCCTCCATCCTGAACCAGGAGGCCTACACCCGCATCGAGGATGTGGGCTACGAGGACTCTCTGCGGATCGCCCGGCGCCTGGCCCGGGAGGAGGGCCTGCTGACGGGCATCTCCACCGGTGCCATCGTCTTCGCCGCCCTGAAGGTGGCCGCGGAGCTGGGGGCCGGGAAAACCGTGGTGGCCGTGCTCTGCGACACGGGCGAGCGGTACCTCAGCCACGCCCTCTTCCAGGAGATCGACGGCCCCGCCAACTGACCCCTTTACGAAGGGACGCCCGACAAGCGCCGGGCCTCCCTGCGCACCGCCCCGTCAGACGGTATGCCCGGGATCCTCCAGCCAGGCCTCCAGGCCCTCGATGACATCCCGCACGCCCGGTCCGAACCGCGCGTTGCTCAGCCAGTCCAGGTTGGGGGGAAGGGCCGCGATCGCCGTCCGGACCCGGGCCCGATGCCCCAGTTCGGCTCGGGGGATGGCGTTGGTGCTCTGTTCCTCCCGGGTTTGGGAAGGGGCCGAAAGGGCCGGGACCCAATGCTTCAGGCGTGCCTCCGTCCAGGCCCAGTCCTTCGTCTCTTCGGGATGGGGATCCTCCCAGAGTTGGGAATCCCCGATGAAGCTGCGCAGTTGCATGCGGTCCTCGGGGGCGCAGCCCTTGTCGATCCAGCTGGGCACCAGGGTCCCCAGGTAGGGTCGGCCCGAGGGGGGATCGATGAGGAAGCCGAAGCCGTCATGGTAGGGGGGCAGGATGGCGTGGCGGCTGTGCCAGAGCTTCACGGACGTATAGGGGATCGCCTTCAGGGCCTCGGAGCCGGGGGCCGTGAGGGGCTCCAGGAGTTGGGCCGCCTCGAAGGCGGGGAGGGCCAGGATGACGCGGTCCGCGATCAGGGAATGGCCCTCGCCATGGACGCTCCAGCGGCCTTCGGCCAGGGGTTCCAGGCGCAGGGCCCGCAGGCCGGTGCGCACCTGGGGCAGCAGGGAGGCCAGTCGCAGCGTGAGGGCTCCCATGCCCCCCTCGGGCACCATCAGGTGGCTGATGCCGCTCTTGCGCACGCCGTTGAAGAGGCTCCCGTGGGACTCCCATTTCCGCAGCAGGGGGATGGCGTCGATGCTCAGCAGATGGGGCGGCGTGGCCAGGATGCCGGCCACCATGGGGGGCAGGAGCTCCTCGGCCATGCCGCGGCCCGCGCGCCGGGCGATGAAATCCGAGAGCCCCTCCTCGGGTTCGGCGGGTCGCACGGGCTGGAAGGGCTCCAGGCACATGCGGAACTTGGTGGACCAGCTCATGAGATCGCTGGTCATGAGCCCCACGGGATGAGCCGGCACCGGGATCAGGCGGCCCTTCTTCCCCACCCAGCGCGCCCCCTTGCCGGGGCTCTTGAGGGGCAAGTCCAGCTTCTGGAAGAGCCTGTCGGCGGGGCTGCCGGCCCGCACCAGGATGCCCTGGGGGCCCTTCTCCACGCGCCCCGGGCGGCCGTCCTCCGTGGGCCAGGGCAGCGTCTGAACCCAGCCGCCGATCACGGCATCCGCCTCCCAGACCTCCACGGCTTCGCCCCGCTCATGGAGATGCCAGGCCGCCAGAAGGCCCGTGATGCCGCCGCCGAGGATAAGTGTGGTCATTCGATCGTCTCCGTGGCCCTGAAACCTATGCGGGCCTTCTTCCCTTTGATTTGCGGATCCATGAGGTCCCTGATGGCGTCGAAGACGATCCTGAAATGCCGGTCGTACTTGGACTCGAGAGCCTCCAGCTTGCGGGCAAGATCGGCGTGGGAGGCCATGCTTCGTTTCAGGAAGACAAAGGCACGCATGATCTCGATGTTCACTTGGATGGCTCGTTCGCTCCGCAGGACGCCGGAGAGCATGGCCACACCCTGTTCAGTAAAGGCGTACGGGGGGGTCCTGCGACCTCCCCAGGAGCTTGACGTCACAGTTTGTGATCTCAAGGCCTCAAACTCGGCTTCGTTGAGCTGGAACATGAAATCCGCAGGGAACCGCGCCAGGTTTCGCTTGACGGCCTGCACCAGGGCCCGGGTTTCCACCCCGTAAAGGGTCGCCAGATCTGCATCCAGAATGACCCTTTCACTGCGCACTTCCAGAATGCGGCTCAGCACGCGCTCGAGTGGCAGCAGGTGATCCTTGGTGGTCATAGCCAAAAGTCTACCGCCCCAGCGCCTCCAGTGTCCGTTTCAGCAGGCAGTGGATGAAGGCCGGATGAACGCCAGGGGCGGGCACTCGCAGGTAGCGCGTGACGCCCAGTTTGGCTGCCAGCTCCCGGTACTGGATATCGAGTTCGTGCAGGGTCTCGATGTGTTCCCCCGTGAAGCTCACGGGCATGACCACCACGTCGCGTCCGGCCATCTCCTGAAGGACCGTTTCCAGAGCCGGGGCGAGCCACTGAATGGGGCCCACCTTGCTCTGGTAGCCCAGGCGGTAGCCGCCGGGGATGGCGCCCAGGCGGTCCTGGAGGGCCTCCACTGTGGCGCGGATCTCCCGCTCGTAGGGATCGCCCGATTCGATCTGCTTCACCGGCAGGCTGTGGGCGCTGAAGACCACGGTGGCATTGGGGGCCTGGGCCAGGGTCGCCCGCAGGTTCTCCTCCAGGCAGGCCAGGTAATCGGGATCCGTGGCGTAGTGGAGGACGCCGGGCAGCACCTCCATGTCCAGGGCCTTCGCTTCCCGCTCCAGTTCCATCAGGCTGGAGCCGGTGGTGGCGCGGCAGTCGTGGGGATAGAGCGTGACCGGCAGGATTCGCTGAATGCCCTGGGATTTCAGGGAGCGCAGCAGTCCCGCGGCGCGAGGGCGGGTGTAGCGGAAGCAGAGGACCACCTTCTCGGGTCTTCCCGACGCTCGCAACGCTTTCCGCAGGGCATCGGCCTGGGCGGCGGATTCCCGCAGGATGGGGCTGCCTCCGCCGATCTCCGCGTAGCGGCCCATGACTTCCTTGAGGCGCGACCCCACGATGATCCGCGCAATGAGCGGCTGCAGGAGAGCCGGCCCCAGGCGGATGATGTCCCGGTCGTTGAAGAGGCCCAGCAGGAAGGGCTTCACATCCGACTGGCGCAGCGGCCCGCCCAGGTTCATCAGGACGATGGCGGTATTCGAGGGCATGGGGGACTCCAACAAACTCGAAATGCACGATCCTGGTTCAGAGCAGCACTTCCTGCAGGGACACGGCCTTCTTCCCGCCCGCCACGCGGTGGGAGCCGACCTCCTGGAACCCGAAACCCTGGTGGAATCTCCGGGAGGCCTCGTTGGGCGGATCGATGTCGAACTCGCAGGTGATCCTGGGCACTCCGGATCGCCTCGCCCAGGCGAAGAGATCCTCGTAGAGCCCTGTGGCCAGGCCCTTCCCGCGGGCAGCGGTGTCCACGACGATCCGGTCGATGTAGAGGAATGTCGGGTAGCGTTCCGCGAACCAGTGGTAGTTGGGGCTGTCGTAGACGGTCCCCTCCCGGAAGGCGAGGAGGAAGGCTTCCACGGCTCCTTCGGCCGATTCGATCCTGTGGTAGGCGGCCTGCCTGTGAAGCGTTTCCAGCCGCTGGCGGTCCAGGGGACTCAGGAAATGCTCGGATTCAAGGTTGAGCCGGAGGATGGCCTCGAAGTCGCTGGGGGTCGCGTCGCGGATCATGTTCAGGGCCTGGAGGGAAGGCAGGGGCTGCTCAGACGGTGCGGCTGAAGGCCGTGCTGGGGGCCAGGCGCTTGAGGTAGGCGTCGAAGGGCATGACGAGATTGCGCACGAAGCGCTTGCCCAGTTCCGTCACGAAGATCCCCTCTTCCCGAAGTTCCACCGTGCCCATGGGCACTTCCAGGCGCAGTTCCTCGAGAGCCTCGGCGAAGTGGGTGGGTCCGTCCACGCCCCACTTCGCCTTCAGCTCGTCCCAGCGCAGCTCGAAGCTGCCCATGATGTGGTGGATGACCCAGCGGCGCAGTTCGTCCTCCTGGGAGAGGCGGAAGCCTTTGTGGATGGCGAAGTGGCCGCCCGTGACGGCCCGTTCCCACTTGGCGAGGATCTTCTCGTTCTGCGCGTAGACGCCGCTCACATTGGCGATGGCGCTGGGCCCCAGGCCCAGACTATCGCTGCCCGCCCGCACGGCGTAGCCCATGAAGTTGCGGATGAGGCGGCCATCCTTCACGGCCTTGGCCAGCTCGTCGTCGGGCCGGGCGAAGTGGTCCATGCCGATGGCCACGTAGCCATGGTTTTCCAGGATCTCGGTGGCCATGAGCAGCAGATCCAGCCGCAGCTCGGGCTGGGGCAAGGTCTCCGCGGGGATGGTGCGCTGGTGGGGCAGCATCTTGGGGAGGTAGGCGAAGCCGTAGATGGCCATGCGGTTGGGGGCCAGCTCCAGGGTGGCTTCCAGTGTGCGCCGGAAGGTGTCCATGGTCTGCCCCGGGAGGCCGTAGACCAGATCCAGGTTCACGCCGCCGAAGCCCAGTTCCCG
>JAYSNJ010000096.1:0-36383 GCA_043723905.1 Holophagaceae bacterium
GAGCGTTTCGCCTTCGAGGCGGGTCTGCCGGCGAAACTGATGGGGCTGGGTCATGCCTTCGAGATGAATCCCACCCTCAAGAACGGCTTCCTGTTCGAGCTCGCCCAGGCCCAGATGGCCAGGGAGATCTTCCCCGAGGCGCCCCTGAAATACATGCCCCCCACGAAATTCATGACCGGCGACATCTTCAAGGGCGTTGTGCAGAACGCCCTCTTCAACCTCGTGAGCCAGGCCACGGGGCAGGGGATCCACCTCCTGGGCATGCTGACGGAGGCCATCCACACGCCCTACATGCAGGACCGCTCCCTGGCCCTAGAGAACGCCAAGTACGTGATGAACACGGCGGCGGACCTGGGAGGCGAGATCGAGTTCAAGAAGGGCGGCATCATCATGAACCGCGCCCACCAGGTGCTGGACGAGGCGGTCCAGTTCCTGGAGAAGATCGAGGCCCTCGGCCTCATGGACGCCATGGAGAAGGGCGAGTTCGCCGATATCAAGCGCCCCCGGGACATGGGCAAGGGCCTCGACGGCCTGGTGAAGAAGGGACCCGAATACTTCAATCCCTTCGAGGCCTACCTGAAGGCGGAGCTCGGACTTGAAAAGTAGGACGTTCTTGGTTTTTTGATTCGAGGTGACGACATGATCATTCGACCCTATGGCGACACGCTGGACGACGGTGCGGTGCAGCTCTCCTTCACCCTGCCGGTGCCGGACGGCCCCCGGGGCCGGGAGGCGGCGCGGGTCTTCATCGAGAAGCTGGGCTTCAAGCATGCGGAAGTGGTCCATTCCCACGCCATGGCCGAAGGCTTCTCCTTCTACGTGGCCTATGGCCGGACCGAAACCTCGGTGGATTTCGACGCCATCCACATCGAGGAGGCCACGGGCGAGAAGATCTACACCATGACGGAATCCTGCGAAGTGATCCGCGAGCAGCTGGGCCGGAAGGTCGTGATCGTGGGCGCCTGCACGGGCTTCGATGCCCATACGGTGGGCATCGACGCGATCATGAACATGAAGGGCTACAACCACCACTATGGCCTGGAACGCTATCCGGAGATCGAGGCGCACAACCTGGGCGCCCAGGTGCCCAACGACAAGCTGATCGACTACGCGGTGAAGGTGAACGCCGATGCGATCCTGGTGAGCCAGATCGTGACCCAGAAGGATGTCCACATTCAGAACATGACGGAGCTCATCGAACTGCTGCAGGCTCGGGGCCTGCGGGAGCGCTTCATCGTCCTCGCCGGGGGCACCCGCATCGCCAACAAGCTGGCCGTGGAGCTGGGCTACGACGGCGGCTTCGGCAAGGGCAGCTACGCCGACCATGTCGCCACGTTCATCATCGATCGCCTGATCGAGCGGAAGCACACCCGCTGATTCCCTTTCCCGTTCCTTTAATGCCTTAGCAGGAGGAATTTCATGATCAAGAAACCTGTCATTTCCGCAGCGGAGGCCGCGGCCAAGGTGCGGGAGGGGGATGTCCTGATGGTGGGCGGCTTCCTCGCCTGCGGCTCGCCCCACACGGTCATCCAGGCGCTCAAGGAGAAGGGCACCGGGAACCTCACGCTGATCTGTAACGACACGGCGGCCCACGATCTCAAGTCGGGCAAGATCACCGGCGTAGGCCATCTGGTGCAGGGGCGCCAGTTCAGGAAGATCATCGCCAGCCACATCGGCCTCAACCAGGAGACCCAGCGGCAGATGAACGCCGGTGAGACCGACGTGGAGCTGGTGCCCCAGGGCACGCTGGCGGAGCAGGTGCGTGCGGGCGGCGTGGGACTGGGCGGGATCCTCACGCCCACGGGGCTCGGCACCGAAGTGGAGCAGGGCAAGCAGGTCATCACCGTGGGCGACCGCCTCTTCCTGTTGGAACTCCCCCTCAAGGCCGACGTGGCCATCATCAAGGCCAAGAAGGCCGACAGGGCCGGGAACCTGGTCTATGCGGCCACGGCCCGGAACTTCAATCCGCTGATGGCCATGGCCGCGTCCACGGTCATCGCGGAGGTGGAGGAGATCGTGGAAGTGGGGGAGATCGATCCCAACGAGGTCCACACGCCTTCGATCTTCGTCGATTTCCTGGTCAGGACCGAACGGCTGGAATGGTGAGGCGGAAATGGAATACGTAGCCAACAAGGACATCATCGCCAAGCGCATCGCCCGGATCTTCAAGTCCGGCGACGTGGTCAACCTCGGGATCGGCCTGCCCACGCTGGTGGGCAACTACGTGCCCGAGGACGTCACGCTCATCCTCCAGTCCGAGAACGGCATGCTGGGCCTGGGCCCGGCGCCAGCCAAGGGCGAGGAGAACTGGGATCTCACCAACGCGGGCAGCTCCCCGGTGACGGTGCGACCCGGCGGCTGCTTCTTCGACAGCGCCACCAGCTTCGGCATCATCCGGGGCGGCCACGTGGACTACACGGTTCTGGGCGTGCTGGAGGTGGACCAGGAGGGCAATCTGGCCAACTACAAGATCCCCGGCAAGATGGTGCCCGGCATGGGCGGCGCCATGGACCTCACGGCGGGGTCCCGGGTGGTCATCGCGGCCACGCTGCACTTCGAGCCCTCAGGCGCCTCGCGCCTTAAGCGGCGCTGCACGCTGCCCCTCACGGCGGTGCGCGAAGTGAACCTCGTCGTCACGGACCTCGGCCTCTTCGAGGTCATGGGCGACCGCTTCTTCCTCCGGGAGTATTTCGAGCCCTACACGCCCGAGTGGATCAAGGAGCGCACGGACGCCGAGGTCGTCATTCCCAACGACTGCCGGCCCGCCTCCTTCGAGAAGAGCTTCCCCCGCACGGCTGAGTGAAAAAATGGAAAGGATTCACCACGGAGGACACGGAGGAAAGGCATGAGAACACGGAGATAAAATGAGAACATGAGGAATCGCTGAGCAAGTCGTTGGCCCTTCCTTCCGTGTCTTTTCTCCCTGATCTCCGTGGTGAGTTGTTTTTTTGTGCTACCCCTACAGCAGGAGACCCCATGAGTGCAGTGAGCATCGTCGGCGCCTACAATTCCAAGTTCGGTTCCCTGGTGAAGCGGGACAGGGAAACGGGCGAGATCACCGATCTGAAATCCATCTACGAGCTGATGATCGAGGCAGGGCGCGGCGCCCTGGCCGACGCGGGGGTCGAGGGCAAGGACATCGACGGTGTGTGGGTCGGCTCCTGCGCGCCGGGCCTGTTCGCCAACCAGGAACACCTGGCTGCCTTCGCCACGGAGATTGATCCCGTGGGCCTGCGCTTCAAGTCAATGACCCGCTGCGAGGACGCCTGCGCCTCGGGCTCCGTCGCCCTCTACGATGCCCTCTACGCCGTCGAGTCCGGCCGCGTCAAGGTTGCGCTGGTGCTGGGCGTGGAGAAGATGAACCTCCTGGACACCAAGGGCGTGACCCATGCCCTGGCCACCTGCTCGTACTGGCCTGAGGAGGGCGCAGGGGGGGGCTCCTTCCCCTGCCTCTTCGCCGAGTACGCCAAGGGCTATGCGGCGCAGTACAAGCTGGGCCCTGATGAACTCTCCCGCATGCTGGCCACCGTGGCGGCCCTGGGCTACATGAACGGCGTGGACAACCCCCTGGCCCACTTCGGCAAGGGCGGCCCCTCGGATCGCCTGGGACTCTTCACGGCGGACGCCATCCTGAATCTCCCTCCGGAGAAGAACCCCCTCATCGCCGATCCCCTCAAGCTCCACGACTGCTCCCTGGTGACGGACGGCTCCGCGGCGCTAGTCATCATGCGCACGGAGGATGCCCGCAAGAGCGGCAAGAAGACCGTCGAGATCGCGGGCATCGGCCACGTCAACGAGCGCATGGCCCTCTCCGTGCGCCCCAACATGCATGAGCTCATGGCCGGCAAGGAGGCCGTGCGCCGGGCCTTCCTGGAAGCCAAGATCGGCATCGCCGACGTGGATATCGCCGAGGTCCACGACTGCTTCACCATCAACCAGCTGCTCTGCACCGAGGCTCTCGGCCTCTCCAGGGACGGCCGCGCCGGCCACGACTACCTGGAAGGCCGCTTCACCCGGGAGGACGCCCAGTGCGCCGTGAACCTCAGCGGCGGTCTCAAGGCCAAGGGCCATCCCGTGGGCGCCACCGGCGTCTCCATGCACGCCCTCCTCTACAAGCAGCTGGTGGGTGAAGCCATCGGCGCCACCCTCGCGAAGAAGACCCCGGAGATCGGCGTCTCCTTCAACGTGGGCGGCAGCTCTGTGACGAACTGCGTGACGGTATTGCGGCGCGTGCAGTAGTCGAGATTCCTTCAATATGCAAAGGCCGCCGAAGGGCGGCCTTTGCATTCATACATCCGTCGTGATGGCGCCTTCGCTTCGGGGATCGAAATCGATGCCGGCCTTCTTGCAGGCGGCGATGAAGGTGTCCCGCTCCTGGCACTTGAGGTAGGCTTCCATGGGCTCGACTAGGCCGCGCTGGATGAGGCTCACCAGGGCTTCGTTGTGGGTCTCCTGGCCGTAGCGCCCACCCTTCATGGCCACGCTCACCTGGGCAAGCTTGTCGTCGCGGATCAGCTCGGCGATGGCGGGGGTGGTGAAGAGGGTCTCCAGCGCGGCTCCGCGACCACCTGCGGGCTTGCGCAGCAGCGTGTGTCCGATGACGGCTTTCAGGCAGCCTGCGAGGCGGGTGCGGATCCAGGGCTGGCGTTCCAGGGAGAAGGAATCCACCAGGCAGGTGAGGGTGTCCAGGAGGGAGGCCGTCTGCAGGGTGGCGAAGACCACGTGTCCCGCATGGGCGGCCTGGAGGGCCAGTTCGATGGTCTCGGGGTCCCGGATCTCGTCGAGGACGAGGATATCGGGGGCCTGGAGGAGGGCTGCGCGGATGGCCTGGTGCTGGCGCTTCGGATCGCGCCCCACTTCCCGCTGGCGGGTCAGGCAGCCGCCCTTGCCCAGTTCAAATTCCACGGCGTCGTAGATGCCGACGATGAAATCCTTGCGGGTGCGATGGGCGATCTCCAACAGGCAGGCCAGGGTCGTGCTCTTGCCCGAGCCCATGGGACCCGTGAGGAGCACGAGACCCTTGTTGAGGCTGGCGAGACGCCGCACCGCCTCGCTGAGGCCCAGGCTATCGGCCCCCGGGACTTCCTTGGGCACCACCCGCAGGGCGATGGAGGGGCCGGTGGAATCGTGGAAGAGGCTCACCCGCAGTCGGCAGGACAGGGCGCTCTCCAGGTGGGAGAACTCCGTGTCCTGGCCCGCCAGGTAGGCCTCCATGTTCCTGGTGGGGACCCAGGGCTTGATGAGGTCCTCGAGATCCCTGGAGCCCAGGGGCGTGAAGTCGTCCTGGATCTCGAGCCTGCCGTCCCTGCGCAGGACGGGGAATTCGTCGGTGTTGAGGTAGAGATCCGAGGCGCTGTGGCTGAGCATCCGCTGGACGAGGAGATCCAGTTTGGCGGCCTTGAGGGTTCCCCCCCCGCCGGCTGCCGCGCCGCTCCCGGCGGCGCGGCCCACGACGATGCGCGTGCCCAGGGTGGACCGGGCCACCAGGATCTGGAAGCGCTCCCCATCCATGGTGTAGTCGAACTGGACCTTGTCCCCCCGCAGATAGGCCGTTTCGTGTTCCCCGGGCAGGATCTCCTTGGCGAGGCCGTCCAGCACGGTGCCCAGGAGCTCCTGGCCGCTGAGGGGCGTGCGGTGCCCCCCGGGCAGTTCCAGGACGGGCGTATCACCCGGGTCGAGGCGCAGGAGCGGCGCACCCCGGCCCACCATGGTGACGAGGAACTTGTCGATCTTGGCCATGGGGAATCCTGGGGGAGGTGGTGGCCAAAGCCTATCAGGGCTTGAGGGGCAGGAGGGAAATCACGCGCCTTCCGGGGGGGACCCTGGGTCTGCAGCCTCCCGGGTGATGCCGCAGGCGGCGCAGCGCAGGAAGAACTGGCCCTTCCGTGTGCTTTGAAGGACTCTCATGGGTTTTCCGCAGGTTTCGCAAGGGGGGGCCTCCGGGGCGCCCTCCAGGGGATGGGGCCCCTCCGGGGAGGCGGGCCTGTCCTCCTGCCACCGCCGGCAGGCCATGCATACCTGGGAGCCGCTCTTCGTGGTGCGCACGGGGCCCTGGCAGAAGCGGCAGGGGATGAGGGCCTTGCCTTCGGGGTCGCAGTCGAAGGCCACCCGGCATTCGGCGCCGCTGCACTTGGCGTAGTGTTTCCCCTGCCAGTCCCGCAGGCGCAATTCGCCGCCGCAGCCGGGACAGGCTCCGATGACGGGGCCGAAGATGCGCTGGGAGGTGGTCGGCGCCGCGGCCTTGATCTGGCCCACAACATCGGTCACGAAGGTCTTCACGTCGCCCATGAAGGTGTCGCGCGCGGTCTCGCCCCGCCTCATGCGCTCCAGGCGCGCCTCCCATTCGCCCGTGAGCTGGGGGGACTTCAGGCTGTCCGCCCGCAGGCCCCGGATCAGGTCGATGCCCTTCTCCGTGGGCTGGAGGATATTGCGCTTGCGGGCCGCGTACATGCGCTTGAGGAGCGTCTCGATGATGGAGGCCCGGGTGGCGGGGGTGCCCAGGCCGCAGTCCTTCATGGCGCCCTTCAGCTCCGAGTCGTCCAGTTCCCGGCCCGCGCCCTGCATGGCCGAGAGCAGATCGCCTTCGGTCATGCGCTTGGGGGGAGACGTCTTGCCGGCCTTGGGTGAGAGTTCGCGGGTCTCGACCTCCTGGCCCTTGGCCAGCACCGGAAGCAGGCCCGCATCCTCCTCGGCCTCTTCGGTGTCGGGCTCCTCGGCGTCGGGAGCTTCGTCCCTGGCCTTTTTGGTCTCCTTCTTGGGTCTGCCGTGGGCCGGATCCACCGCCGACCAGCCCAGCTCCTTCACCACGGTGCCGGTGGTCTTGAAGGTCTCCTTGGCGATCTTCGTGATGATGGTGGTCTTGGCCTCGATGCGCTCGGGGAAGTAGGCCGCCAGGAAGCGCCTGGCGATGAGTTCGTAGATCTTGAGGGAGTCGCCGCCGAGGTTTTTGGCGGGGTTCTCCGTGGGCACCAGGGCCGAATGGTCCTCCACTTCCTTGTCGTCCACGAAGCGCTTGTCCAGCTTCACGGGCCAGCGGGCCCGGAGCTCCTCCACGAAGGGGTGGAGTTCGGCGAGCTGTCCCTGGGCCAGGGCCTTGATCCAGCTGGGGGCCTTGGCGGCATCGGCCTCGGTGAGGTAGCGCGAATTGGTGCGGGGATAGCTGATGAATTTGGATTCGTAGAGGGTCTGGGCCACTTCCAGCGTGTGCTCGGCGGTGAAGCCGAAGCGCTTGTTGCCCTCCTTCTGCAGGGCCGTCAGATCATAGAGTAGCTCCGGGCGCTTCTTGTCGGTCTTCCCCGTCACGGAGGCCACGAGGCCCGGCAGTCCGGCGAGCCTGGCGGCCATGGCCCTGGCCTCGTCTTCGTTCTCGAAGCGGTCCTGTTCCTTGCCCTCGGTCTTGGTGAACCACTTGCCCTTGTAGCCGCCCTCGGGCGCCTTGAACAGGGCCAGCAGTGTCCAGAAATCCCTGGGCACGAAGTTCGTGATCTCCAGTTCGCGGTTCACCAGGATGGCCAGGGTCGGCGTCTGGACTCGGCCGATGGAGAAGACTCCCTCGCCCCCGGAGCGCTGCATCACGATGGTCTGGGCCCGGGTGCAGTTGATCCCCACGAGCCAGTCGGATTCCTGGCGGGATCTGGCCGCGTCCCGCAGGCCCACATAGGCCTCTCCCGGCTTCATCCGGCCATAGGCCTCGCGGATGGCGTCGTCCGTGAGGCTGGAGGTCCAGAAGCGCAGGACCGGCTTCGTGCAGCCTGCCAGGCGGTAGACCAGATCGAAGATCAGTTCGCCCTCCCGCCCGGCGTCCGTGGCGTTCACAACCTCGGTGACGTCCTCGCGGGTCATCAGCTGAGCCACCACGTCGTATTGGTCCTTGGTCTGGGCGTTGGGCGCGTAGCGGAATTCCGGAGGGAAGATGGGGATCGTGTCCAGGCGCCAGGATTTCAGCGCGGGATCGTAGCCCTCGGGGCCGATGGCCTCCACGAGATGGCCCACGCACCAGGTGACTATGGTGTTCCCGCCCTGGATGAAGCTGCGCCCGCTGCCCTGGAGCCCCAGCGCGGCCGCGATGGCGCGGCCCATGCTGGGTTTCTCGGCGACGATGAGGCGGATCATGGATGCATTAGATCATGGCCCTCATTCGTACCAAACATGGCCCGTGAAATCGGGGCGGTGGGAGGCGTAGGCGTGGCGGAGCACGCCGGCGGAATAGGACTCCCGGAAGAAGGGCCGCAGGAAATCCGTGAAGGCTGTCAGGGTCGTGCCCTTGGCCACATCCTCATCGAAGAGGATCACCGGCCCGTCCCGGTAGGCGCCGAGGAAATGGAGATCGCTGGGGGCGATGATGGGGGCCGTGTCCTTGCGCTTGAACATGGAGAAGCGGATGAAGTAGAGGGGAGCCTCCAGGAGATTGGCCGCCAGGAGCCCCGACATGATGGAGCCGTGGGCCGCGCCTAGTATCAGGGTCGGCTGCACCCTTTCCCGGATGGAGGCGACCAGATCGAGGATCTTGCGCGGCTCCGAGGCGCGCCAGGTGTACTTGTCCTGGGTGCTGGTGTAGATGAAGTCGGGGACACCCGCGGGCAGGTTCCTGGCGAAGGCTTCCAGGCGCCCCGCGGCATCAGGCCCCAGGGCGAAGATGGCCCGGGCGACGTTGATGGCCTCCAGGAAGAAGGCTTGCGCTTCAAGGGTGACTTCGGGCGAATAGGTGGCCTGGAAGCGGGTCTTCTCGCTGACTTCGAAGTAGTAGGTGGGATGCAGGGGCAGGCCCTGCTCCACGCAGACCTTGTAGTTCAGGGCCACGTTCACCAGGGCGGGGGCCAGCAGATAGAGGGCGAGGCAGTCCTCCCAGAAGACCGCAGGGGCCTTGGGGGGATCTTTCAGGGCCGCCTCGATCCCAGGGAGCACTCGCGCCAGCGTCTCTCGGGTGCGGGCCAGGATCTCCCGGTACGGGGCCTCGAAGGCCATGGCCTCGGGGGGTTCCTCCCAGTTCGAATAGAGCAGCCGGTGGAGCATCAGTGTCCTTACCTCTCCTCCATCCTATCGGGAGCCGGGAAGGCTGGCCCGGGCCCGGGTGTAGACTGGACTGTGATCGCAAGGACGCCCCATGGCCTTTACACCCGGTAGCAAGCGCGGACAGATGGCCGACATCAACATGACGCCGATGATCGACGTCATGCTCGTGCTGCTGATCATCTTCATGGTGGCCGCGCCCATGCTGACCACGGGGGTGGAGGTGAACCTGCCCGAAAGCCGCACGGGCAAGAGCCTGGAGAGCGAGGCTCTGGTCATCACGCTTTCCAGGGACGGGCGCATCGAGTTCGAGAAGGCCTATGTGCGCGAGGAACAGCTCAAACGCCAGCTCCGGGAGAAGGCGGGCCAGGGCCGGAAGCGCCCCGTGCTGGTGCGGGCGGATCACGCCATTCCTTACGGTCGGGTCATCGCCGTGGTGGACGCCATCCGGGAGGCGGGCTTCACCCAGGTGGGCTTCGTCACCCAGGGCATCCCGGGGGCGGTTGAACCAGAGAAGGCTCTGTGATTACGCGACGGGTCACTTTGCCACAGGCGGCCATCCCGCCGCAGCGGCGCGACCCATCGCATGGCCGTAGACGCCTACGCAGCACTGGAAGTGCCGCGTGAGCCAGGATCTCCACCGTCTCCTCCAGGAGCGCGCGCACATCGGCGTGATGGGCTGGCCCGCGGGGATCGCCCTCAGTGCCGCCATGCACCTGGTGGTGGTGGGGGCCTTCCTGATCCTCCCCAAGGCCACTGGGAAGCCCGATGAGATCAAGGTGACCTGGGTGACGCTGCCGGCCATGGGCAGCGCGGGCACCTCCGGCGGTAGCGCCGCCATGGAGGAGGGCACCCAGGGCGAGCGGGTGCGCCGGGTCGAAGAGGTGGCTCCGAAGACCGACGAAAGGGCCGGGAGTTCCGTCACGCCCAATGTCTTCGGCACCAAGCGGACCGCCCCCCCCAAGGGCACCAGTTCCAATCCCGAGAGCATGGGCAAGGCCCCGGTGGCCAGCAAGGGGGCGAACCCCACCGCCAATCCCACCCCCGGCGCCGCCGGGAAGGGCAGCGGCGGCGGCATCGGCGAGGGCTCGGGCATTCCGGGGCTCAAGGCCACGGGCGGCGTCCAGGGCGGCACGGGCCTCGTGGGCGATCTGGACGGGGACTTCCCCTTCATGTGGTACCTGCAGCAGGTGCAGGGCACCATCACCGGCAACTGGAACCGCATCAGCAGCGCCCAGGGCCGCGTGCAGGTCTACTTCCGCATCCGGAGGGACGGCCGCCTGGAGGCCGCCCGCATCGAGATCCCCAGCGGGAACGCCAGCCTGGACCAGAGCGCCCTCCTGGCCGTGCGCCGATCGGACCCCCTGCCACGGCTGCCGGACGGGTTCGAAGGCGCTACCCTGGGCGTGCGGTTCTGGTTCACCTACCTGGGAAACTGACGCCGCTCATCTTGATCTCGAGCCCGGGGTTCGGGCAGGGGCTGAGCCTGGGCCCTCAGCCTTCCACAGCCTCGGTGTGCCTTCGGTGCTTGACGAGGACGAGGGTGCTGCCTTCGCCGTTGGTGCGCATCTCGACGGTGTCCATCACCTGCTTCATGAAGTAGACGCCTCGGCCGCAGGGCTTGAGGAGATTCTCGGGCAGGTTGGGATTGGGGAGGGTGTCCAGGTTCACGCCGCCGCCCTCATCCTCGATGCGGATCTCGATCTTGCCGGGGCTGGGATCGAAGGTGACCTTGACGACCTTCTTCTTGTCCAGCTTGTTGCCGTGGCGCATGGCGTTGGCGATGCCCTCCTGGATCGCCAGCCAGAGCCGCTCCCCGTCCTCGTGACTGAAACTCAAATGCTTCAATAGCTCCGAGCCCACGACCTGGATGAGGTCGATGAAGCGGAGATCCGTGTTGCAGGTCAACGTGACGGGCAGAAGCGGAGGAGCAGCCATGTCCAAATACCTCGGGAGCCTCGGGGGTCCGAAGGTTTCACGGTACTTGGAATCCCGGAAAACAGGAGACGTTTTTTTCGGCGGGGAGCCTCGTCATGCTAGGCTCGCCGTGGAAACATCAGCCTTTCCAGGTTATTCTTCATTGCTGACCATGTTGGTCAAGAATTGAGGCGATCCATGAAGGTGCTGGTGGCCAGGACGGCGGGCTTCTGCTGGGGCGTGCGGCGCGCCATGGACGCGGTGCTGGAGGCCTCGGCTCGCAGCGAGGGCCGGAGGATCCAGACGCTGGGCCCCCTCATCCACAATCCCCAGGCCCTGGAGCTCATCGGCAGGCGCGGGGTGAAAGCGGTGGCCACTCCCGCCGAGGTACAGCCCGGCACGGTGGTCATCCGCGCCCACGGCATTCCCATTCAGGACCTCCGCGGCCTCAAGGCGCGGGCGGCGACGGGCGAACTGAAGCTCGTCAACGCCACCTGCCCCGAAGTGGCCAAGGTCCACAGCAAGATCAAGAAGTGGAGCCCCAAGGGCTACTTCACGGTGATCCTGGGCATCCATGGCCACGCCGAGAGCATGGCCCACCAGAGCTTCGCGGAGAGCGGCAGCACCATCGTGGCCAATCTGGAGGAGGCGAAGGCCCTGCCGGACGCCCAGCTGGAGAAGGTGCTCGTGGTGGCCCAGACCACTTTCACCGTGAAGGACTTCGAGGAGATCGCCGAGTACCTCCGGAGCCGCGCGGGGGACCTGGTGGTGGAGAACACCATCTGCGAAGACACCTGGCGCCGCCAGGCCGAGGCCCGGGAGATCGCCGCCAAGGTCGACGCCGTGGTGATCGTGGGCGGGAAGAATTCCGCCAATACGCGCCACCTGGCGGAGCTGGCCCAGCACTACGGCAGGCCCTGCCAGTTCGTGGAGACGGCGGCCGAGCTGGATCTCGATACCTTTCACGGCACGGAGACGGTGGGCGTGCTGGCGGGCGCTTCCACCCCCACCTGGCTGGTGGAGGAGGTGGTGGCCGCCCTGGAGCAGCTGGGCCAGGGGCCGAGCCGCTTCGTGCGCCTCCTGCGGAACGGCTTCGGTGTGCCCCTGCGCCTCGCCATCGGGGCGGCCTTCATGGCCCTGGGCATCCACGTCTGGATGGGCATTCCCCGGACCTGGGAATATCCCCTGATCACGGCGGCCTACGTGCTGGCCATGTTCATGCTGGCCCCCTACGCCGATCCCCTGGGTGTGGGAGCCCGAGGGCCGGCCCGGGCACGGGTACTGGAACGGCATCGCCGGCTGCTGGTGGGCACGGGGCTGGGCAGCCTGGTCCTGGCCCTGGGGCTTGCCGCCTGGGAGGGCATCGGCTCCTTGATCGTCCTGGCGGCGGCCTCCGCCTTCGGCTTGGCCTACAAGCGCCACTTGCGGCTCGGGAGGCTCAACCTGAGCCTGGTGGCCATCCCGGGTTCCAAGGATGTGCTCGTGAGCCTCGCCCTCGCTGTCGTGGCCGTGGCCCTTCCGCTGTGGCACCACAGCTGGGTGTGGGGCATCCGGGCCTGGGCGGGGATCTTCTTCGTGACGGCGCTGGTCTTCGCCCGGACCTCCATCCGCAATATTCAGGACATGCAGAACGACCAGATCCTCGGGAAGGAGACGCTGCCCATCCTCCTGGGCCGCAAGGCTTCCAAGGTGGTGCTGGGGGTCTTCCTGCTGGTGGCCTTCGGCGTCGCCTCCTGGACCACCCTGCAGGTGGGACTCCCCCACCCCGTGGCCAAGGTGATCATCCTGGGCTGCAGCGCGGCTTACCCTCTGGCCCACCTGTGGTTCTTCCACGAGCGTTTCACCACGGGCCAACGGAGCCTCAACCTCCCCCTGGAAGTGGCCTTCTACCTCGTAGGGCTCCTGGCCCTGGTCTAGAGTGGGAGCATGAGCACCGTCCGATCCCCGGGTGCCCCGGCCGCCGGGGTGTCGTCTCGCCTTGAATCCAGTCACTTGTGGCAGGCGCTCCTGCTCGCCCTGTGGGGGGCGTTCTGGAGTGGGATCCAGATCCTCCTGACGGCCCAGGGGGTGGGCGCCAAGGCCCAGCTGGGCCTCTGCCTGCTGGGGATGACCCTGGCGCTGGGGGGGGCCTTCCTGGTCCTCCGGCACCGTTTCCTGAACCTGCTGAGTTCCATTCCCTTTGCCATCACCCAGATCTGCATTTTGAGCCTGGGGGTCGCCCTGGGTGCAGGGGCGGGTCTCCGGCTCCTCCCTCTCGGCGATGTGTTCCACAACCTCGGGTTTCTGGCGCTCCAGGCCCTCCTTTCCCTCTCCATGCTCGTGGTGGCCTGGAAGCGCCGTCCCTATGGGCTCGCCCGCACGGGGTTCCTGCTGGTCCATATCGCGCCCAGCTTCGTGCTCCTGGGCGGGCTCTGGGGCCTGTTCACCGGTGTGAAGGCCCGGGTGGAATTGAAGGCGGGCCAGGGCACCTACACCTTCCAGCCCCTCCAGCCCGGCAAGCCCTTCGTGCTGCCCGGCTTCCAGGTGAGGCTGGAGCGCTTCGAATGCCGGCGCTCCGGGAGCGTCCGCCTCCTGGCCTCCGGGGGGCAGGGGGGCCCGGGGATTCCGATCGTGGCTGAAGCCCAGGAGGGCAAGCTCCCGGGGGGGCTGGAATTCCGGGTGGAGCGGCTGATTCCCGAAGCCATCGAACTGGGAAGGCTGGCCGTTCCGCCCCTGGAGGGGCGGGATCCCGATGTGCTCCTGGTGGTGCTGGGCGTGGGGGGCCCCGAGCCCCTGCTGGGCGCGCTGCACGCCTTCGGGACCGAGGCCTTCCGCAGGGACGAACCCCTGGGGCGTTTCGCCGTGCTCTTCCGCGAGCGCCTGGACCCGAGTCTGCTGGGGAACCTGCGGCCCCATCCCCCCCGGGGGGAAATGTTCACGGCCACCTTCGGGGGCCGGACGGTGGAAGTCTCCGCCAGGGCGGGGCAGGTGCTCCCGGTGGCGGGGGCGACTCTGAGGGTGGTGGCCCTCTATCCGGACTTCCAGGTGCGCCAGGACGGCGCCGGGAATCCGGTCATGAGTTCCCGCTCCCTGGCCCCCCGGGACCCCTGGCTCGAGGTGGAACTCTCCCAGCCGGGAAGGGCCCCCCGGCGCGTGCTCCTGAGCGCCCGGCAGCCCGAGTACACGGATCGCTTGAACGCCCCCAATCTGCCCGAGGGACTGAATCTCAGGTATTCCAGGAAGGGCGAGGAAACCCAAGCGCGCTTCGTCGTCTTCTCCCGGGAGGGACGCAGGGTGGCCCTGGTGGAATCCGGGACCGTGGTGCGGGAGGGGGCCTGGGAACTGAAGCGCCCCTTCCTGGTGGCCTCCGGTCTTTCCGTGACTCCCGTGGGTCTCTTCGATGCCTTCTCTCCCGCACCCGCAGGCCTCTCCGTTTCGCCGGGCAGGGCCGCCCTCCGTGTGAAGGTGACCGATCCCCTCACGGGAGTCTCCGAGCGGGGCTGGCTGAGGGCGGATGAAGAGGCCCAGGCCTTCCTGGGGGGCCGGGTGAACCTCCAGTGCCTCCAGGCCCTGCCCGCACCCCAGGAGATTCGCAGCACGCTCCTGGTGGTGGATCCCCAGGGGCGGGAGCTGGCCCGCAGGGTGGTGAGCGTGAACGACCCGTTGGTCTATGACGGGCTCTCCTTCCTCCAGAGCTCCCAGGGTTCGCGGGACCCGGAGGCGAGCGCCATCCTGGTGGTGGATCCCGCGGGCGTCTGGCTCGCAGGGCTGGGTTACGCCCTCCTGTTCCTCGGCCTCCCCTGGATGTTCTACCTCAAGCCCTGGCTGAAGGGACGGCGCGAAGGGGGGGCGCGATGAACCCTCTCCTCCTCGGCGCCGGCCAGGAAGGTCCCTTCCGGTTCCTGGTGGCGGGGCTTCAGGCCGCGGCCTACGCGGCCCTGACCGGGGCCTTCGGCCTGGGGCTCCACGCGCTGGGAGGGGCTCCCGGAATCCGTCCGAAACGGGAGCAGAGGACGCTCCAGGGAATCCGGGCCGGTTTCCTGCTCCTCTCCCTTGCCCTGATCGCCCACAGCGCCTGGACGGCCCTGGTCTGGGGGGAAGCCTGGGCCTTTGACACCGCGAAGAATCTGGGACTGTTCGCCTGGCTCGTCTATGCGGGGGTGCTTCACTTGCACCATGTCCCGGGCCTGAGGGGGCGCAGGGTCATCCTCGCCAGCCTGCTGGGCTGGGGCCTGGTCGTGGCAATGAATGCCGCCGCAGCGGCATTCATTGAATAGAATCCAGAGGGCCTTCAGGCCCCAGGAGCCCCGCTCTCCAGGAGGAACCATGCCCATGCCCCCCGCTCGTTGGGCCCTCGTCACCGGCTGTTCGACAGGCATCGGCCGGGCTCTGGTGGCCTCGCTCCGGGCCCGGGGCTGGGGCGTGGTGGCCACGGCGCGCAGGCTCGAGACCCTGGCCGAGCTTCCCGTCGGCGCCGATCTCCGTGTGCTGGCGCTGGATGTGACGGACGGGGCGAGCATCGCCCAAGCCGCAGAGGCCTGCCTCGATCTCCCCCTGACGGCCCTGGTCAACAACGCGGGCTATGGCCAGATGGGGCCCCTGGAGCTGCTGCGCGCCGAGGAACTGCGCGCCCAGCTCGAAACCAATGTCATTGGCCTCCAGGCCGTCGCCAACGCCTTCCTGCCGCTCATCCGGAGGAACGCCATCTCCGGCGAGGGACGGATCGTGCAGGTGGCCTCGGTCCTGGGCCGCCTCTCCATCCCCATGGCCGGGGCCTACAACGCCAGCAAGCACGCCGTGGTGGCCCTGGCCGAGACCCTTCGTCTGGAGATCAGTCCTGATATCAGGGTGATTCTGGTGGAACCGGGAGCCATCCGGTCGCAGTTTCGCGCCACGCTGAAGCAGGCCTGGGGCGATCTGCCGGAGCGGGTCAAGGGCACGAAGTACGAGCGGGCCATCCATGACTACGCCACCCGCCGCGAGGATTTCGCGCGTCAGCATGGGCTTCTAGCGGAAGCCTGCGCCGACCAGATCGCTCAGGCCATGAGTGCGAAGTGTCCGCCCCGGCGGCTCATCGTGGGCCGGGACAGCTTCTGGGCCCAGGTGGCCCATCGGGTCCTGCCCGCGGCCCTCTTCGAATGGATCCTGAGACGGACGTACGGGCTCGGCTGAGGCTCCCCAGGGAGGGTTGTCCCCCGAAACCCTGGGCTGGTAGTGCTACCGTGGGAGGCAACCCTCTGATCCAAGTCCCCTTGGGAGACCCCGTGAAAACCCTCGCAGGTTCCTCGCGCTCCAGCCGCTCCGGTTTGGCCGCAGGGATTCTGTGCGGTGGCCTCGTGCTCAGCGTGGGTTTCTTCCTCCTCGCCCGGGTGGCCCAGCGTGGACGCGCGAAGGCTCGCTTCGATGTGGCGGCCCTCGAGGCCAGGACCCGTCTGGAGAACCGTCTGAGGGATTGTGAGGGGCTCCTGAGGGGGGTCGGAGGCTTCGCCCAGGCCAGCGGTGGGGTGAACCGGCAGAGTTTCCGGACCTACCTTCAATCCCTGGATCTCAAGCAGCGCTACCCGGGACTCCTGGGCGTCGCCTACGGGGTTCCCCTCCTGCCCGCGGGCTTCGAGGCGGTGGAGCGGCGCCTCCAGGCGGAACACGGCCGGCCGGAGATGCGCATCCACCCGGGGGTGGGCTTCGGGGATGACGCCATCATCCTCTTCGAGGAACCCGAGGAACCCAATTACAGGGCCCTGGGCTTCAATTCTTCCAGCACCAAGGCCCAGCGGGAGTCCCTGATCGCCGCCCGGGACGGCGGGGAGCTGCGGGCCAGCCCGCCCATGGCCCTGGCCCAGGCCCCGGAAGCGGGACCCGGACTGGTGCTGCGGTTGGCCATCTACGAGGGGAGAGGCATCCCTGCGACCGTGGAGGTCCGGCGCAGGGCCTTCGTGGGGTATGCAAACGCGGTCTTCCTCCTGCAGGAACTCACCGCAGACGCGTCGGCCCGGGCGGTGGAGGACGGGATTCGGCTGCGCCTCTCGGACCTGGGCGATCCAGGGCCGGCCTTCCTGGAGGGGGGCGGGGAGCTTCCTAAGCACTGGTGGCAGTCCTTCGGGCCCCGGGGGATCTCCCACCGGGAAGAACTGGGCATCGGCGGGCGCCGCTGGGAACTGCGCTTCGAGGCCAGCCCGGCCTTCTTCCAGGCCGGGGAGATCGGGCTCCCCTGGCTCATCCTGCTCGTGAGTCTCCAGACGACCCTGCTCCTGGCGGCCCTGGTGCGGTCCATCGGCCGCACGGAGCAGCGGGCCCTGGAACTTGCGACGGAAATGGCGGCGGAATTCCATCGCAGCGAATCCCGACTCCGCGCCATCACCCGCGTCATGCCCGACGCGATCCTGGTGCTCGACGAGGGAGGGCGCTATGTGGAGGTGCTCACCTCGGATGATGCCCAGCTTGCGGCCCCGCCCCAGGAACTCCTGGGCCGCAGGGTGGAGGAGGTCCTCTCCCCCGAGCTGTCGGAGGCCGTCCACACCACCATCCGCCGAGCCCTGGAGGAGCGGCAGATCCAGTCCCTGGAGTATTCGCTCCAGACCCCCAAGGGCAGGCTCCGCTTCGAGGCCCGGGTGGCGCCCATGGACGTGGACATCGAGGAACGAGCCTGCGTGATCTGGGTGGCCCGGGATATCACGGAGCGCCAGGCCCAGGAGGAGGCCCTCCGGCAGACGCAGAAGCTGGAGAGCCTGGGGCTCCTGGCCGGGGGCATCGCCCACGATTTCAACAATCTGCTGGCCGCGATCCAGGGCTACCTGAGCCTGGCCCGCATGGTGGCCGCGGAGGGGGGCGACCCTGCGATCCACTTCGAACGCATGGATCTCAGCATCCAGCGCGCTGCGGATCTGGCCCGGCAACTGCTCGCCTACTCGGGCCGGGGCGCCTTCCAGGTGGAACCCCTGGATCTCAATGTCCTGGTGGGCGAGATGGCGGAACTGCTGGGGGTCTCCAGATCCAAGAAGGTCCATCTGGAGGTCCGGCTCTGCGAGGGGCTGCCGCTGATCCTGGGCGACCGGATCCAGCTCCAGCAGGTGGTGATGAACCTGGTGATGAACGCCAGCGAGGCCTTCGAAGGGCAGGCGGGCAGGGTGGAACTGGCCACGGGCATGTGCCAGCTGGACGCGGCGGCCCCCGAACTCAAGCTGGGGCTGGCGCCTGGAGAATACGTCACCCTGCGCGTGCAGGACGAAGGCTGCGGCATGAAACCGGAAGTGCTCGCGCGGATCTTCGACCCCTTCTTCACCACCAAGCCCATGGGGCGGGGCCTGGGGCTGTCCGCCATGAGGGGCATCCTCCGCGCTCATGGGGCGGGTCTGGAGATCCATTCCGAGCCCGGGGAGGGGACCTGCATCGATCTCTACTTCCCGGGGGCCCAGGCGGCGGATCTTCGGGCCGAAGCCGTCGAATCCGGCGCCCTGGATTCCACGGTCCTTTCGGGCACCCTCCTGCTGGCGGAAGACGAGATCACCATTCGCGAGACGTCGCGCCAGATGTTCGAGCGCCTGGGCTTCCAGGTGATCGAGGCCGCCGACGGCGACGAGGCGTGGACCCTCTTCCTGGCCCACCGCTCCAGTCTCAGTGCGGTGGTGCTGGACCTCACCATGCCCCGCCGGGGCGGCCTGGAGGTCTATGCCCTGATCCGCAGCGAGACCCCCCGGATGCCGGTGGTCCTCTGCAGCGGGTACAGCCGGGAGGCCATTCCGGAGCCCCTGGACCCCCTGGAGCCCAGGGTCTTTCTCCAGAAGCCCTTCACGTTCCGCCAGATGGAAGCCGCCCTGCGGGAGGTGCTGATCCTCGCCGCGGCGGAATCCCGACGCTAAAAGGGAAGGGGGCCGGATGGCCCCCTTCCCTTTTAACGAACTCGGCCTTACTTGCCTCGGGGCGAGGTGCGCGTGCGGGGCTGGGCGTGGGCGCTGGTGCGCTCGGAGCGGCTGGACGAGATGCGTCCGGTCGAGGAGCCCGACCTGCTGCCCCCCTGTCCGCCGGGCCTGGGGGAACGGCTTCCACCGGAACCGCCCCGGCCCGTGATGATGGGCTCGGCCTTGATGCTGGGATCGGGCTCGAAGTCGGGGATCACCTGCTTGGGGAGATCCTTCTTCAGCAGCTTCTCGATCTCCTTCAGGAGCTTGTGTTCATCGACGCAGACGAGACTGATGGCCTCGCCTTCGCTGCCCGCGCGGCCCGTGCGGCCGATGCGGTGGATGTAGTCCTCGGCCACGTGGGGCAGTTCGAAGTTCACCACATGGGGGAGCTGATCGATGTCCAGACCGCGAGCGGCGATATCCGTGGCGACGAGCACCTGGATGTTGCCGGCCTTGAAGTCCTCGAGAGCCTTGATGCGCTGGGGCTGGCTCTTGTTGCCGTGGATGGCGGAGCAGGGGATGCCGTCCCGCTCCAGCTGCTCGGAGAGATGATTGGCGCCGTGCTTGGTCCGGGTGAAGACCAGCACCTGCTCCATGGGGCGCGTGCGCACCAGGTAGGAGAGGAGGGCCTTCTTGCGGTTGCGGTCCACGGGCAGCACCATCTGGCGCACCAGGCTGGCGGCCGTGTTGCGGGGAGCCACATCCACGGAGGCGGGGTTCTTCAAGAGGCTGGCGGCCAGCTCGCGGATCTCACCGCCGAAGGTGGCGGAGCAGAGGATGCTCTGGCGCTTGGCGGGCAGGAGGGCGAGGATCTTCTTGATATCGCGGATGAAGCCCATGTCGAGCATGCGGTCCGCTTCGTCCAGGATCAGGAATTCCAGGCTGCCGAAGTGCAGGGTGCCCTGGCCCACGTGGTCCAGGAGGCGGCCCGGCGTGGCCACGAGGATCTCGACGCCTGAACGCAGGGCCTTGATCTGGGGGTTGATGTTGACGCCGCCGAAGATGGTGGTGGAGCGCAGGGGCAGATGCTTGCCGTAGGTGCGCACGCTCTCTTCCACCTGCATGGCGAGTTCGCGGGTGGGGGTGAGAATGAGGGCCCGGATGGGATGGCGGGCGGGAGAGGCGCTGGTGTTGGCGGCGGGGGCCAGCATCTGGAGGAGGGGCAGCACGAAGGCCGCCGTCTTGCCGGTGCCCGTCTGGGCGCCCGCCATGAGATCCCGTCCCTCGAGGATGAGGGGAATGGCCTGCGCCTGGACGGGGGTGGGGATTTCGTAGCCCTGCTCGCGTACGGCGAGCAGCAGCTCGGGCAAGAGGCCCAAGTTTTCAAAGGACATTAGTGCTCCTGGTTGGCCCGCCCGAACAGCAGCTTGCTGACGGGGCCCGGTCAGGGCATGAAGGGTATTCGAACTGAGAAACCCGTAGGATAAAGGCACCGACCGGCGCGCGCCTTCCAAGTACGACAAAGCAGGATACCGCGAAAGGTTCGAAAAACCTAGCGAAGATGCGGAAGGGAGACCTGGCGAGGATCTCATCCCATCCGTCCCCGGCTTTCCCACTCGCCCCTGATCCCTCCGTTTGGCCCCATCCCGTGTGCTTCGACGCCCAAAAGGGTGTCTTCATGGTCGCCAGGAGGACTCCATGTCCAGCTCGGCAAACACCCAAAACCCGGTTCCTGTGGCAGGTCTGAAGTGGCGATTCCTCGCTGCCTCGATCCTGGCGCTGCTTGTGGGTGCCGCGCCGGCTCTGGCCCAGGCCGGCGACAAGCAGCTCTCCGCCCAGGAGCGGGCGAGAACGATCACCGCGGCTCGGGAGATCATGAACGCTCAGACCTATTGCGCGCTGATCACCATGGATGAGTCCGGGCGTCCCCAGGTGAGGACCATGAGCCCTCTCCCTCCCGAAGAGGACCTGACGGTCTGGTTCGCCACGAACAGTCGAAGCCGGAAAGTCCAGGAGATCCGAAGGAATCCGCGGGTGACCCTCTACTACGCGGACCATTCCAGGGCGGTCGGCTACATCGCCCTGGAGGGGCGGGCCATCCTCGTGGAGGACATGGCCGAGATCCAGAAGCGCAAGCGGGCTTACTGGGACCACGCCTTCCCTGGCCTGAAACACCTCGTCCTGGTCAAGATCGTGCCCGAGCGCCTGGATGGACTCAGCTACAAGGCGGGCACCGTGATCGATCCGATCACCTGGCGCACGCCCTCCCTCGAACTGGGTTCGAGCACTGGGAGGCCGTGAAGGGTTTTCGGTTAACCTCTCTCCATGATTCCGCTCATGACTGAACACCTTCGTCGCTGGCGGGAGGCCGGACTGCTGGACGAAGTCCAGGCCGCGGCCATCCTGCGTTTTGAAACGTCCCTGGAGGCGGAAGCTCCCGCCCGCCTGCGCTGGCCCGCGATCCTCGCCATCGCCTTCGGCGCCCTGATGGTGGGCGCGGGGTCCCTGCTCTTCGTGGCGGCCCATTGGGACACCCTGAGCCCCACCGCGCGCTTCCTGGCCGTGCTCTTCCAGGTGGTCGTCTTCCACCTGGGGGGTGCCTATTTCGCCGAGCGCATGCCCAAGCTGTCCATGGCCCTCCACGGTCTGGGCACGCTGGCCCTGGGCGCGGGGATCTTCCTGGCGGGGCAGATCTTCCATCTCCAGGAGCACTGGCCCGGGGGCGTGCTGCTCTGGGCCGCGGGGGCCTGGGTGGGCTACGGGCTCCGGTGGGACTGGGTGCAGGGCACACTCGCGGCCCTGCTCACCCCCGCTTGGCTGATCGGCGAATGGATTGAAGCGACTCAGCGCGGTGGGACCGTGGCGGAAGGTGCGGAGCGGATCCTGGCGGTGGGTCTCTTCCTGCTGGCCCTCAGCTATTTCACGGCCCGCCGCAGCAGCGAGGATAGTCTGCTCCGGAAATCCCTGGCCTGGGTGGGGGGCATCGGCCTCATCCCCGGCATCCTGGGGGTCATCGGGACCACCCACGAGCACGGATGGTGGCAGCAGGTCGAGCTCCCGGGCCGGATGGCCCTCCTGGGCTGGAGCGTGGCCCTGGGAGCTCCCCTACTGCTGGCCATGCATTGGCGGAGGCGGCGCGCGTGGATGAACGGCGTCGCGCTGCTCTGGGCCTTCGTCCTGGGGTTCATGGGGGACTGGCAGTGGCAGATCTATGCCTGGTGCGCCCTCGGGGCCGTGGGGCTCGTCTTGTGGGGCCTCCACGAGGCCCGGCGCGAGCGGGTGAACCTGGGCGTCCTCGGCTTCGCCATCACGCTCCTGACCTTCTACTTCTCCGATGTGTTGGACAAGCTGGGCCGCAGCCTGGGGCTCATGGTCCTCGGTGCCCTCTTCCTCCTCGGCGGCTGGCAGTTGGAGCGCCTGCGGCGCAGGCTCAACGCCCGGATCTCGGGAGGTGCATGGTGAGGACCTCCACGAAGGGGCTCATCCTGGCGGCCGTCCACCTGGCCTTCGTCCTCGCTCTCGGAGGCAAGCTGCTGGTGGACCGTGCGACACGCCCCCGCTTCTGGCTCAAGGCCGCTCCCGTGGATCCCGATCTTCCCATCCGGGGGCGCTATGTGAGCCTGCGGGTGGAGGTGCCTGTGCGGGGTGTGGAGCTGCCCCCCAAGGCCTCTGACGAGGAGACTTCGAAGCAGCTCTGGCTGCGGAGGGGCCCGTACTCGCTCCACGTGAGCCTTGATGCGACGCCCGAGGGCTTGATCGCCACGAAGGTTCAGCCGCGGCCCGGCCATGGCCTCGTCGATTCCGAAAGAGGCGAGGAATGGCCAGGTCATGTCCTGGGAAGGCTCTCCGAATCGCAGAGGGATCAGCCCGCAGCCAATTGGGTCGTGCAGTTGGAGGAGCCCCTCGCTTTCTTCATCCCCGAGCACGTGCCCGACCCCAGTCGTCGGGCCGTCGGCGAGGAACTCTGGGTGGAGGTGACGCTGCCCAGGAAGGGGCCCCTCCGTCCCATCCGCCTGGGCGTGAAGAAGGACGGGGTGCTCCGCGTGCTGGATCTCTGAGCGCCCTTTCTGTCCTTTGCATTCTCTGACAAACCACCGGGAGTCCCCCATGTTCCTTCGCCAGCTCCTTCCCCTGCTGCTCTTTCCCGCCCTTATGGCGGCGCCTCCGGCCTTCCTCAAGGAGGGGAAGGGGCCTGGCGTACTCCTCATCCATGGATTTGGCGGCAACAAGGAAGTCTGGAACGAGGTGGCGGCGGGGCTGGCCAAGGACCACACGGTGCTGCGGGTGGATCTGCCGGGCAGCGGCGGAAGTGCGGGGCCTGTGTTGAAGGAGGGCGCTGCGGATCTGGAAGCCATCGCGAAAGATCTGGCCGCGCGGGTGCGCCGGGAGGGGCTCGCCCCCTGTCTGGTGGTCGGCCACTCCATGGGCGGACCCGTGGCGGCCCTCGCGGTGCTCCAGGATGCCAAGGCCTTCCGGGGCCTCGTGCTGGTGGACAGTTTCCTGAGCTCTGCGCCTGCGTCTTTCTTTGAGCCCGTGCTGGCAGGGCTCGACAAGGATCCCAAGCCGACCCTTGCTGCATTTTACGGACCCATGACCACTGGCAGCGCCCAGGTGGAGCGCCTGGCCTCCGAGGCCCTGCGGGTGCCGATTCCCGCGCTCCAGGCCTACCTCCGAGGGATGATCCAGGATTTCATGGGCGGTCGCCAGGCCGACCTGAAGCTTCCCGTCGTGCAGTTCGCCGCGGGGCCCGAGGAGGCTGATCCAGCCAAGCGGGACGCCCAGTTGGTCCAGTACGGATTGAAGGGGCTTCCCGATTTTCGCGTCGTGGCCTTCCCCAAGGCCAGGCACTGGATCATGTGGGACGAGCCGAAGGCATTTTCAAAGGCCCTGCGGGCCTTCGAGAAGGGCTTGAAAGCCAAGTGAACCCGAGGGCTGACTGATCAGGATTCGGGCACTGTCGGCTTGGCTTTCTGGAACAACGCCACCTGGACGCGGGGGCCAAAATCCCAGGGGGTGGGCAGGCGCACCAGGCCTGCCTGAAGCGCCCCGGCGATTTCGGCCTGGAAGAGAGAACCAGGGCAATGGCCCCTGGGTTCCCGGACGAGGAGCCTGCCTCCTGGACGCAGAGCGGACGCCATCTGTCGAAGGGTCGAAGCTGGATCCGGGGTTTCATGCAAGACATCAATGGCCACGGCGAGGTCCAGGGAGCCTTCCAGGTCCATCACCTCCAGGTCGGACGCGGTGCATGAACGCACCTCGACGCGCTTCCCCAAATTGTGGCGCGAGACCTTGCGATTCAATCGCTTCCGTACGATGTCCTGGAGTTCCACGCCGAAAAGGTGTCCCTCGGGGCCGAGGGCCTGGGCCATGGGGAGTGTCCAGTAACCCGAACCTGGCCCCACTTCCAGAATCCGGTCGCCCGGCTGGATCAAGGGCAGAACCAGGCGCGAGGGCTTGTCCCAGAGTCGGCGGATGGGAAGGGAGAGCAGGGGCACCATCCAGGCGGGGATCAGGTGGGGCTTGTGCTCCGGGGGCGGTGGGGAAAGGGGTGAAGGGGCGTCTTGTGCCATGGGATCTCCCTGGTTCACGTAGGATACGAGTGATCCTGGCGTTGTGCCTGGCTCGCGGGGGAGATCACGGCGAGGGTGAGTCGGAGGCCGACCCAGGAACCTCCGGAGTGGGCGGATGGCGTGCAGGTGCAGGCCGCCTTCGCCTGGGCCAAGCGTGCCCCGGTGGGCTAGCGGGTCTTTACGTTGGGAGGCTGTCGGCGCGTGGCCTGAAGCGCAGCAGCCGGTAGGCCAGGGTCACCTCCAGGGTCTTGAGCCCCGCCAGGCCTTCCTGGGCGCTGAAGCGTTCGCCCCGGTAGCTGCCCATCAGGAGATCCTTCAGGCCCGCCGGGTCGAGCAGCACCCGGGAGCTCACGACGGTCTCGTCCTCCAGTTCGAACAGGGATTCGAAGGCTGCCACGGTGGCCCCGGCCCTGTCCGAAGCCGGGACTTCGCCAAAGAGGGCTCCCCGGAGCTCCAGCTGGTCGTCCTCATGGGCCACGACCACGAGGAGATGGCCGCCGGGGGCCAGCAGCCGATGGAATTCCCCAGGATTCTTCCGGGCCGTGATGGAGGTGATCAGCTCGAAGCTGCCGTCGGCGAAGGGCAGGGTGCGGTCCGCGTTGGCCACCAGCCACTGGGCTTGCGGGTAGGCCCGGGCCGCGGCTTGAATGGCGGGGGTGGAGATATCCACGCCCCAGCCTTCGGACCCGAAGTGCGCGCAGAGGGCCGCCAGATAGTAACCTTCGCCGCAGCCCGCGTCCAGCACGACGGCCTCGGGCCCGAGGCCCCAGGACGTCGCCCGATCGCAGAGAGCCTGTCGCAGCCCTTCGCCCAGGCCCCGTTCCAGGCAGCGCCGCCGGGCCTGGACCGCGGCCTTGGAATCCCCAGGCCGATTGGATTTCCGGTCCTGCACCTGGAGCAGGTTGCAGTAGCCGCTCCGGGCCCGGTCAAAGAGGTGCCCACGGGTGCAGATGGCGCGGGAATCCTCCCATTTCATGGACTCGAGGCAGCCACGCACAGGACAGACCAGGGAGGCACGGGGGGGGGGTCGATGGGCATCGCTCAAATGGTGGTCATCCCTAGGCAAGCCTTCCAGTGTGCGCCCTCCGGCCGCTCTTCGGCTATCCCCCCCCGGGGTGGTGTCGTCGGGAGGCTCTCCACCGGGACCCGAACGCCTCCCCTCCGACCTGCCAGAATGGGGGATGCCTGAAGATCGCCTCTACCTCATCGACACCTTTGCCTTTATCCTCTCGCGATCCGCTGCGCGGATGCGCGAGACCTCGCCGCGACACGTGGAGGTGATGCATGGCTGAGGACCGTCTCTACCTGATCGACACGTTTGCCTTTATCTTTCGGTCCTACTTCGCCAATCCCCGGCTGAAGAACGGGGCGGCCCTCACCTTCACGCGCCTCGTGCTCCAGCTCATCGAGAAGCACCAGCCCACCCACCTGGCCTGCGTGTTCGATGTGTCGGGGCCGACTTTTCGCCACGAGCTCTACCCGGAGTACAAGGCCAGCCGCGCGGAGATGCCCGAGGAGCTGCGGCCCCAGATCCCCCTCATCCGCCAGCTGGTGGAGGCCCTCTCCATCCCCATCGTGGAGCTCCAGGGCTTTGAAGCCGACGACGTGATGGCCACCCTGGCGCGCCAGTCCGCCGAACACGGACTGGCGGCGGTGATCGTGAGCCCGGACAAGGATCTGCTCCAGCTGGTGGACGACGACCGGAAGATCCAGGTCCTCAACACCAAGGACGGCGAGGTCTGGCACGACCGCGCAGGCGTGCGCGAGCGCATGGGCGTGTGGCCCGAGCAGGTGGTGGACTACCTGACCCTCGTGGGCGACGCTTCCGACAACGTGAAGGGGGTGCCCGGCATCGGCGAGAAGGGGGCAGCCCTCCTTCTGGAGACCTTCGGCAGCCTGGAGGCGATCCTGCAGGCCAAGGAACAGCTGAAGCCCCGGCAGCGGGCGGGTTTGGATGAAGCCGCCCCCTGGCTCGAACTCACGAAGCGCCTGGTGACCGTGGTGCAGGATCTGGCACTGCCCGTGCACGCCAGGGATCTGCGCTACTCCGGCGTGGACGAGGCCAAGGCCCGCCTCACCTTCAAGGAGCTGGGCTTCCAGAGCCTCGTGAAGGAATTCACCCAGGCCTCCTCGGCCTCCACGGTCGAGCGGCGCTACCGGGCGGCTTCCACGGCGAAGGAGCTTCAGGACGCCGTTGCAGCATGTCGCGTCGCGGGGCGCTGCGGGCTCGACACCGAGACGACGAACCTGGAAGCCACGCGAGGCCACATGGTGGGCCTGAGCCTAGCCTGGGCGCCCAACGATGGCCTCTACGTGCCCCTGGCCCATCTCCAGCCCACGGCGGAGGACGCGGAAGGATCCCTGCCGGGCCTCCTGGAAGGGTCTGGGTTGCCGGAGTCCCTGCTGGATCTCCGGGGCGAACCGGAGGCCTACTGGCATGAACTGGCGCCCTTCCTGGACCCGCGCAACATCCCCTTCGCCCAGGTCAAGCGCGTCCTGGGGCCTCTCCTGGCGGACTCCGCTGTGGCGAAGGTGGGCCAGAACCTGAAATACGACCTCATTGTCCTGGCCCGCCACGGCTTCGAGGTGAAGGGGGTCCAAGACGATTCCATGGTGCAGAGCTTCCTGGTGGAGCCGGGCCTGCGGCACAATCTGGACGACCTCAGCGCCCGGCACCTGGATATCCGGCCCATTGCCTTCGAGACGATCGTCGGCAAGGGCAAGGTCCAGAAGCGCTTCGACGAGGCCATCTTCGAGGAGGCCGTGCAGTACGCCGCCGAGGACGCCGATCTGGCCCTTCAGCTCTGCAACGGCCTGGGACAGAAGATGTCCGATCCCCACCTTCAGCGGCTCTACCGCGAGGTGGATCTGCCCCTGGTGGAAGTGCTGGCGGACATGGAGCGCACGGGGGTCCGCCTCGATCTTGTGGAACTCTCCAGGCTCTCCGTCCAGATGCAGGGCGACCGCAAGCGGGCTGAAACCCGAGTACTTGAACTGGCGGGGGAGCCCTTCAACCTCAACAGCCCGACGCAGCTGGGCAAGATCCTCTTCGAGAAGCTCGGCCTGCCCATCATCAAGGTGACAGGAAAGACCAAGGCCCCCTCTACGGACGAGGAAGTGCTCCAGGAACTGGCGGAAAAACACGGGGCCGAGATCGCCCGGGAACTGCTCCGCCACCGGGAACTGGCCAAGCTCCTGGGCACCTATGTGGACGCCCTGCCGGGCATGGTGAACCCGCTCACGGGCCGGGTGCACACCAAGCTGCATCAGGCGGCCGTGGCCTCGGGCAGGCTGGCCTCCAGCGATCCCAATCTGCAGAACATCCCCGTGCGCACGGAGGAGGGCCGGGCCATCCGCGGCGCCTTCGTGCCCGAGGAAGGCTGGCTGCTCCTGGACGCGGACTACAGCCAGATCGAGCTGCGGGTCGTGGCGGCTCTCGCCCAGGATCCGGTGCTGCTGGGGGCCTTCGAACGGGGCGAGGACATCCACCGCCGCACGGCCTCCGAGGTGATGGCCGTGCCCATGGACGAGGTGACCCCCGAGCAGCGCAGCGCGGCCAAGACCGTGAACTTCGGCCTCCTCTACGGCCAGGGGGCCTACGCCCTGGCGGCCCAGCTGGGCATCAGCCAGAAGGAGGCCAAGGCCTTCATCGAGCGCTACTTCGAGCGCATGCCCCAGGTGGCCGGGTGGATCGAGGGCACCAAGGAGCAGGCCCTGAAGGAGGGCCTCGTGCGCACGGCCTGGGGCCGCTTCCGCCCCATCCCCGACCTGGAGAGCCCCAACAAGCAGCTCCAGGCCCAGGGCCTGCGGGTGGCTGTCAATACCGTGGTCCAGGGCACGGCAGCCGATCTCATGCGCCGGGCCATGGTGAAGCTGCATCGCAGTCTGAAGGATTCGGGCCTGCGCACGCGCATGCTGCTCCAGGTCCACGACGAACTGCTGCTGGAGGCCCCTCCCGAGGAGGTGGAGCGGGCCTCCCTGCTCCTGAAGGAGGCCATGGAGGGGGCGGACGACCTGGGACCCATGGGCGTGAAACTGGCGGCGGAGGTGCGCAGCGGGAAGAGCTGGCTGGAGGCCAAGTAGGCCAAGGCTGGGGCTCAGCAGGGCCTGGAGGATTCCGAAGGGATCCCGGAGGAAGCGGCGGCCGTTGTGAGGTATCGTGATTCAAGGGGCCGAGGGTTCGGCCCTTTCTGCAGCGAGGGTTGATCCGTGGAGTCCCTACACGAACCAGGCCGCATTCTCCTGGTCGACGATTTGGCCCTGTTCCGGCGCATGCTGCCCCTGCGTCTGGGGGCCCTGGGCCGGGACGTGGAATCCGTCCCCAATGTGGGTGAGGCCCGCACCTACCTGGCCCGCCGCCATCCGGAACTGATCCTGCTGGATGTGGTCATGCCGGGCGTGGATGGGTTCATGTACTGCCGGGAACTCAAGGCGGACCCCCGCACCCGGGACATCCCGGTGATCATGCTCACGGACCTCAAGGCCAACGCCCATGACCGCAGCCTGGAGGCCGGGGCGGACGATTACATGCCCAAGCGCATCGATGATGCGGTGATGCGCATCCGGGTGCAGCTTCACATGCATCTCATGGAACTCCGCAAGAAGGCCGGTGGCGCCCTCTTTCTGGGCGGCCCTGCCTCCATCCTCCTGGCCACCTCCTCCTCGATCCTCCAGGCCCAGCTGCCCGCGCAGTTTGCCCAGGATGGCCACCGCACCCGGGTGGTGGAAGATGCCGCCGAGATCGCTGCCAGCATCCGGCCCCAGGACCGCCTGCTGGTGATGGACATGGATCTGGGGATGGCGGAGATGCATGAGGTCCTCGCCGAGCTCCGCATGGATCCCACTACCGCCGGGCTCCCCATCCTCCTGATGTGCGGGAAGGAACAGCTGGAGGAGCTCACCGCCATCGAGTTCATGGTCGATGACGTGCTCTGGAAACCGTTGAATGCCCAGGTCAGTCGCCACCGGCTCCGCTACCTGCTGGAGCTGGGCCACCGCACACTGGGCCCCGCCTGAGGCCCTCGTGAAACGCCTGGGGGCGCTCCTCTTCGTCCCCTGGCTCGCCTGGGCGGGCCCGGTGCAGGGGCGGATCACCGATGGCGCCAAGGGTATCCCCGGGGTCCGCGTCCATCCGGACCGGCTTCAAAGGGTGCGGCCCGTCCCTCAGGTGCCCTGGGTCTTCACGGATGCGGAGGGCCGCTTCACCCTCGACCTCGAGGCCTCCGACACGGTGCTCGCGATCGAGAAGTCCGGCTGGCAGCGGGATCTGGTGCCTCTGGCCGAACTCGACCAGCCTGTCGTGATGCACGCCGCCCCCGAATTCCGGGTGGAGAAGGCCCTGGTGGTGCGCCTGGACTTCCCCGACGAGAAGGGGCGCCTGGGCGAGGACCAGCTGCGTGCCCTGCTCTTCGGACGGCAGCCGGGACTGGCCAGCGCCGCCAACTACCTCTACGAGGTCTCCAAGGGCAGCCTGGAACTGGAGGAGGGTGCCATCCTGCACCTCACGGACCCCACCCACCCGGGGCCCCGGGGCGATGTCCAGCGGGATGGGATCGCCGACTGGGTGCTGGGTCAGCTCAAGGGCGTGGACCTCCAAGATTTCGACCACATCGACAACCGCAGCGGGGCCCTGAAGCCCGACGGGAAGCCCGACCATCTCTGGATCATCTCCCCTGGGCTCGCCCGGAACGCGACCACGGATCCCGCTGACCTGTCGGCCAGCAGCTTCCTGCTGCCCCTGCCTTGGAAGCCCACCCGCCGCTGGGGCGTGGTGTTCTTCGCCGAGGAGACGCCCCTGGGCAACATCGTCCATGAGCTCTTTCACGCCATGGGTGAGCACCGGGTGGACGATCTCTACCTGGACTGGAAGCACCCCATGACCGCGGGCATCTGGGATCTCATGGATTCGGGCCAGTACCGGGGCTGGGACCGCGTGCCCCCGAAGGGCGGGGACTGGCAGGAGGATGTGGGCTACAGCCCCTCCCAGCCGGGGGGCTGGGTGCGAGCGGAGCTCTGGTACCGGGGGCGCTTTCGGGCTACCGTCAAGACGCTGAGCATTTCCGATCGGCAATGGACGGGCTGGCTGGACCCGCTGGCGCGGGCCCCCTGGGATTTCCCCCAGCGCCTGGTGGTGCCCGATCCCCGCCGGAAGGGGCGCTTCTGGAACCTGGAACTGCGGCGCCCCTGGGGCTTCGATCGGGGGCGTGTGGGAGACCGCTTCGGGCCGGGCTTCGAGGGGCTCGTGGTCTCGCGCATCGATCCCTCCCTGCTCAGCGAGGGCGAGCCCCGGGGGGCTGTGCACGTCATCGATGCCCATCCCGGCACTCCCGAACCCCCGGCGCCCCGCTTCCCCAATGGCCGTTGGGAACTGGACGACGCCGCCTTCAATCTGGGCAAGGGGGAGAATCCGAAGGGTTCCGATGGACCTCTGAGCTGGGAAGTCCTCGCCGTGGACGGAGCAGGGCGGATGAAGGTGAGCCTGAGGTGGAAGTAGGCTCCTACCTCACCACGATCCAGATATCCCGGCCCTGCTTCTGGAACCGCAGGAGGCGGTTCACAGCTTCCGCGGCATCCACGGGACCCTGGGTCCCCCGGCGCAGATCCACCAGGGCGAGGCCCAGGGTGCCCGGGGATTCCAGGCTGATGGCGAGGGGATAGCCCTTGGCGGGGCCCGACTCCTGGTGCTGGCCGGGGGGGGGGAGTTTGCCAACTTCCTCCAGGAAGCCCTCTCCGGAGTCGAGGACCTGGGGCGTGATGCCATAGAACTTGGCGATGGCCCCCAGGGCCACGGAACTGGGCCGGGTGCGCGCCAGTTCCCAGTTGGAGACCACGGCGGTATCGCAGCCCAGGCTTTCCGCCACGTCTCCCTGGGTGAGGCCCAGGCGCTTCCTGAGCCAGCGCAGCCGCTCGGACAGATTGGTGGGAACCTCGGGGTTGGGTTTGGTCTCGTAGGGTCCGCGGCTGGGCATGAATAGCATTGTAGCGCTATGGCCGGGCAGGCTCGCCGGGCCCTAATCCCAGGTAGACTGTAACTACTCATGAATAGTCCGAGCCGCCCCGAGTTTCCCACGGAAGCTAGACTTCCGCCTTCCTGGATCGATGCAGGCGCCTGTTTTCGCGTGGACCGCTTCCTGGTGGGGCCGGAAATCGGACAGGGCGGGATGGGGCGGGTGCACGAGGCCTGGGATCCGACCCTCTGCCGCCGGCTGGCGGTGAAGCTGCTCCACAGCGCCGCTCCCGAGGCGACGCTGCGTCTGCTCTACGAAGCCCGGGCCCAGGCCCGTCTGGATCACCCCGGCATCTGTCGCATCTACGAGGTGGGCTCCGCGCCGGAGAGCCCTTACATCGCCATGCAGTTGGTGGAGGGCCCGGCCCTGGGCGCACTGGCGGGAACCCTCCGTCTGGAGGAAATCCTGCGGATCCTGGCGGACGTGGCGGGCACGGTCCACGCCGCTCACCGGGCCGGCCTCATCCATCGGGATCTCAAACCCTCCAATATCCTGGTGGAGCGTCGTCGCGACGGGAGTCTTCATCCTATCGTCGTGGATTTCGGGCTGGCCCTGGACCTGACGGCGAGTGAGCGGACCCTCTCCTGGGGCATGGCGGGAACACCGGCCTTCATGAGCCCCGAGCAGGGCAGGGGCGAGGCGATGACCCCTGCTTCGGATATCTACAGCCTGGGGGCCACCCTGTTTGCCCTCCTGTCCGGCCATCCCCCCCTCGATGTGGGGACCCTGGCGGGCCTCCTCACCCAGCACTCCGTGCGCGATGCCCCCCGGCTGCGCAAGGTGCTGCCCCGGACGCCCCGGGATCTGGAAACCATCGTCCAGAAATGCCTCGAGATCGAACCCCGCAGGCGCTACACCTCCGCCTTCGCCCTGGAGGAGGAGCTCCGCCGCTACCTGGCCGGGGAGTCCATCCATGCCCGCTCGGTGGGGCTGCCGGAGCGGGCCTGGCGGCAGGTCAAGCGGCATCGCTCTCTCTCCATGACCCTCGCCGTTTCCCTGCTCCTGCTCGCAGGGCTCGGCGGGTGGAGTCTCCGGCAACGGCGGGTGGCCGCCCGCCAGGTGGAACTGGCCCAGCGCTTCGGGGGAGAGGTGAAGGAGGTGGAAAACCTCCTGCGGGTGGAGCGCCTCCTGCCCCTGCACGAGCTGCGTTCCACGGAGGATCGCGTGCGAGGGAAGCTCGAGAGCCTCCGGAGCACCATGGACCGTCTGGGTGCCGTGGCCCAGGGGCCGGGGCACTATGCCCTGGGGCGGGTCCGCCTGGCCCTGCGGGAATACGAAGAGGCCATTACCGAATTCGACCTGGCCCGCCGGGCCGGATTCGGGGGGCCGGAACTGGCCTATGCCCAGGGGCTGGCCCACGCGGCCCTGTTCGAATCGGGGCTCCTGTCGCTGGCGCACATCCAGGATCTCCAGGCGCGGGCGGCGCAACGGGGGATATTGTATGAAAAGCACGGGAAACCGGCCCTGGAGGGCTTCCGGGAGGGACGGGGGGGCGCCCTGGAGAGCGGCGCCCTGGGAGAGGCCCGCCTGGCCTTGCTGGAGGGAAACTTCGAACTCTGTCTGGCCAAGTGCCGGGAGACCCTCCGGGAGATGCCTTCGGAGTACGAAGCCCACCTGGTGGCCTCCCGGGCCTGGAGCAGGAAGTCGATGATCGTGCATGGACATGGCGATGGGGCCGCTGCGGACGCGTCGAGGGTCGAGGCGGAGCGGGAACTCGCCGGGGCTGGGGCCATCGCCCGCAGCGACGTGGATCTGCTGACGGAGCGTCTGGTCATCCTGTCTGCGAAGGCCGTGCGCCAGAGCGAAAGCGGCCTACCCGACCGGGCCCTCTTCCGGGAATCGGAACAATTGATCCGGGAGGGGCTGGTCCTGCGTCCCCAGGATCCCGAGCTGTGGCACGCCCGCATGGGGACGATCTACCGGGAGTCCTTCATCCGCCTGGCGGCGGGGGAGGATTGCCTGCCCTGGCTCCAGGAGCAGCTGGAGCTGGGCCACCGGGCGCCCCGGAAGCCCGGGGAGCCAAGTCCAGCCACCGTGCTCCACTGGCTGCAGGGCGAGGCCCTGTGGCGCTTCGGGGGCGATCCCCGGGCCACCCTGGAGGAGGGACTGGGCCAAATACAGGGCCTGGATACCAACGAATCCGAGATGCGGGGCATCCGCGCCCGGTACCTGGCCCAGCATGGCCTGGATCCCCTGCCGGACCTGGAGCGGGCCGAGGAGATCTGCCGCGGCGTGGAGGCCTCCCACAACTGGGAGTCCTACCACCAGACCGTCTGGGGCGAGGTGCTCCTGATGCGGGCCCAGTGGGAGCGGGATTCCGGGCGGGAGGCCACCGCTTCCATCCGGGAGGGCATCCGCCACCTGGAACTGTCCATCCGGCGCGCCCCCGGCGTGGTCTACGCCCATTTCCACCTGCCCCTGCTACGCGCCCTGGAGGCCCGCCTCCTGGTCACCCAGGGGCGGGATCCCGGGCCCGCCGTGGAGGCAGCCCTCAAGGCGGCCCAGGGGGCCCTGGCCATCCGGGCCAACCACTACCGGAGCCAGTTGGCCTCGGCGGAGGCCCATCGGGTGGCGGCCCTGGCGGCCCACCTCCAGGGCAGGGATCCCCAGCCGGACCTGGAGGCGGCGGGCCGTGCCCTGGCTGCAGGCCTCCGCCTCAACCCAACGGATTTCCGCCTCCATTTGGCCCTTGCGCGCCTGGCCCTGGATGGCCATGCCTGGGGGGACGGGGGCGGTGCAGCCCTCGATCGGGCGGAGGCCGCCACCCTCCAAGGCCTCCGCACCAAGGCCGACGCCCCGGAACTCTGGATCGCCCTGGCCAAGGCGCGGCGCCTGAAGGCTGGGGGTCCCTGCCCGGGCGCCCGCGCAGCCCTCTCCAGGGCCCTGGCCCTGGATCCCCGGCGGCCCGAGGCGCTGGAAGAGGCGGCGCAAGGGAAGTAGGTCCTGAGCGGACGCACAGGTTCCACTTGTCTCGCGCTCAGCTGAGGCGCTCCGGGGCCAGAGCCCCTTATCCCCTGAAGAGATTAGGGTCTTACATGAGCTGAGGCAGGCCGAATGAAACCTCTTGAAAATTGCTAAAATCAAATTCAATATGGCCTTATTGATCTTCGGAGGCCTCCCATGAAACACATCCCAGGAACCGCGGCTTTTGCCCTCAGCCTTGCCCTTGTGGGCCTCCTGGGCTGTGGGGGCGGGGATACCGCGACCTCCGCGACGAACCATCCCCCCGCCTTCTCGACCACGGCCCCCACCACCGCCACGGTTGGCACACAGTATTCCTACACGCCCGCCGCCACGGACCCGGACGGGGACCGTGTGGCGATCTCCATCGTGAGCGGATCGAACCCTCTAGGCTCCACCTTCAGCGCCGGGACATACACCTGGACGCCGGCCGCCAACCAGGGCAACACCGTCTGCAGCCTCCGGATCCAGGCCAGCGATGGCAAGGGCGGCACCGTGGACCAGACCTGGACCGTGACCCCTGCGGCGGCCCCCCAGCCCACGGGCACCTTCCAGACTTCGGGGGCCGTCGTGACGGCGGCCGGGGAAAACGCCACCTTCAATTTGACCTTCGCGGCACCCGTGCAGGCCCAGGCCGTGCAGCCTGCGGGGAAAACAACACTCACGCAGGTTGCGAGCTCGGCCTCCCTGGGGCAGGCCCAGGGGCTCCTGACCTTCGCCCCTGGCCAGGTCAGCATCGGGGGCATCGTCATGGGCGGGACCTTCGATCCTTCCACCGGCGCTTTGGTCCTGGTGGGGGGTGGCTACGAGTTCAATGGCACCGCCGTCTTCCAGAACGGCCAGCTCTCCCAGATCAACGGGACCTTCAAGACTCTGTCCACCGGGCTAACCGGGCCCACCAGCACCCTGAATCCCGCGACGCCGGATCCTGCGGTGGGCACCTTCACCGCCACGGGCAGTCTGGCCCAGGGCCGGAGTGCCCACAGCGCCACCCTGCTGACCAATGGCAAGGTGCTAATGGTGGGCGGCGAGGGCAAGGTCTCGGGCAATTTCACCCGTCTGACCAGCGCGGAACTCTATGACTCCGTCACGGGCACCTTCAGCGCCACGGGCAGCCTGAACTATGCGACGGAGGAGCATACAGCAACGCTGTTGTCGGATGGCACTGTGCTCATCATCGGCGGGCGGGACAGCAACAACACGGCGACGGATCGCGTGGAGCGCTACAACCCCGCCACGGGGCAGTTCACCCTCCAGAACAGCCTGAACCACGTACGGCTCATGGTCCACACGGCTACCCTGCTGCCCAATGGCAAGGTGCTGGTGGTGGGCGGCGCGAGCGTGGCAGGTGGGACCATCGATACCAGTGTGGCCATCGCCGAACTCTACGAGCCCGACGCCACCAACGGCCCGAACCCGGCCCGAAAGGGCAAGTCCACGGATACGGGCAGTCTGAATGTCGCGCGGAGCGAGCACACGGCCATGCTCCACCCCACTAACAACAACTATGTCTTGATCCTCGGTGGCTTGGTTGGAGGGGAAGGCGGCGATAGCGCGACTACTGAGGAATCCTACAACATCACCTCGGGCCTATTCGAGATCATCCAGCCCACACCCACCGTGAAGCGCGGTGCCTCTGCATGCGTCTACCTGGGCGGGCTCCGCTGGCTGAACGCTGGGGGCTACAACTTCGACACGAAGGGGGTCCTGGCGACTGCGGAGATCGTGGATGGGAACGCAAATGGCGGCCAGGGCGCCATCATCGCCACGGGTTCCATGCCCGTGCCCCTTTTCCTGTCCGAGTCGGTGCGCCTTCTCGATGGCCGTGTGCTCCTCACAGGCGGCATCAGCGACATCACCACCTTTGCGGGCGTTAACGTGGGGTTGGTCTTCAATCCTGCCGCCAACAGCGGTGTGGGAGCCTTCACTGCGACCACCAACACACTATCCTCCCCCCGCTACCGACACACGGCGACCCTGCTGCCCAACGGCACGGTGCTCGTCGCGGGCGGTCAGCCCACGGATGGCGATGGCGCGGAATGGCTGGCAACGGCGAATCTGTACCACTGATTCGAAGCCCCTTGGAAATGAAATAAGAAGCG
>JAYSNJ010000097.1:0-16619 GCA_043723905.1 Holophagaceae bacterium
AAACGGCCTTGAACCGTTAGTGTGTAGGTCGTTGTTTTGGTGATATTTGTGGTCGGTGTTTCAAATTTGACGGATTTCAGGAATGGTGGAGAGGTAATAGTTCCTTGCCATGAACCATCAGAGGTTACAATTACACCCGTATATTCCCAGCCTGTACCATCGAAAGTCCATCCTCCCTTTAAGGTTGGCACAGCATCGTATGGGATTGGGTTAGATGTGGCATTAAAGGAATCAATATTTAGTTTGTTGTTGTCTCGGTAGGTACAGGAGATCATGAGCAAAAGCGCGGCTGAAAAAAGCGCGACAGAAATGGATTTGTCTCTGTAGGTCATATGAATCGCCTAACTATGTATTCTGCCGCATCCACGAGGGGAGCGTGACGCAGAAGATGGAAAGATGATTAGTATAATCATTATCATTGGATACCCTAGCCAGAAGAGTCCCCCATATGCGACAGTAAATTTACCAAAAAGTCATTTCAGGACAAGCCCATTTACCAATGGTTCGAGGTATTTTCCCCATTTCGGGGAGGGCGTGACGCATAAGGTGGTAACGATTCTGATGTTTATCCTGAATCTAATAGGCTTAGGCCAATTATCACTGTATATGCGGCATGGCCCACAATGAGATGAACCCACAAGGGATGAGGCTTTGTTGGAAGTTTACTCCTCTGCCCCGGAAACGGGTCAACTTCCCTGGCGTCAGTTTTGGCCGCGAGAGACATGGCCCATCGGCTTCGTGACAGGGGGCCCCCGTCCCGCCCAGTTCCCCCCGTATTGAGGCGCACCTCCCTGAATTCCGGGTTTGATCTCCTTCTCAGAGAGGCAGTCATGCACGGGGTACCCATGGACGGCATCGCTTCCGTGCGGAATCACCCTATCGCTTCTCGATTATCGGAACGCACTTGATACGCCCAATGCACGCATTGTGGACGCACTTCCAACACCATGCGAACGCTCTCCTAACACAGAGCCAACGCTGCGCAGGCGATTAGCGAACGTGGTTCACCTTACAAGGAACGTCATCAGCGTCTCGATACCGATTCTGCGCCCGCGCAACGCATTGCCGTGATCGGCGGTTTCGGCTTCCTGTGGCAATCGTGTTCGCGCCTAGAGTCGTGCCCTGACAAATCGGGCTGCCAGAACCATCCATGGGTGGAAAAAGCGAGGGCGTCATGCAATCCCAACGGTAAGGAAGAAAGTCCCGATTGATCGTCCGAATCCCCTGACCGTCCGAAAGCTAGTGCTGATAAGCGATTCCCGTTCGGACGATCCCCCCTTCCCAATCTCTTACAGACCTGGACCGTCCGAAAAATTTCCTGCACCGTGCGATATCACAGCCGATCCAGGACGATAGACTCCGAATGATCGTCCGGCCGCAGAGCCTCACCATCGCTCAGTTTCGGACGATCGGACGCTTCGGACGGTCTCTCCATTTCCTCAGGAGAGAAAGAAGGGATAGACGCTGGGAAAGACAGTCGGATGCATCGGCCATTCTTTCGAGTTCCGTCCCGACCATCGACGCTAACCTCCCATCCCATCAAACGGAGCTGGGATGCAATTACGCGCAACTGAAGTGTCAATTTGTTCGCCGCAGACGGCCATTTTTTGGGTGTCGGATAGGGCTTGAATTCCTCCAGCATGCCCAGCAGGTTCGTCGCAGTCCCCGTGAAAAGCCACTGCCCGCCATTGCTCTGAACTTGAGCCTGCAGCGCCTGGAGGGTGGGGTCGCCCTCCAGCACGGATTCCGCTACGGATTTATGAGTTCTCTCCAGGAGCTGCGCGAAGGTACCGGGCTCCCACCCAAGGGAAGGTTCGGCGGCTGCCATAAACTTCGCTGTCTGAGCGAGCCGTGGGTATCTGTCCAGGCTGACATCGGCAAGGTGAGCCAAAGCCGAGGACAACACATCGAGAAATGCCCCCAAGACGGAGGGCATGACCTCATTGAAAGCAGCGTCCAGTTCGTTTTTGGGCCTCATGCTCTCTTGCGGTATTCGGTGAAGGGTCACACTGAAGGCCCGGTCCGCCAGGTCCGAACGGGTTAACTGTTCCGTGATGCCATTCATCACGATTGGAGAGGCCACACTGAAAATGGTCTCTCCCTCATCGGCGTACAGGGTCCGACAAGCAAAGGAAGTCCCCAGAGCGATGGCGCACAGTGCGTCCGAGAGCCACGCGGGCGGTGTGCTCAGGTTATCGAGGGTCAGGACCAGGCTATTTTTTGCGGCAATGAAGAGATCGCGTTCTTCCCTCGGCATCTTGCGCAAGGGCGCTGTGTTTGGATCCACCAACGCGCGGACGTACCGGGTCGCGGTGCTTTTCGCCGATCCGGCCTCTCCCCCAAGGACGAGGATCGGGTACTCACCCCCCCCTGAAAGACCCGTCAGGATCCAGGCCACGATTAACCGAAACCCATCGTCATCGCAGTTGAAGAACGGACGCAGATCTTCCAGCTGCCCACCGCGAAGAGGATAGGGCAAAGCCAGCATCGACGGAGCATGGGTGAATCGAATTGGCACCTCCGAGGCGGCTCGCACAGCCCATCCCTGGGGCGTGACCTCCACCACTTCCCAGGTAGGGTTGCACAAATCTACGAACACGTGATTCCCCAGCCGAGCCACCCGACGGCCTGTCACGAAGACCCGATCCGACGACATCGCTTCGGCCATGAGGTTCTCCAGGACCTCCGTTCTTGAGCCGGAGGGGAGAGCCTTTCCTTCGCTGCGAAAGTAGTAATCGGCCAACCAAAGTCCCGCTGGAGATTTAAGATCCGCCTTCAGTCGGTAGTGTTCCACATGGTTCTTTATGGGCACGGTGAGATGAGGCTCCCCAGCCTCATCCCGCCACGTTTCAATCCCGGCCATTCGCGCCAGACAAAGAGCCTTGTCCAATGAGGAACCACCCGCTTGCGCCTTACCGTTCCTCCCACCCTTCAGGGTCAAATTCTCATCCACCAAGGGTCCCGACGCATCGAGAGACGCGGGGTCATGCCCGAATGGGAGGGAATACTCAGAGGCCATGGGGCACCCCTGTGACCCTGCGCCGAGCGGCAAGGCATGGGTGAAGGATGAGGGAGGTGCCGCCAATGTGAGGACGCCACCGGCTCTGGCGAAGAGTTTCCTTATCACGCTGGTCATCCCGTACCCCTATGCGCCTGTCTTCTCGCCAAGACGTTCCAGGAAGGCGGAGAGCTCCCGGACAGGAATCAGCCGACGCTTCCCGACTTTCACGGAAACCAGCGAACCATCCTTCAGGAGCTCAAAGACCGTGGACCGCCCCAGTCCCAGCATCTCTGCGGCCTCCTCGACGCACACGGCGATGCGGTCCACCTGAGCACCAGTGAATTTCTTTGTGTTCATATCGTCTCCCTCGAATCACCACGATCGCGTGGTGGAGGAAGAATTGCGGATCTTCGATCCGCCTGCTGGTGTCATCTGGGGGTACTTCAAGCTTAATTATTTCTTTGCTTTGATGCTGTTTTCTTTGAACAGACGGAATGCGATAACCCACGGATCGCTGTCTGAATCGGTATAGGGCCGCTGATTCAGCATCGCCAAAAAAGAATTACGCAATGCCTCCTCTTGGGCCCTGGAACAGCCTTCCCTTTCCAGCTCTCGAATCATCGCTGACTTAGTCGAAGGGCTATCGTCCGGCATGTTAACAAGCATGGTCACGGGGTCGTCAAAAAGGAGAATGGAACTGAGTATTTCCATGTCCCAGAGATTCCTCTTTCCATCCGTTTGAATCGCCTGTGGGTATCGCTTCACCACATCCCCGAGGTCTCTACCCAAGAGGCTGAAGAACATCTCTTGATGGACATCCTTCCCCGACCCGCACCTTCCGCTCTCCCAATAGGAAACGGCCCGTCTCGCTTTTTCTCTCGCGATCCGAACATCTTCTCGCTCTTGGTCCACACGTTTTGGTCTGGTCATTTCCCTCTCCAACTTCCAAAGCAATCCCGAATGGCTCAGGCCTTCTTGATCTCCAATGGTGCGATGCCTGCCGCCTGGTGGATCCCCAGCACGGGGGCCAGCCTTCGCACGGCCTCGGCCTTGGCCGTCTGGCAGAGATGGCCGTAGTGAGCCTCCACCATCCTCGTGTCCCGGTGCCCGAGTTGCTGGGCCACGAAGACCAGCGGCATCCCCTGATTCACCATGCCCGAGGCGTAGGTATGCCGCAATTCGTGGAACACCAACGCATCGAGTTCGGCAGCCTCGCAGACTTCGGCCATCATCCGACACAACTCCGCCCGGCTCCAAATGCCCGTGGCGCTCTTCTGTTTCCGCTCATAGGTCCTGCGTGGAAAGACCGGGTCCTCCGCGGAGAGTCCGGCCACCACTTCCCGGAAGAACGTCACCCCTTCCGCCGTCAAGGTGATGTAGCGCGGTCTTCCGCTCTTGGATTTCTCGATGAAGATGGACCCGTTGTCGTCCAGGAAATCCCTGGCCTTCAGGCGGGTCAGTTCGCCTTCCCGGGCCCCCGTGAAGAGCCCCGCCTGGAGGAGTCGGCGGAAGTCCTCCGACGGCGCAGCGTTCACGAGGCGCTGTTGCTCCGTGACAGAGAGGAACCGGATGCGGGGAGCATGCGTTCCCGAGAAGGATTTCACTTCGCGCCATCCCGCATCACTCGGGATCTTCCGCTCCCGTACCGCCAGGTTGAGGGCGGCCCGCAGGTTCTTCCAGATGCGGTTTGCCGAGGCCATGCGGGCCCGCTTCTCATCCGCTGTTTTCGGGACCTTTCCCTCCTTCCCGCGATGACGGGCAGGAGAAGCCGCGAGGTCTTCCATCCACGTTTCAACCCGCTTCTTGGTCAGCTTCTCCGCCTGAAGATCCCCGAGAACGGGAAGTACCCGCGCGTCGAAGTCCCACTTCATGCGCTCCGCCGTTTTCGCTTCGTGACGCTTGCGGTCCACCAGGTAGTCCTCAATGACATCGGCCACGGTGTAAGGCCCCGTCCGCACTCGCTCCCCCGTGGCCTCGTGGAAGGCCACCTTGAACCACTCCCGAGCGGCATCCTGGGCTTGGGCGAAGGAGAGCACCATCTTTCCATCAGGATCACTGAAGTCATCGGCGGGCCCCAGGCGCTCCTGCATGCGCGGGGGCATCGCCATGGGATCCGAATACCGGGCGAACCAGATCCCGCCGTTCTCGCCCTTCCGGTAGCCCAGGGCACGGCCCTTTTCCAGGACCAGCCAGTACGGCGCATGGCGCTTGGTCAGCTTCGCCCTGGAGGATCGGGAGTTCAGCGCAGCGTCATTCTTCGTCCGTGCCATGGGGATCACCCTGTCGGATTACTCCCGACTTACTGCAAATTTACTGCAAAACCGTCCTGGATTACTCCAATTTTTGGCGGACTGACCCGGATGGACGCTCTTCGCAAAAACCATAAATCCACTGTTTTCAACATCCACACGAGTCCAGGATGGATAAATCCGTACAGTGAAACGCCCCGAGGCAGGGGCGTTTCGTGAGGGATGATTTGGCGGGATTGATTTGGTGGGGAAGATGAGCGGGAGTTCCCGCGGACGGGAACTGGTTTGAGAGGTGAGACAGAATGTGGCGGGAAGCCCCCGAAGGGACACCTCACTGGCCAGTGTAGAGCCTCGGCCCCTTCAGATCAATGATGGCTGCCGCACCTGGCCATCATTCACCAGGAGGAGGACGGAAGCGGGATCTTCCTAGTGGCGGCCGTAGACGTCTTCGAGGCGCTCGATATCGAGCTCGTCGAAGTGCCCGAGGCTGATCTCCATCACGCGCACTGGATGGGGCGTCTGGGCCGCGCAGCTGAGGCGGTGGACACTCCCCGCGGGCAGCCAGACTTCGGCGTTCCGGTCGGGCGTGATGAGTTTCCCGTCGAGTTCGATGATCACACCCTCGTCCAGGGCCACCCAGAGTTCGGCGCGATGGCGGTGCTTCTGGAGACTGAGCTGCTGCCCAGGGTTGCAGGTGAGGATCTTCACCGTGCAGGTCTCGTTGAGCACGAACTGGTCGAAGGAGCCCCAGGGCTTGTCCACGTGGAGAGATTTGGGTTTTTCCATTTTTCCTTCTCGCTTTCCATTCATCGGTCCGGGCGCGGTGCGCCCTACATGTTGAAGCGCTGTTCCAGGCGCCGAAGCCCGTCGAAGAGAGCCCCTCTCGGGTCTTCCAGCCGCCCCCAGCGTTCGGCCAGTTCGTCATCGCTGAGGCGGCCCTTGGCATTCCAGACCTCCCGGAAGTACTCGTCTCCGGCCTGCCGGTAGGCCTCCAGCGCTCCAGCGGCTTCCGGATCCAGGATCCCCAGGCGCGTGTGGGCCTCCACCAGCTCCAGCAGCGCGGCCTCCAGGCGGGCCTTGGCCTCGGAAAGCTGGCGCTCGAGATCAGACTCCAGGGAGGCCTCCTCGCGATTCACCAGGTAATCCCCCGCCGCTTCATTGAAGAGATAGAGGCTCTTCCGGAACCCGATCACCAGTTCCATGCTCCGGGACCATTCCTGCTGACGGTGCTGGCGCAGCTCGCGGCCGTTCTGGGCCCTCAGCTGGATGCGCGTCACCCAGACGGTGACGCCCCCGGTGACGAGCACGCCCAGCCCGATCTTGACCGCCGTGTCCAGGACTTCCCATCCGCCGATCATCATCGCCTCAGAGAAGGTCCCTGCGGCCCAGCTGCTGGAGCCGGTCGACGATGTCCTTCACGCCCTGGGCCTTGTCCCGATGGCAGATGAGGAGGGCGTCCTCCTCGTCCACCACGATGAGATCCTTCAGACCGGAACCGCCGATCATGCGCCGGCCGCCGAAGATGGCGCAGTTCGTGGAATCCACCAGCACCGCCTCCCCCTGCACCACGTTGCCATTCCCGTCCGCCTCGTGGAATTCCACCACCGCAGGCCACGAGCCCACATCGGACCAGCCGAAGCTGGCAGGCACCACCGCCACGTGGCTGGACTTCTCCATCAGCGCATAGTCGATGGAGAGTTTGGGCAGCTGGGCATAGGCCGCTCCGATGGTCCTGGGATCCCCACCGGCGGCCACCCAGGCGTCCAGGGGCGCCAGCACCTCCGGGCAGTGGACCTGGAGTTCCCGGCGCATATCCGCTAGCGTCCACACGAACATCCCCGCATTCCAGTAGTGGCGTCCGGTCTGCAGATACTCCAGGGCGGTGGCCAGGGGCGGCTTCTCGCGGAAGGCCTTCACGGCGAGGACGGAGCCCTGCCCCTCGGTTTCGATGTAGCCGTACCCGGTCTCGGGGTAGGCGGGCCGGATGCCGAAGGTGACGAGGTCATGCTGCTGGCAGGCGTGGCGGGAAGCCCGATCGATATCGGCGTGGAAGGCCTGGTGGTCGGTGATCCAGTGATCCGCCGAGAGCACTACCATCACGCCCTGGGGATGGCGCGCCTCGATGACGGTGAGGGCCAGCGCGAGACAGGGCGCCGTGTTGCGCCCCTCGGGTTCCACGATCACGTTCCCGCCCGGCAGCTCGGGCAGGAGCCGCCGCGTTTCCGCCGCCAGATCCTCAGTGGTGACGATATAGACGTTCTCCGGTGCGAACTCCGGAAAGAGCCGCGAAACGGTCTGGTTCAGGAGGGTCGCATCGCCCACCATGGCCAGGAACTGCTTGGGCCGATGGGTCCTGGACCGCGGCCAGAACCGCGTCCCCCGCCCGCCGGCCATAACAATTGCGATTTTTTCGATACCAGTAGCGGCGTTTGTCATTCCCGGTCCTTTAGCTTACGTAACAGCGTAGAGTCTCGTGTTCCGCCCGCCTCAGCGGCCCAGCACAGGCAGCAGATCCGTCAACGCGCCAGGAGGCGCGGGGCGGGGATCGTGGATTCTCGCCAGTGGGATGGATACCAGTTCCCCCGCCTGGGCGCCCAGGTAGAGGCCCTGCTCGCCCGCGGCCAAACGCTTCACCGCTTCGGCGCCCCAGAGGCTGCCCCAGATGCGGTCGATGGCGGTGGGGCTGCCTCCCCGCTGGATGTGCCCGAGCACCACCACCCGCAGATCGAGGTCGTGGTCCTGGCGCAGCCGCTCACCCACGGCGTAGGCGTTGCCCAGCTGCTGGTCGCCTTCGGCGACCACCACGATGCTGCTCCGCTTGCCCCGCTCCCAGCCTGCCCGCAGCTGGGCCACCAGATCCTCGTAGGTGTCCTTGGCGGATTCGGGATAGATGACGGCTTCCGCACCGCAGGCGATGGCCGTGTGGACGGCGATCATGCCGGAACTGCGGCCCATGACCTCCACCAGGAAGAGGCGCTCGTGGGCGCTGGCAGTGTCCCGGACGCGGTCGATGGCGCCGATGGCCGTGTTGAGCGCGGTATCGAAGCCCAGCGTGCGCTCGGTGCCCGGCAGATCGTTGTCGATGGTGCCCGGGATACCCACGCAGGGGACCCTCTGTTCCTCGGACAGCAGTTCGGCGCCGGTGAAGCTGCCATCCCCTCCGATGACGATCAGCCCATCGATCCCCGCGGACTGGAGGTCCCGGGCCACCTGGGCCCGCACGGCCTTGACCCTGAAGGCCTCGCAGCGGGCAGTGTTCAGGATGGTGCCCCCGCGCTGGAGGATATTGGCGCAGTTGCGGCTGGAAAGGGGCCGCCAGTCCTGGTCCACCAGCCCCTGAAAACCGCGATAGATGCCGTAGACCTCGATGTCCAGGGCACTGGCCTGCCTCACCACGGCCCGGATCGCCGCGTTCATCCCCGGGGCATCGCCTCCGGAGGTCAGGACACCGAGGCGCTTCGGCTTCATTTCTTCACCGAGGAGGCTTTCTTGGGCCGAGGAGCCCTGGTCCCCTTGGGAGCCCCCTTCTTCGCCGCAGAGTCCCTGCCCTTCCTCGCGACGCCGGCCTTGCCCCTCTTGCCCTTCTTCCCCTTCGTCGCCCGGTAGCCCCGGGTGTCCTTGACATGGACTTCGGGGGGAGGGAGGGGCGGCGGTTCCATCACGGTTCGGGGCACGGGAGGCAGATCCTGATCACCACCGGCCTGGGCGCGCTGGCCCCGGATTTTCATCACCGGGTCTTCGAGAGGCTGCTGGGCGCCGAGCAGACCAAAGGCCACCGCAATGGTTCCCAGCAGGCGTGGATTGAACATTCCGTGACTCCAGCAAGTGTTCCGGCTACATCCGCCAGGATACCCTCACTTGGGGTTTCTTCAGGAGTTCTTGGCCAGCTTCTGGGCCCGGAGCTTGGCGAAGAAGTCCGCCACCACCGCGTCCGCATCGTCCTTGGCAATGTCGGCGGCCTGCCCCTCGCGCTCCAGGATATCCCGGCCCGAAGGCGCATGCCGAGTGGCCTCTTCCTGGGGCACCAGGTTCGCCTGGATGTACTCGGAGACATCAATGAGCCGGTGGCCCACCTTTTCCAGCTTCTGGCGGACGATGTCCTGGTACTGAAAGAGATCGAAGACCCCGGAGACGTTGTACATCCCGTTGTCGGCGTGGAGCCCGATGTCCTCGATCTTGGCGATTAGGTTCTCCCGTTCCTCGCTGGGCGGCATGAGCTGAGCCAGGATGGCGTTGCATTCCTTGGCCAGGTTCTGGATCTCCTCGAAACTGGACTGGACCACCTCGATCTGGGAAATGACACGCTCGGCTCCGCCCTCCTGCTCCTGGGCGATCTGGATTAACTGGTCAGGGATGGGCTGGTCCCTTCTTTCCTTGTCAGGCATCCCTCACCTCCGGCCATACCGATTGCATCCAAGGTATCGTCCACAAGGGCATGAAGGCTTGAGAACCGGCAAAATTACCGGGCACTGATAAACTCGCCCAACAGGGGCGGGCCCCGATCGCCCGATTCCCGGTCCGAATCCTGGAGAAATTAATGTCTAATTCATCTTCCACCCCAACCACCCAGGAAAACACGTTCGAAACGTGCAGGAAGCCTTTCCCCGCCTCCGAGAAGACCTATGTTCAGGGCTCCAGGGCCGATCTCCAGGTGCCCCTGCGGCGGGTCAGGCTCCAGCCCACCCGGGACTTCGACGGCACCCTCACCCCCAACGCCCCCATCCTCCTCTACGACACCACCGGCCCCTACACCGACCCCGAGGCCCGCATCGATCTCGCCAAGGGCCTGAGTCCCCTTCGCCTGCCCTGGATCCTGGAGCGGGCCGATGTGGAGGAACTGGGCTCCTCCACCAGCGTCTACCGCCAGCTCCGGGAACGGGACGCGGAGCTGGACGCCATCCGGTTCAAGGCCGAGCGCCGCCCCCTGCGCGCCAGGGCCGGGAAGAACGTCACGCAGCTGCACTACGCCCGCCTGGGCATCGTCACCCCCGAGATGGAATTCATCGCCATCCGCGAGAACCTGGGCCGGGAGGCCTCGGGCCGCCAGCCCATCACGCCCGAATTCGTGCGCAGCGAAGTGGCCCGGGGCCGGGCCGTCATTCCCGCCAACATCAATCACCCGGAATCCGAGCCCATGATCATCGGGCGCAATGTCCTCGTGAAGATCAACGCCAATATCGGCAACTCCGCCGTGGCCTCCTCCATCGAGGAGGAGGTGGAGAAGATGGCCTGGGCCATCCGCTGGGGCTCGGACACGGTCATGGACCTCAGCACCGGCGCGAACATCCATGAGACGCGCGAGTGGATCCTGCGCAACAGCCCCGTCCCCATCGGCACCGTGCCCATCTACCAGGCGCTTGAAAAGGTGAATGGCAAGGCCGAGGACCTGACCTGGGAAATCTACCGGGACACCCTCATCGAGCAGGCCGAGCAGGGGGTCGACTACTTCACCATCCATGCGGGTGTCCTGCTGCGCTACGTGCCGCTCACGGCCAAGCGCCTCACGGGCATCGTGAGCCGGGGGGGAGCCATTCTGGCCAAGTGGTGCCTGGCCCACCACAAGGAGAACTTCCTCTACACCCACTTCGAGGACATCTGCGAAATCATGAAGGCCTACGATGTGGGTTTCTCCCTGGGGGATGGCCTGCGGCCGGGTTCCACGGCGGACGCTAACGACGAGGCCCAGTTCGGCGAACTGGAGACCCTGGGCGAACTCACAAAGATCGCCTGGAAGCACGATGTGCAGGTGATGATCGAGGGGCCGGGACATGTGCCCATGAACCTCATCCAGGAGAACATGACCAAGCAGCTGGAGGTCTGCCAGGAGGCGCCCTTCTACACCCTCGGCCCCCTCACCACGGATATCGCGCCGGGCTACGACCACATCACTTCCGCCATCGGCGCCGCCATGATCGGCTGGATGGGCACGGCCATGCTCTGCTACGTGACCCCCAAGGAACACCTGGGCCTGCCCAACAAGAAAGACGTGAAGGACGGCGTCATCACCTACAAGATCGCCGCCCACGCCGCCGATCTGGCCAAGGGCCACCCCAGCGCCCGGGCCTGGGACGATGCCATGAGCAAGGCCCGCTTCGAGTTCCGCTGGGAGGATCAGTTCGCACTGGCCCTCGATCCCGAGACCGCCCAGGAATTCCACGACGAGACCCTGCCCGCCGAGGGCGCCAAGGTGGCCCACTTCTGCTCCATGTGCGGCCCCCACTTCTGCTCCATGCGGATCACAGAGGACGTGCGGAATTACGCCGATGAGCACGGCTACGGCGAGGGCGAAGCGATCGAGAAGGGGATGGAAGAGATGTCCCAGGAGTTCGTCTCCCAGGGCAGCGAGGTCTACCACCAGGCCTGATTCCCGCGCCCAGGAAACGGAACCACAGAGGGCACAGAGGAAAGATCGAACCTGGATCATCCTGAATTCTCTGTGCTCTCCGTTTCTTTTCTCTGTGCCCTCCGTGGTTCATTTTTTCTTTGTCGGCCAAAAACGAACGCCCATTTCAGACAAACCAACAACGCGCTATCTTGACGCCAAGGGGCTGAGCCATGGCGCACCATACCCTGAAGTCCGAGTACGGGAACCTGGCCGAACGGCTGAACCGCTTTCCCCAGGGAGCGCCCCCCTCCGAACTGCTCTTCCGCATCCTCAAGCTGCTCGTGAGCGAGCGGGAGGCAGGGCTCGTGGCCCAGCTCCCCATCCGCCCCTTCACGGTCCAGAGGGCGGCGGGGATCTGGAAGCTGCCCGAGGCCGAGACCCGCAATCTGCTCGACGGGCTGGCCTCCCGGGCCATGCTCCTGGATTTCCGGGACGGGCCCGAGACCCGCTACACCCTTCCGCCTCCCATGGCGGGCTTCTTCGAGTTCTCCCTGATGCGCGTGGGGGGCGACCTGGATCAGAAGACGCTCTCGGAGCTCTTCTTCCAGTATCTCAACGTGGAGGAGGACTTCGTGCGGAACCTCTTCGCCCAGGGGGAGACCCAGCTGGGCCGGGTCTTCGTGGACGAGGGCGTGCTCCCGCAGACGAATGCACTGACGGTCCTGGACTACGAGCGGGCCAGCGACGTGGTGCGTTCCGCCCGGGCCATCGGCGTGGGGATCTGCTACTGCCGCCACAAGATGGCCCACCTGGGCCGCGCCTGCGACGCCCCCATGGACATCTGCATGACCTTCGGCAACTGCGCCGACTCCCTGACGCGCCATGGCGTGGCCCGCAGAGTCGAGGCCTCCGAATGCCTGGACCTGCTCCAGACGGCCCGGGAGCGGGGTCTGGTGCAGTTCGGGGAGAACGTGCGGAAGGACGTGAGCTTCATCTGCAACTGCTGCGGCTGCTGCTGCGAGGCCATGATCGCCGCCCGGCGCTTCGGCTTCATGCGCCCCGTGCACACCACCAACTTCCTCCCTGCCCTGGACAGGGAAGCCTGCAACGGCTGCGGCAAGTGCGTGGCCGCCTGCCCCGTGGAGGCCCTGAGCCTGGTTTCCGCCCATGATCCAGCGCGCGCTGCCGCGAAATCGGCCCGGCTGGACGAGGAGCACTGCCTGGGCTGCGGCGTCTGCGTGCGGGCCTGCCCCAAGGACGCCATCGCCCTGAAGGCCCGGCCGGAGCGGGTGCTCACCCCTGCCACCACGGCCCATCGGGTCGTCATGATGGCCATCGAGCGGGGGCAGCTGGCGGAGCTGCTGGTGGATGGCCAGTCCACCTACGGCCATCGCGCCCTCTCCGCCATCCTGGGCGTGCTTCTCAAGCTCCCGCCGCTCAAGCAGGCCCTGGCCTCGAGCCAGGTGAAGTCCCGGTACATGGAGACGCTCCTCAGTGCCTCCAGGCACTGAGCTCCAGGCACTGACACACCCTCGATCAGATCCCCATGAGCGCCCGGTAGGCCTCCAGGAAATCGCTGCTCTGGGGCAGGATCTCGTCCTCCAAGCTGGGATGGTAGGCGATCCAGGTGTCCTTGGCGCCGATGCGGCGCACGGGGGCGTCCAGATCGAAGAAGCATTCGTCGGCGATGCGGGCGGCGATCTCGGCGCCATAGCCCCAGGACTTGCCGTCCTCGTGGGCCACTAGAACGCGATGGGTCTTCTTCACGGTGCGCTGGATGGCCTCCCAGTCGTAGGGGCTGAGTGTGCGCAGATCGATGATCTCCACGCTGATGCCCTCGGCCTCGGCCAGCCGGGCGGCCTGGACGGCCCGGTACACGGTGCTGCCGTATGTGATGAGCGAGAGGCTGGTGCCTTCGCGCACGGTGCGGGCCTTGCCGAAGGGGATCATGAAATCGGGGCCGGGTTCGGCGCCCTTGTTGTGAATCTGCCGGTAGAGGTGCTTGGGCTCCAGGAAGAGCACGGGGTCATCGCAGCGGATGGCCGTGCGCAGCAGTCCCGCGGCGTCCAGCGCACTGCTGGGATAGACCACCCGCAGGCCGGGGATGTGCGTGAAGATGCTCTCACCGCTCTGGCTGTGGTAGACGCCGCCCCCCATGAGGTAGCCGCCGATGGGCACCCGCACCACCATGGGCGCCTTGAAATCGTTGTTGGAGCGCCAGCGGAAGTTGGCCAGCTCGTCCCGGAGCTGTTGCATGGCGGGCCAGATGTAGTCGAAGAACTGGATCTCCACCACGGGCTTGAAGCCCCGGCCCGCCAGGCCCAGGGCCCGGCCGATGATGGTGGCCTCCGCCAGGGGCGAGTTGTACACGCGATGGCTGCCGAAGGCCTTCTGGAGACCATGGGTGGCCTTGAAGACGCCGCCCTTCCCCTTCACCTCCGAGAGGATCTCCTCCCGGCTGGCATCGGCCACATCCTGGCCGAAGACCAGGATCCGCGGATTCCGGGCCATCTCCTGCTTCAGTGTGGAGTTGATGAGATCGATCATGGTCTTCTGAACACCCGCCGGATCCGGCGCCGTGTCCTCCGTGTCGAAGGCCTGGGAGGTGGGGTCCACCTCCTCGCTGTAGAGGTACTTGTAGTAGCTGCCCGAATCCGGAGGAGGGGCGTCCTCGGCCCGCTCCCAGGCGAGATCGATCTCCATCTGGATCTCGGACTTCAGCTGGGCGAGATCGTTCTCCGTGAGATCGCCCAGCTCCAGGAGCCGGGCGCCGAAGGTGACCACGGGATCCCGCTTCTGTTCCTCGATCCGCTGGGCGGAGGTCTTGTAGAGGGCCTCGTCGTCCGAGAGGGAATGGCTGTAGGGCCTTATGGTCCGGGCACGCACCAGGGCCGGGCCCCGGCGGGCGCGGCAGTGCTCGGCGGCACGCGCCATGGCGTGGTACGACGCGATGGGATCGCAGCCGTCCACCTCGTCGATGACCAGCAGTCCGTGGGGCTCCCAGCCCTTGAGGAGGGCGGCGACATTGGCCCCGGCGTACTGGACTTCCGTGGGCGTGGAGATAGCGTAGCCGTTGTCCTCCACCAGAAAGATCACGGGGAGTTTCAGGTTCACGGCGTTGTTCAGGCCCTCCCAGAACTCCCCCTGGCTCACGGTGCCATCCCCGGTGGTGGCCAGGGCGATCTCGTCGGGCCGGGCGTCGAGTTCGGCGGCGAGGCCTCCCTGTTCGGCCCGGCGCACCGCCTCCACGCAGCCCACGGCCTGGAGGAACTGGCTGCCCGTGGGACTGGAACTGGACCAGATGCGGTGCTTGGAACTGCTCCAGTGGGTGGGCATCTGGCGGCCGCCGGTGGCGGGGTCCAGCTTGGAGCCCACGCTGCCCAGGAACATGTCGTAGGCCGTGACGCCCAGGCCGTAGCAGAGGGCCCGGTCCCGGTAGTAGAGGAAGAACCAGTCGTGGCCGGACTTGAGGACCATGGCCGCAGCGGCGCCGATGGCCTCGTGGCCCACGCCATTGATCTGGAAGAAGACCTTGTTCTGGCGCTTGCCGGCGATCTCCCGGTCATCGATCCGGCGGGCCGCATAGATGGTGCGGAAGAGCGCGATGCGCTGCTCCCGGGTGAGGAGCTGGGGATCGAGGGTCGAGGCTTCCAGGGCCACTGGCTCTCCTGACGCCGAAGCGCGGCGGGCGGGGGGGATTATTGCATCATCGGGGTTCGCCCCCATGGGCAGAAGGGGACAAGCCTTTGGATGCCCATGGCCCGCCTTCGTTCAAGAGGAAAGGCCAGGACCTACCACCCCAGGAGTTCCTTCAGCCGGGGAGTCGCCGCCCGGCTGACCTCGAGCTCCAGGTGCTCCCCCACTCTCGCCTTGGCCCGCCCCCCGAAGAGGGGCCTGAGGGCCAGCACCGTCTCGGGGTGCAGGAGCACATGACGCTGAACCCTGAGGAACAGGATGTGCCGGAAGGCACCTTCCACCTCCGCCAGGCTCCGCCAGGGGGTCCCGTAGCGCTTCTCCTGGTGCCAGGCCCACACCTGACCCTGGAGTTCCTCGAAATGAGTGGTCCGCTTCAGGTCCAGGATCACCCGGTGATCACCAGAAGTGGCGGCGAAGGTGCTCAGGGCCTCCCCCTCCAAGGGGACTATGGGAGGATGGGCAGGTCCTGGAGCCTCCCCTTCGGCCATCTCCGGGGTCCCTTCAGGCGGAACAGGATCGGCAGTCGGAGGTGGCAGAGTTGCAGGGGGAGGGATTCGGCTCTCCAGCACCGGTGTCGGCAGGACCTCTTCAGGCCTGGATGGGGGAGGGGCGGGAACCGCCTGGGGGCGGGGTACCAGGCCCGCCTCCAGACCCGCCTCCATCCGGCAGGCCCGGTAGAGCACGGAGAGATCCTGGGCGCCGAGCCCCTGGGCCTCCGAGACCTCGAGCCTTCGATGCAGGAGTTCGGCCAGAGGCAGGGCGGCCTTGAGGCCCTCGGAGGCCCGGAGGGCCAGGCGCGTATCCTGGGCCGCCTGATCCAGGCTCAGGTCCGCAGGCTCGAAGCTGTGCCGGACCATCAGGCCGCCGTAGGAATCCAGCAGGGGCGACTTGAAGAGCGCCGTGTTGAGGAGGCGCAGGAAGTCCGCCGGGGCCAGCCCCGCCTTCTCCCCGAAGGCCAGGACCTCGGAAAGCCCCTCCACCATGGCCACCGTCAGCAGGCTGCCCCCCAGTTTCGCGGCGTGGGCCACTTCGGGGAGGGGCCCCACCCGGGTGAGCCCCCGCCCCAGGGCATCAAAAATGGTGAGGCAGCGGGTCACCTGGGCCTCAGGCCCCCCGGCCACGATCCAGAGATGCCTGGAGGCGGCGGCCCCGGGCCTGCCGAAGACCGGGGCGGCGACATAGCCCTGGCCCCTCTCCTCGTGGGCCGCGGCCAACTTCCGGGAGGTCTCCACCCCGATGGTGCTCATGCAGAGGTGGATGGCTCCCGCGGGAAGGCGGGCCAGCAGCCCTTCCGGACCGAAGGTGAGGGCCTCCTCCGCCACGTCGCCCGTCACCATGGTCAGGGCCA
>JAYSNJ010000098.1:0-8816 GCA_043723905.1 Holophagaceae bacterium
CACACCCGTTCCCATCCCGAACACGGCAGTTAAGCACCAGTGGGCCGATGATACTGCATTTTTAAGTGTGGAAAAGTAGGTCGCCGCGACGTTAAAATCTAGAACGCCCCCATTACTCACAAGTGATTGGGGGCGTTCCTGTATCCGTGCGCCAGCAGACGCATCCGCGAAGCTGTCGTAAACTGATTGATTCCACGCGAGGATTTCATGCCTATTTCCGTCCGCCTTCCCGATGATTCCGTCCGCGAACTCCTGGACGGTGCCACCGGCGCGGACCTGGCCCGGGGCATCGGACCCAAGCTCCTGGAAGCCTCTCTTGCCGTCAAGGTGGACGGGCATCTCCAGGATCTGAACGCTCCCCTTCCCGATGGCGTCCGGGTGGCCCTGGTGACGAGCAAGGATCCCGATAGCCTGGAGATCCTCCGCCATTCCACATCCCATCTGCTGGCCCAGGCCGTGAAGCGCCTCTTCCCGGAGGCCCAGGTGGGCATCGGACCGGTCATCGAGGACGGCTTCTACTACGATTTCCAGGTGGAGAAGTTCTTCACACCTGAGGATCTGGTGGCCATCGAGGCGGAGATGCGCAAGGTCAGCCAGGAGGCCCATCCAGTCGTCCGGGAGGACCTGGGGAGGGACGAGGCCATCGCCCGCTTCCAGTCTCTGGGGGAGCCCCTGAAGGTCGAGCTGGTCTCGGATATCCCCGCCGACGAGAAGATCTCGGGCTACCGTCAGGGCGACTTCTATGATCTCTGCCGGGGCCCCCATGTCCCCAACACGAACAAGCTGAAGGCCTTCAAGCTGCTCAACGTCGCCGCTGCCTATTGGCGAGGCAACGAGAAGAACGCCCAACTCTGCCGCATCTACGGGACTGCCTTTCACACCCAGAAGGAGCTCGACGAGCATCTCCAGCGCCTCGAGGAGGCGAAGGCTCGCGACCATCGCAAGCTGGGCAAGGAACTGGGGCTCTTCTCCTTCCATCCCGAGGCACCGGCTTCGCCCTTCTTCCACCCCAAGGGCGCGATCGTTTACAACCAGCTCGTGGACTTCATGCGGGAGCACTATCGCCACGAAGGCTACAGCGAGGTCATCACGCCCCAGGCCCTCGATGTGAGCATGTGGAAGACCTCCGGCCACTACGACAAGTACAAAGAGAACATGTACTTCACCGAGGTGGATGAGCGGGAATACGCCCTGAAGCCCATGAACTGCCCGACCCACTGCCTCATCTACGGTGCCGGCAAGCAGAGCTACCGCGACCTGCCCATCCGGTACGCGGATTTCGGTCGCCTGCACCGCTACGAGCGGAGCGGTGTGACCCAGGGACTGACGCGGGTGCGGACCTTCTGCCAGGACGATGCCCACATCTTCTGTGCGCCCGAGCAGATGAAGGCGGAGATGGCCTCCTTCTTCAGCTTCATCATGAAGATCTACGAGACCTTCGGCTTCGAAGAGGTGCGGGTGGTCCTGTCCACGCGCCCCGAGAAGCGCATCGGCAGCGACGAGATCTGGGACCTGGCCGAGCAGTCCCTGGCCGACGGCATGCGCGAGGCCGGCATGAGCTTCCGGGAGAGCCCTGGGGATGGCGCCTTCTACGGCCCCAAGATCGAGTTCCAGGTGCTGGATGCTCTCAAGCGCCCCTGGCAGTTGGGCACGCTGCAGGTGGACTACTTCCTGCCGGAGCGCTTCGGTCTGCGCTACACGAGGGCCGACAACACCGAAGGCACGCCCGTCATGCTGCATCGCGCCATCCTGGGCAGCCTGGAGCGTTTCATGGGCATCCTTATCGAGCATTGCGCCGGGGCCTTCCCGGTATGGTTGGCGCCGGTCCAGCTCACCGTGCTGCCCATCACGGACCGTGTTCAGGCCTATGCCCGCGAGATCCGAGACAAGGCCCACGCCCTGGGACTCCGGGTGGAAGTGGATCTCCGGAACGAGAAGGTCAATGCCAAGATCCGCGACGCTCAGTTGCAGAAGATCCCCTACATGCTGGTCGTGGGCGATCGCGAGGCCGCCGAGGGCACGGTGTCGGTGCGGCATCGGCAGAAGGGAGATCTGGGGGGACAATCCCTGGATGTCTTCTTCGGGCAGGTTCTCGAGGAAGTCCGGACCCGGGCTTTCTGAGCATCTTTGATTGGCAGTTCCGGTTTTCGCTGGTAAGATTCTTATCCTTGTGTTCTTGTGGAGGGCCGTATTCGAGCGACAGAAACGCGCATCAATGATGGCATCCGGGCTCTTGAAATCCGGGTCATCGCCGAAGACGGAGCACAGCTGGGGATCATGACTCCGGCCCAGGCCGTCCGGATGGCAGAAGAAAAGGGGCTGGATGTGGTGGAAGTCTCTCCCACCGCCAACCCTCCCGTCTGCAGGATCATGGATTACGGCAAGTACAAGTTCATGGAGGCGAAGCGCGAACACGCCGCCCGTGCAAAGCAGAAGAACATCGTGCTCAAGGAAGTGAAGTTCCGGCCTCGCACCGACGATCACGATTTCGATTTCAAGGTCAAGCACATCCTCCGGTTCCTGGAGGAAGGTGACAAGGTCAAGGTGGTGGTGATGTTCCGGGGTCGCGAAGTGGTCCATCGCGATATCGGTTTCCGGATCATCGAAGATGTCTTGACCCGTGTGGCCGACAAGTGTGTTGTTGAAAAGACCGCAGGCATCGATGGACGTGATATGCACGCCATCATCTCCCCCAGGCCCGTGGAATTGATCAAGAAGCCCAAGGCTGCCAAGCCGGAAGGCAATCCCGTCGAAACCAACCCAAGCTAGAGGTTAGTTATGCCCAAGCTCAAGACCCACAAAGGCGCCCAGAAGCGCTTCAAGAAGACCGGCACCGGCCTGTTCAAGCGTGGTTGCTCCCACCAGCGCCACATCCTCACCAAGAAGTCCGCCAAGCGCAAGCGTCAGTTGGATATGGGCGGAATGGTGGACAAGTCCGATCTCGGCCGCGTCCGGGCGATGCTGCCCTACGCCTGAAAACCAGTGACCAGGTGCCAGTGCTCAGTCTGCTGATCACTGACCACCGACCACTACCTTCTGACTTCGGTGGCCGATGCCACCCCCGACGTGGCCTTCAAAGCTCCCTGAGCTGCCACAAGGAAAGGAATCACCATGACTCGTGTAAAACGCGGATTTAAGCGTGTTCAGCGCCGCAAGCGGATGCTCAAGTTCGCCAAGGGCTTCTACGGCGCCAAGTCCCGCCTCTATCGCTCCGCCAAGGAGGCCGTGGCCAAGGCTCTCGGCTACGCCTATCGCGATCGCAAGGCGCGGAAGCGCGATTTCCGTCGGCTCTGGATCGTCCGCATCAGCGCGGCCTGCGAGATCAACCAGACCAGCTACTCCAAGTTCATGGGCGGGCTCAAGAAGGCCAACGTGACCCTGGACCGCAAGATCCTCGCGGACCTCGCCGTCCGCAACCCGGGTGCCTTTACCCAGCTCGTGGCCGTGGCCAAGGGCTGAGATCGAATTCGATTAAGCTTGAAAGGCCGCGAAAGCGGCCTTTCTTTGTTTTGAGTCCCCGGGGAATCCATGGATCCGAACCTGCTCCCACCCGAAATCGCTGCCGCGGAACGAGAATTTCCGGCGGCCCTCCTCGCCTGCGCGGACCTCGATGCCCTCATGCGCCTGAAGGGCCTCTACGTGGGCCGCGAAGGCAGCCATGCCGCGCGCATGATGGAACTCCTGAAGGTCGCCCCCAAGGAGCAGAAGCGCGAACTCGGCGCGGCCATCAACGGACTCAAGAACCGCTGGGAGGAGGGCCTCAAGGCCCGCCAAGGCGAGTTGGAGGCCACGAAGAAGCATTCGGCCTCCTTGGCGGCCAGCTGGGATCCTGATCTGCCGCCCCCCCTGCCGGCCCGGGGCGCCCTGCATCCCCTGAACCGCCTCATGGACCGCCTCGTCGAGGTCTTCCGCCCCCTGGGGTACCACGTGGAAGAGGGCCCGGAGGCGGAGACGGAGGTCCACAACTTCGATGGCCTGAACATCCCGGAGGACCATCCCGCCCGGGGCAGTGCAGACACCTTCTACTTCTCCGCCCACAAGGGGCGCCTGCTCCGCACGCACACGAGTCCCGTGCAGGTGCGCGTGCTGCAGCGTCTCGCGCAGAATATCGAGCAGCACGGTGGCATCCGCTTCCTGGCACCCGGCCGCGTCTACCGCAAGGACGAGATCGACCCCACGCACAGCCCCATGTTCCACCAGGTGGAAGGCATGCTGGTGGGCCATGGCATCGGCATGCAGCACCTGAAGGGCACCCTGGCGTACGCCATGAAGGCCCTCTTCGGCCCCCAGGCCGATGTGCGCTTCCGGCCCAGCTACTTCCCCTTCGTGGAGCCCGGTTGCGAGGTGGATGTGCGCTGCCCGCTCTGCGGCGGTTCCGGCTGCCGGGTCTGCAAGGGCAGCGGTTGGGTGGAGATCCTGGGTGCCGGGTTGATCCATCCCAACGTCCTGCTCCATGCGGGAATCGACCCCAAGATCTGGAGCGGCTTCGCCTTCGGCATGGGGGTGGAGCGCACGGCCATGATGGTGAGCCAGACGCCGGATCTGCGCCTCTTCTTCGAGAACGACCAGCGCTTCCTCAAGGCCATGGGAGGGCTTGACTGATGCTCATCGAACGCAGTGCCCTTCAGGCTGAACTGCCCGTGATCAAGGCTCTGGGCACGGTGGAACTCTGCGAACTGCTGGCCACCCTCGGATTCCCCGTGGACGGAGTGGAGGAACGCCATGGGCAGACCCTGCTCGAGGTGGACGTCACGGCCAACCGCGGTGACGCCCTCTCCCACCGGGGCCTGGCCCGGGATCTGGCTGCCCGGCAGGATGCGGTCCTGATGCCGATTCCCCGCCAGGCGCTGCTGGAGGGGGCCGCGCTCTTCCCCGTCCGCCTGGAAGCAGAGGCCTGCCCTCTGTATTCCACGGCGATCCTGGAGCTCGGAGGGGGCACCGGCACTCCCCCGGAGGTCGTCTCCTTCCTGGCCTCCATGGGTTCCAGTGCCAAGCAGCTCCCGGCCGTGGATGCCTCGAACGAACTCCTCCACCGCTACGGTCACCCCACCCATGCCTTCGACGCCGATCGGGTGAAGGGTGCCCTCATCGTGCGCTGGGCCCGGGACGGTGAGCGCCTGGTGACACTGGACGGCATAGAACGGAAGCTGACAGCCGACGATCTCCTCATCGCCGACGAGGGCGGCCCCATCGCCCTGGCGGGGGTCATGGGCGGCGATCCCACCAAGGTGACCGCAGCGACCCGGCGCGTGATCCTGGAGAGCGCCTATTTCGACCCGCGAGTGGTGCGACGCATGGCCCATCGCCACGGACTGCACAGCGACGCCTCGTACCGCTTCGGCCGGGGCGTGGATCCCGCCATGGCGGTCATCGCCCGGGATCTCCTGGTGGCGAGGCTCCAGGCCTGGGCGGGGGCGACCCTGATGGGCGCCTGGACCGTGGGCGCACTCCCCTCATCCCCCAAGGGCATTCCGCTCGGGAGCGCGGCCCTGGACCGCATCGCCGGCGAAAGCATCGCCCTGAGTGACGCAGCCCAGCTGCTCACGCGGTTGGGCTGTGAGGTGCGGGTGCAGCCGAGCAGCCTCGAGGTCATTCCCCCCACTTGGCGCCACGACCTCACCCTCGAGGAGGATCTGGCCGAGGAAGTGCTGCGCCTTCGCGGCTATGACCGGATCCCCTCGGCCCTGCCGCCCCTGGAGGGTTCCCCCCATCCCCTCTCCCCGGGCCATCTCCAGAGCCGGGATCTCGCGAGACGCCTCGCCCATGCGGGCTTCTACCAGACGGTCACCCTGGGCTTCCTCAGTCCCGAGGCCGATGCGGCCTTCGCGGGGCCTGACAACCCGGCGGCGGGCCGGACCCTGGGCAATCCCCTGGGCCAGGACTACTCCGTCATGCGGGCCTCCCTCCTGGCCTCCCTGAAGGCCACGGCGGAGCTGAATCTCAGGCAGGGCGCCAAGGAAGTGAAGCTCTTCGAGATCGCTCCCGTCTACCAGAGCGGGCCGGAGGGTCCCACCGAGCGGCCGGTGCTGGCCCTGGTCTGGGCCGGATCGCTGGGGGGGAACGATTACCTGAACAGGGCGCGGCCGGTCCAGGCGGCGGACCTCCTGGGTGTCGCCCAGGACCTCGGGGCCCAGGGTGCCTTGGAGGTCCGGGAACTGGGGGAGGGCATGCTGGCCCTGGAAATCCCCCTGGCCCTCCTGCCCGGACATCCGGAACGCATCATCCCGCGCTTCAAGGCCTTCAGCCGGTTCCCGGTGGTGGAGCGGGATCTCTCGCTGCTCGTGGACCTGGACCAGTCGTACCGGAGCCTGGAGGCGGCCATGGCCTCCGCGGCGGCCCAGGTGGCGGGCGACGCCTTCCAGATTCTCGGCTGCGTGGATGTCTTCCGGCACAAGGCCCTTCCCGCGGGGCGCCAAGCCTGGCTCATGAGGCTGCGCTTCCAGGCCGCGGACCGCACCCTCACCTCCGAGGAGGTGGATGGCTGGCTGGAAAGGGCCCTGGAAGCAGCCCAGGCCCTCGGCGCGGAATTACGGGGCTAAGCCACCGCATCCTCTGATCGCCGATGGGCAGGAATGGCATAAGGAGCCTTAGCAAAATGCCAAAAAACGCAACGGCCATTTCGCAACGGCACCTAAACTGATTCTTCCGAGGCCCCCATGGATATCCTCAAGCAGCTCGAAACCAAGCTCCACGCACTCGTCCAGCAGCGGAACTCGCTGAAGGAGGACGTGGAACGCCTTCGGGCGGAGCGGGAGCCCCTGGATCAGGAACTTCAGGGGATGCGTCGGCGGATGGAGGATCTCCAGGGGGAGAAGGCCGCCCTGACCCGGGAACGCGATGAGATCCGCCTCCAGATCGAGGCCATCATCAAGACTCTTGAGGACTTGGCGTGACCCTGCTGCTCCACGAAGCCACTCCAGTCGGTCCGGGCGAGCTCCGGGTCGAGGTGCTGGGCCATCCCCTGCGGGTCCACACCCTGGAGGGCGAGGAGGCCCTGGCCCGGGCGGTGGCACTTCTGGAGCAGACCTTCCGGGACATGGAGCAGGCCTATGCGCTAAGATGGGGGAGCCTGCCATCGGCCCTGGACACTTCGACCTGGATGCTGATGGGGGCCCTGAACTTGGCGCATCGATTGGTGCGTGCGGAACAGGAAGCCAGCCAGCACACCCAGGACCTGGAACAGAAACTGACGAAACTGCTCGATGATGTTCCGGACGTACCCCTCGCTCCCAGTCCCCTCTTTGGTGAGGGCGATTGAGAATCCGAGACTGAATCTGATCCCTGCGAGGCCCGTGAGACGGCCGAGCGCTTGTTCCGTAATTGAGCCAGGGAGGCCTTCCCCCGGCCTTGTGCGCACCGCGCGACGGAGCGCCTTAAACCGGGTATCTGACCACCCCCCTATAGCATAGGGAACTGGCAAGCCTCCACGACTGAGCGGGGATCCTGATTTCTTGGACAAAGTGCTGGCGGCTCCTTTCACCTAAGGGGTAACCGATGAATGCGCTCGATTGGATTCTGCTGATCATTGCCGTGGCGGGTTGCGCCGGCTTCCTGCTCCAGGCGAAGAAGGCCCAGCAGGCGGTGGTGGATGTCTCCAAGGCCACATCCAAGGCCGAGGAGGACATCAGGGTCCAGCGGGAGAAGACCCTCCTGGCCGCCGAGAAGGAGGCCGCCCGGACCCTGGAGCGGGGCCAGAGGGAGGCCGATGCCCTCCGGAAGGAGGCCGAACTCAAGGCCAAGGAACAATCCATCCAGGCCCGCCAGGAGGCCGAGACGCTCGTGAACGAGCGCATGGGCAACCTGGACAAGCAGGGGCAGCGCCTCCAGCAGAAGGAGGAAAGCCTCGACAAGAAGCTCACCCAGGTCGAACAGAAGACCAAGGAGCTGGAGCTCAAGACCGAGAAGACCCGCGAGGAGCAGGAGAAGCTCGAGCTCCAGCGCGCGGAGGCCAAGAAGCTCGTGGAGGAGCAGTCCCGGAAGCTCGAGGAGCTGGCCGGACTCACCCGCGATGAGGCCAAGGCCGAAATCATCGGCCAGCTGGAGTACACCGCCAAGATGGACGCCGCCAAGATGGTGCGCCGCATCGAGGAGGAGGCCCAGGAGGAGGCCCAGAAGAAGGCCCGCTGGACCATCGGGGCGGCCATTCAGCGGGTGGCCTCCGATGTGATCGCCGAGGCCGCCGTCAGCTCCGTCCAGCTGCCCTCGGATGATCTGAAGGGCCGCATCATCGGGCGCGAGGGGCGCAACATCCGCGCTCTGGAGAAGGCCACGGGCTGCGATCTCATCGTGGACGACACGCCCGAATCCATCGTGGTCTCGAGTTTCGATCCCATCCGCCGCGAGGTGGCCCGCCAATCCATCCTCAAGCTTCTGGCGGACGGCCGCATCCATCCCGCCCGCATCGAGGAGGTGGTGGAGAAGACCAAGGTCGACATGGATCAGCACCTCAAGGAGCTGGGCGAGAGCGCGGCCATCGCCATGGGCTTTCCGGATGTCCACCCCAAGCTGCACAAGCTCATCGGGCGCCTGAACTACCGCACCAGCTATGGCCAGAACGTGCTGGAGCACACGAAGGAAGTGGCCCACATCGCCGAGTACATGGCCGTGGAGATGGGCGCGAACGCCAAGTTGGCCCGGCGCGCGGGCCTCTTCCACGATATCGGCAAGGCCATCGATCGCGAGGTGGAAGGCACGCACATCGAGATCGGCATGGAACTCCTGAAGCGCTTCGGAGAAAAGGATGATGTCATCCACGCCATGAGCTGCCATCACGGGGATCACGAGCCCAAGACCGTGGAGGCCATGCTCATCACGGC
>JAYSNJ010000099.1:0-26286 GCA_043723905.1 Holophagaceae bacterium
CACACCCGTTCCCATCCCGAACACGGCAGTTAAGCACCAGTGGGCCGATGATACTGCATTTTTAAGTGTGGAAAAGTAGGTCGCCGCGACGTTAAAATCAAAAAAGCCCCCAAGCTCATAAAAACGAGTTCGGGGGCTTTTCCCATTCCTGCGGGTACCCTAAAGATGTGGACCAGGGCGCCGCTGCGGGAAACCGCAGAGGAAAGTCCGGACTCCGCAGGGCAGTGGGCCAGGTAACGCCTGGGCGGGGTGACCCGACGGACAGTGCAACAGAGAACAGACCGCCGATGGCCCCTCAATGGCAACATTGATCGGCACAGGTAAGGGTGAAACGGTGGGGTAAGAGCCCACCGCCGGACTGGCAACAGGACGGGCATGGTAAACCCCCCACGGAGCAAGACCAAATAGGCCGGCGTACTTCGAAAGAAGCGAGGATTGGCCCGATCGAGTCGGCGGGTAGGTTGCTTGAGGTTTCCAGTGATGGGAATCCCAGAGGAATGGCGTCACACGACAGAATCCGGCTTACCGGTCCACCTCGGCCCCCGAAAGGGGGCCGTGCTGTATTCAAGCTGCAGATCCCGGTAGCTACACGAAAAACACACTCCCGGATTAACCTGGAATCATGCGACGCCCCGATCCCCGGCACGTGGTCCTCTTCGTGACGGCCCTCGCCTTCCATGTGGACACCCTCCTCTATGGCCTGCTGGTGCCTCTCCTGCCCCGCTACGCCCGAGAATTGCACCTCACCCAGTCCCAGGTGGGCGTCCTCTTCTGGAGCTACGCCCTGGCCCTGTTGCTGGCCACCTTCCCCATCGCCAGATTTACGGATCGCTGGGGGAGGAAGGCGCCCATGCTGTGGGGGCTGGCCGGTTTGGCCTTCACGACCCTCGCCTTCGCCTATAGCCGCACCTACTGGGTGCTGCTCGTCGCCCGAGCCCTGCAAGGTGTGGCTGGCGCAGCCACCTGGGTGCCGGGCATGGCCCTCGTCGCGGATCATTTCAAAACGGAAGAGCGGGGCCGGGCCATGGGCATCGTCTTCGCCGGGGCCAATCTCGGGCTCCTCCTGGGGCCCCCTCTGGCGGGACTCCTGGACCACTACGTTGGGCCCGGGGCCCCCTTCCATCTGGGGATCGGCCTGGTGGTCGTGGATGCTCTGGGCAGGTCTTTCCTGCTTCGGGAAGCCGCGCCGATCCGGGAGGCTCCCATTCCCTGGATGCTGCTGCTCCGGAACCGCGTGGTGCTCGTTTTTGCCGGGGCCATGGTACTGGGTGCGGGATTTTGGACCTTGATGGAGTCGGCCCTTCCCCTGGATTTCTCCCAGCGCCTGGGACTGGGTCCCCGGGGCATCGGTATTCTCTTCGGAGGAGCCGCCCTCGCCCACACCTTGAGCAGTCCGTGGATGGGGCGGCTCTCCGACCGCATCGGGCGAGTTCGGGTGCTTCGCATGGGCTTGGCGGCCTCCCTGGTCCTCCTCTCTCTACCCGTCCTGCTGCGGTCGCCCTGGGCGGTGGCAGTGGCCATGGCCGCCCTTGGTCTCAATATGAGCTTCCTGATCACTCCCTGCAGTCCCGCAGTGGCTGATCAGGTGGAGCGCATGGGAAGCCAGAGCTTTGCGTCCGGGTTTTCGATCCTGAATCTGGCCTACTCCGTGGGGATGATCCTGGGACCCCTGGCGGGGGGAACGCTAATCGAGTTGGTGGGGCTTCGCTGGGCCCTCGGCGCCCTGGGGCTGGGCTTTGCGGCTTTCCTAACCACGACGCGAGGGCTTCAGGCCTTCAGCGCCCGGTAGATCCAGCGCTCGGAATCCGGACGGAAGGGCCCTCCCTCGAGATCGCCGGAGGTCTGGTCGAGGGTCAACCCCGCCTGGTGAAGGAAGTCCTGAACCTCACGGGAGGTGGGGATCCAGATATCGTGGCGGAAGCGTTCCCCCTCCATGATCCGGTCCGTCAGGATGCGGCGGCGGTCTGGGCTCCAGCGCACGCGCTCCCGATAGCCCTCCTCGACCCTGAACCAGGCACTCTTGGCTTCTTCGACGCATTCCTCGAGGTAGGTTCGCCCGATGAGGTCCAGCAGCAGCACCCCCCCTGGCTTCAGGATCCGCGCGAATTCCGTCAGTTGCCTGAGGTTCTCTGCGTCCGTGGCGAAGTAGCCCCAGCTCGTGAAGGCACAGAAGACGCCATCGGCGCAACCGGTGCGGAAGGGCAGGGCCCTCAGATCCAACCGCGCAAGGGGGGCTGGATATTCGGACCCATGCCGCGCCAGGTTGAGGGCGCTGAGGTCCCCCCCGATGACGCGGAGCCCCTTCGCTTCCAGGGCGGGTTGAAGGCGCCCCCAGCCGCAGGGCAGATCCAGCACCAGACTGCCGGCCGGCAGGCCCAGCATGGCCGCCAGGGCCGGACCCTCCTCCTTGGCTTCCTGCTCCTTGCTCCGGTAGATCTGGAAGTAGAGGGGGTGATCGAAGTCCCGGGCGAACCATTCCATGGCGGAAGTGTGCCATGAACCCAGATCGTGCAGTGGGGGAAGCTGACCGCTGCCAAGCGGGCGGCGCAGAGCAGCGGGACACAGGCTTGGGTGGAGCCCAAACTGTGAACCGCAGCGGCCCCAACTGCCATAGTCCAGATGAAGAGCTATGGAATAGAAGCAGGCTTCAGCGGCCCGCCCTTCGCAAGGGCGCCATCCTTCGCTACTCTGGATGATCAACATCCGGAGTCCTTGGGTGGACTCCCCAGCGCACGAGGGCGCCATGAGCGATGCTCCAACGAAGAAGAAATATTCGGTCTTTCTTCCCCGGACCGAATTCCCCATGAAGGCGGATCTGCCCCAGCGGGAACCGAAGCGGCTGGAACGCTGGAAGGGCGAGAGGCTGTACGAGCGCATCGAGGCCCACCGCCGCGCGGAAAATGCTGCGGGCAAGGGGAAAGGGCGCCGCATCCTCCACGATGGTCCTCCCTATGCGAATGGCGCCATCCACATTGGCCATGCTCTCAACAAGATTCTCAAGGACATCGTCGTCAAGTCGCTCTGGCTGGACGGCTTCGAATCCCCCTACGTGCCCGGCTGGGACTGCCACGGTCTGCCCATTGAGCATGCGGTCGAGAAGGATCTAGGCCCCAAGCGCCGGGAAATGCCCCGCAGTGAATTCCTCTCCAAGTGCCGCGCCTATGCGGCAAAGTGGATCGATACCCAGCGCACAGGCTTCCAGCGCCTTGGCGTGATGGGAGCCTGGGACGAACCCTACGTCACCATGGAGCCCAAGTACGAGGCAACGGTGGTGCGCCTCCTAGGCCAGCTCTTCGAGAGCGGCGCCGTGCGGCGCAAGCTGAAGGTCGTCCACTGGAGCTATGGCGCGCGCACCGCTCTGGCCGAGGCCGAAGTGGAATACGCCGACAAGACCAGCCCCGCCATCACCGTGGCCTTCCCGGTGCTTGACGCCGAGGCTCGGCGTCTCGATCTGCCCACACCACTCTACCTTCCGATCTGGACCACCACGCCCTGGACCCTGCCGAGCAACCTGGCCATCGCCATGCACCCGGACATGGAATACGCGGTGGTGAAGGCCGGTGATCGCCACTATGTCGTCGCTGTCTCCCTGCTGGAGGAGTTCCAGAAGATGCTCGGCGTGGAGCTGCACATCAAGGGGACGCGAAAGGGACTGGCCTTCCAGAGCCTCAAGGCCCGCCATGCCTGGATCGACCGGGAATCCCCGGTGCTTCTTGCGGATTATGTGACGGCCGACACGGGGACGGGCCTGGTCCACACGGCGCCGGATCACGGCGTGGACGATTTCAACCTCGCCCACCACCTTGGCCTGCTGCAGCTCGTGGGGCCCGATGGTCGCTTCGTCGCGGCGGTGAATGATCCGGACCTGGAAGCCAAGAACATCTTTGATACCAATCCCATCGTGGTGGAGAAGCTTCGGGCCATGGGCGCTCTGCTCCACGAGGAGAAGCTGCTGCACAGCTACCCTCACTGCTGGCGCACGAAGACACCCATCTTCTTCCGCGCCACGGAGCAGTGGTTCATTACCATGGACGACGAGCTCAACGGCAAGGGCAAGAGCCTGCGCGAATTGGGGCTGGAGGGTGTGGAGTCCACCACCTGGGTGCCGGCTCAGGGGCGCAACCGCATCCACGCGATGATCAGCGGCCGTCCCGACTGGTGCATCTCCCGTCAACGCAGTTGGGGGACACCCATCACCGTGCTGCGATGCACGGAGTGCGGTGAACCGCTGGTGAGCGCCAGTGTCTTCGAGAAGGCCGCCGCAGCCATCGAGACCGCGGGCATCGAGGCGTGGTCGGAACTTCCCCTGGAGCAGCTGAAGCCCGCGGGTGCAGTCTGTACCGCCTGCGGTTCCGCGAGCTTCCAGAAGGAGACGGACATCCTGGATGTGTGGATCGACTCCGGCGTTTCCGCCACGGTGGTCTGCCACACCAGTCCCGAACTGACCCCCGAGGATTACGGGAACTTCATCTACCTGGAAGGCTCCGACCAGCACCGCGGCTGGTTCCATTCCAGCCTTCTCTTCAATCTGGCCGCCAGCGGCAAGAAACCCTACGACACCGTGGTGACCCATGGCTTCGTGCTGGACGGCAAGGGACAGAAGATGTCCAAGTCCCTCAATAATGTCATCAGCCCCGACGAGATCATGAAGACCCTGGGGGCCGATATCCTTAGGCTCTGGGTGGCCAGCGTGGACTACAGCGAGGATGTGCGCATCTCCAAGGACATCCTGGAACGCAATGCGGACGCCTACCGAAAGATCCGCAACACGATGCGGTTCCTCCTCGGTACGCTCGCCGACTTCGATCCCGCCCGCGATGATGCACCTCAGGAGGCCTGGGCTCCGCTGGATCACTGGGTCTGGAGCGCCTTCCTGCGCCTCGCCCAGGATGTGCGTCAGGCCTATCTCGCGTACGACTTCCTGACGGCCACTCAGGCGATCCTCTCCTTCTGCCAACTGGAACTATCGGGGCGCTACTTCGAGATCATCAAGGACCGGCTCTACTGCGACGCCCAGGACAGCCCTCGCCGTCGCAGTTGCCGCACGGTCTGCCGCAGACTGGCTGAGGGGATGGCGGTCCTCATGGCCCCCGTGCTCAGTTTCACCGCCGATGAAGTCTGGGAGAACATTCCCCAGTCCGAGGGCCATGTCTTCGAGCAGCGTTTTCCCGATGGAACTGGACAGGAAGTGTCCAAGGATTGGACGCGTTTCTGGGAAATCCGCGAGGCCGTTCAGGCGGCCATGGAGCCCCATCGTGCGGCCAAGACCATCGGCACCAGCCTCGATGCGGAAGTGATCATCACCCTCGGGGCCTCGGACCAGGCTCTGCTCGCGAAGCTCGGCGAATCCGTCGAGGATCTCCTGGTTGTGTCGGGCCTGCGGATCCTGGACGGCGAGGAACTAGACATCCAGGTGGGAACCCACGGGGGCACAAAGTGCCCCCGGTGCTGGAATCGCCGCGGTGGTTCCGGGGAGGGCGTGGATTCGGATCTCTGCCCTCGCTGCTGGGCGGTAGTGAAGGCCGAGAGGGCTGAATGAAGCGCCGCCTCCTCTGGCTCCTCCTTCCCCTGCTGGCGCTGCTCCTGGACTGGGGCAGCAAGCAGTGGATCCTGGCCCATCTTCGTCCGGGAGAGATCCTGCCCGTCATTCCCGGCTTCTTCAACCTGACCCTGGGCTTCAACTCGGGTGCCATCTTTGGCGTGCTGTCCACGGCGCCAGATGGGGTTCGGCACCTCATCTTCGTGATAGCCGGCCTGGGTGCCCTCGGTTACTTCGGTTTCGAATTCCTCAAGGCGGGAACCCCCAGGCTTCAGCGCTTCGCTCTCGGGCTGATCCTGGGAGGCGCCCTGGGGAACGGCCTGGATCGGATCAACCACGGTGCCGTAGTGGACTTCCTCGATTTCATCTTCTTCGGCTGGCGGTACTGGACGTTCAATATTGCCGACAGCTGCATCGTCTGCGGGGCCATCCTCATGGGGATCTCCCTGTGGATTCACAAGCCGAAAGGGACCTGAGAACCCAGGTTCCTTCCGTCTCTACCTGTCCTCGCACGGCTCCGCCAGCGGCCTGCGGCTACTCTTGATCCTTGGGGACCCCCAATGACGATTCAAACCATCATTTCGGGAAGCGGCCGCTACATTCCGACGGTCGTGGTGCCGAACGCCCACTTCCTTCAGCACGAATTCCACGGCCCCGACCGGAAGCGCATCGACAAACCCAACGCCGAAATCCTGGAACAGTTCGAAACGATCACCGGAATTCACGAACGCCGCTATGTTTCGGATGAACTGGTCAGTTCGGATATCGCCTTCGAGGCGGCCGAGGATGCCCTCACGTCCTCGGGGATCGACCGCGAGTCGCTCGACTACATTCTCGTGGCCCACAACTTCGGGAACGTGCGCCCCGGGAGCCACCGTTCGGATCTCGTGCCCTCCCTGGCCTCCCGTGTGAAGGCCCGGCTTCGCATCGTGAATCCTCGTACGGTCGCCATGGATCTCATCTTCGGTTGCCCAGGGTGGCTGCAGGGCGTCATCCAGGCTGACTTCATGATCCGCTCCGGCGGGGCGAAGCGCGTGATGGTGATCGGCGCCGAGACCCTGTCCAGGGTCTCGGATCCCCACGACCGGGACAGCCTGATCTATGCCGATGGGGCTGGCGCGACGATCCTCGAGGCGCGCGAGACTCAGGCGCGCGAGGGCATCCTGGCCCAGGCCGTCCGTTCCGACACCTTCGAGCACTCCAAGATGCTGCTCATGGCCCCTTCCTACAAGGAATCGGCCTTCCTGGAGGCCTTCTTCCTGAAGATGGAGGGCCGCAAGCTCTACCGCTACGCCCTCAACCATGTGGCCGGAGCCATCAAGGAATGCCTCGACCGTGCTGGCGTGGACTTCCGCACCGTCTCCAAACTCCTCATCCACCAGGCGAACCTGAAGATGGATGAGGCGATCCTGGAGGCCCTCTGCAGGCTCTGCGGGATGGAGGCAGCTCCGGAGGGCATCATGCCCATGACGATTTCCTGGCTAGGGAACAGTTCGGTGGCGACCATTCCCACCATGCTGGATCTGATCCGGAAGGGCGATCTGGAAGGCCACGCCCTGCATCCGGGCGACACCATCGTGCTCGCCTCGGTGGGCGCGGGCATGAACATCAATGCCGTCGTCTACCGGATGCCCTCCTGAGGACTAAACTGGGGCAGTGGGCAGAAGTACCCTAGGCAGCGGCGTTCCTTCCAGGAGGTGGACCATGCCCGAGGATCGATCGAACCCCCTTGAAGCATTCCGGAAGATTCCCCGGAGCGCCTCGGTCATGCTCCGGAAGGAGCTTCCCTCGGTGGCGATCCTGCCCTTCCTGGACCTGAGTCCGGAGCGAGGGGAGGGGCATTTTTGCGAGGGTTTCGCCGATGAGATCCTCCTTGGCCTGAACCGCGTGGAGGGGCTTCGGGTGCTGTCCCGCACCTCCTCCTTCCTGTTTCGGGAGGCGGACCTCTCCGTTAAGGAGATCGGGAGACGCCTCGGGGTCCGTCACATCCTGGCGGGGAGTCTCCTGAAGGAAGGTCCCAGGCTGGTCCTGAATGCCGAACTCATCGAGGTGGAGACGGGGAGCTACATCTGGTCGCAGCACTGTGAGCGGGTGGGGGCGGATCTTTTCACGCTCATCGATGAGGTGGTCGGTGCCATCGCTTCGGCCCTGCACCTGTCTTCTCCGGGCCACAGGCATTCCGTGGTGGACCTAGAGGCCTACGACTATTACCTGAAGGGCCGGCAATACTACTTCCGGTACAACCGCCAGGGGATGCATTGCGCCAGCCAGTTGTTCCAGCAGGCCCTGGACCTCGAGCCCGACTATGCGGCGGCCTGGGCAGGCGTGGCCAACTGTGCGGCCTACCTCTACATCTACGTGGACCGGAGCGAGGCGCATCGCGAGAAGGCCGAATCCGCCAGCCGCAGGGCCCTGGCACTGGAGCCGGAGCTGGCCGAGGCCCATGCCTCCTGCGGTGTGGCTCTCTCGGCCGCGGGCCGGGCCGAGGAAGCGGTGGAGGCCTTCGAAACAGCGCTCCGCCTGGATCCCAATCTGTACGAGGCGGCCTACTTCTACGCTCGCCACTGCTTCGCCACGGGACGGATGGAGGAGGCCATCCAGTTCTTCGAGTTGGCTGCGGCCCTGCGCCCCGAGGACTTCCAGGCCGTCCTGCTGGTGGCCCAGGCCTACGCCAGCCTGGGCGTGATGGACGAGGCGGAGCGGGCCAGGCGGCATGGCCTAGCCCTGGTGGAAGATCGGCTGAAGCTCACCCCCGACGATGCGCGGGCCAGGTATCTGGGAGCCAACGCCCTTGTGGCGCTCGGGGAGAGGGAGAAGGGACTGGCCTGGGCCAGGATGGCGCGGAACCTGGATCCGGAGGATTCCATGCTCCTCTACAACCTGGGGTGCATCCATGCCCTGGCCGGGGAGGCGGAAGAGGCCCTGGACTGTCTGGCGCGGGCCGTGGCCGCGGGCCTCACCCAGAAGGACTGGTTCCTCCATGACGGAGACCTGGATCCCCTGCGTCACCATCCCCGGTTCCAGGCCCTGATCCGGGCTCTTGAGGCCGAAAAGTCCATGCAGATGACCTAGAACAGAAGCTTTGCGCGCCTTTCGATCTCGCGCACGACTTGGTGGATCCCGCGCACCTGCTCGACCATCTGGAGGAAATCCGAGGGCAGCAGGGCCTGGGGCCCGTCGCTGAGGGCACGATCCGGCTGGCAGTGGGTTTCCACCAGCAGGCCATCGGCGCCCGCGGCCACGGCGGCGCGGGCGCAGGGAATGACGAGATCCCGGCGTCCGGCGGCATGGCTGGGATCGGCCATGATCGGCAGGTGGGTCAGGGCCTTGGCCGCAGGAATGACGCTCACGTCCAGGGTGTTCCGGGCATGATCGGCCCAGGTCCGGATGCCGCGCTCGCAGAGGATCACGTTGCGGTTGCCTTCGGAGAGCACGTATTCGGCGGCGAAGAGCCACTCCTCCAGGGTGGCGGCAGGGCCGCGCTTCAGGAGGACGGGCTTCTCGGAGCGGCCCGCCCGGCGGAGCAGGGCGAAATTCTGCATGTTGCGGGCCCCGATCTGCACCAGATCGGCCACGCGCTCCACCTCGTCGAAGGTCTCCACCTCGGTGGCCTCGGTGACGAGGCCCAGATCGAAGGTCTCCCTCGCTTCCTCCATCAGCTTCAGGGCCTCGAGGCCCAGGCCCTGGAAGGCGTAGGGGCTGGTGCGGGGCTTGAAGGCGCCCGCCCGCAGCAGCTTTACGCCGCTTTCCGCTACGTAGCGCGCCACGGTGAAGAGCTGCTCGCGGCTCTCCACGCCGCAGGGGCCGGCCACGATGGCCAGCTCCGGGCCACCGATCCGGACGCCCCGAACCTCCACGATCGTCCTCCCCGCCACCACATCGGTTCCCGCCAGCTTGTAGGGCGAGGTGATCGGCACCACCTTCGCCACGCCCCCCATGGGCTCGAGGCGGTCCGGCTTCAGGGCCTGGGAGGCATGGGGGGCCAGGATGCTGAGGGCATCGGGACTTTCCTGGATATGGGCCCGCACCCCGGCGGCCTCAAGCACCTCGAGCACGGCCCGGACTTGCTGCGGTGTGGCGCCGCGTTCCATGAGGATGAGCATCGATTCACTCCCTGAACATGGTAAGGGGAGGGGCTCGGTTCTGGCACGGGACTTGAAGAAGTCTGCTCTCAACCCCGAAAAACCCCATGAAAACGCGCCCTGCCAAGCCTTTGATGTCGCGTCGCACCCCCGTGCGTGGCGATTCCCCAAGCCTCTTGGCCCGATGGCCCTCCTTCCTGGCCCCAGGGGGGTAGGATTTGGGATGGATACCCCTTGAATCCTGGGAATTTGCAGCAATCCTTCACCATGAGACGTGTGAGGCCCACCATGAAACGCATGCTTGCCGCCCTTCCTGTGCTCTTCCTCCTGGCTTGCCAGCGCCCCGAGGTGGAGGCCTTCAAGCGAAACCCTGCACCCATCGTGGTTTCCTTCACCATTCCCGCCTGGGTCCCCAATGGCCCTGACGTGAAGAAGGATTACGCGGCCGCCCTTCGGGCCAAGCTCGCCACCCGCACGACCGTGGTCCCGGAGGGGGTGAAGGCTCCCGAGAACGCTGCGGAATTGCGGGTCGCCATTACCGAACTGAGGGGCCTGGAGTCCGATCCCTCCCCGGCCGCCGTGGGGGCCATCACGGGGGTCGCCGTGGGGGCACTCAGCGCCATGGCCGGGAACCGGGATGCGGTCTTCGATGGCTTCTTCTGGGGGCTCTGGGCCGGGGGTCACGCCTCGGCGGCCCGGCGGCAGGACGCGGCCCGGCTGGGCTACCGTCCCCAGCGGATGGACGCCCAGGTGGCCCTCTTCCGGGCAGGGGATCCCGAACCCCTTTACGCCTTCGCGATTGATCCCTACGAGGTCATCGACGCCATGGATCCCCTCGGGAGGATGGAGAAGGATGACGAATTCCGCGTTCGCGAGGAGGAGGCCAAGGCCTTCGCCCGTGTCGTCGTCTTCAAGATCCAGGAACGTTTCAACTGGATGCCCCTGCCCAAGCCCAGGTGGTACGGCGTGAAGGAAGGGAGGACCCTTGAGGAGGAGAGTCCCGCCGCCGAGGCGCCGAAGGCCCAGGTCCCGGAGCCCCAAGCGGCAGAAGCGCCCCAGGAGCCCGGGACCCCCCCAGCTCCTGAACCGCCCAAGGCTCCCGAGCCACCGGCGAAGGACTGAGGATGGAGGCCGCCACCTTTCGCTGCCCCTCCTGTGGCGCCTCTGTGGGCGAGGAGGAACTCGAGTGCCCCTACTGCCGTTCCCGGCTGGCCACGGTGGCCTGTCCCCGCTGCTTCGGGCTCGTGTCCCTGCGGGCCCAGCACTGCTCCCATTGCGGCACTGCGATCCAGATCCAGGAGGAATCCCCCTCCAGCCGCACCTGCCCCGAATGCCGGATTTCCCTGGCGGCCAGCACCGTCGGCACGCTCCAACTGGAGCAGTGCCATCGCTGCGGCGGCCTGTGGCTGCCCCTTGCCCTCTTCGAACGCCTCGCGGCGGACCGGGAGGAGCGGGGGGAGGTGCTGGGTTCCCTGCCCGGGGCCGCCGGGGTGGGCGAGGTCTGGGAAACGACCGTGCGCTACCGGCCCTGCCCCGACTGCGGAAACCTCATGAACCGCACCAACTACGGCCGGATTTCGGGCGTGATCCTGGATGCCTGCAAGCAGCATGGTCTCTGGTTCGATCAGGATGAACTGCGCCGGGTGCTGGCCTTCGTCAAAGCCGGGGGTCTGGACCGGTCCCGGGAACGCCAGATCCAGGAACTGGACGACAAGAAACGCCTGGCCGCCCTTCCCCCACCCCTCTCCCCCGAATGGTCGGAAATCCAGGGACCTCAGGGCCCTGGACTGCTGGATCTGCTGGGGGCCGTGGAAGGACTGATCGCGCGGATCAGGCGGTAGTTCGAGTCGTCAGGACGATCGGTCTCGACCGCCGAGAGGATCAGCCCACCCTGAAGGCGGCGCGGCTGCCGCCCGGGCCGGGGATGACTTCCAGGCGGGCGGGGATGCGGGCCTTGACCTCCTCCAGGTGGGAGATCAGCCCTACGAGCCGGCCACCCTGCTTGAGCTCCTCGAGGGTGCGCAGGGCGAGGTCCAGGGCCTCCTGATCGAGGCTGCCGAATCCCTCGTCGATAAATACTGTGTCGAGGCGGATGCCACCGGCGTTGCGCTGGACCACATCGGAGAGGCCCAGGGCCAGGGCGAGGCTCGCCAGGAAGCCTTCGCCTCCTGAGAGGGTACTGACGGCCCGGGCGCGGCCGGTGTGGGTATCCGTCACTTCGAGATCGAGGCCGCCCGCCTTGCGGAGATCACCAGTGCCCAGGGCGCGGCGCAGGGCATAGCGCTGCTTGCTCATCTTGAGGAGCCGCTCACTGGCCGAGACCAGGACTTCGTCGAGGATGGCGGCCTGGACATAGCGTTCGAAGGAAATGCGCGGGCCTTCCTCGCCCTTGGCGGCCCGGGCGAGCCTGCCCAGCACGCGGTAGCGGCGATCCATGGCGGCAATCTCGCGGTCCTTCGCCTCCAGGATCCCCGTGACCCTATTGAAGTTGTCGAGTTGGCCCTGGGCCAAGCCCAGGGCCTCTCCCGCCCGGGAGAGGCGTGCCTGAGCTGCCTCCACCGAGGCCTGGAGGCCGTCCAGATCGGGGGTCTGGATTCCTTGGGTCTGCTCCTGGGCCCGGCGGAGGCGGTCCTCCGCGGACTGGAGGGCCGAGGTGAAGCCCTCCAGTTCCAGGGCCATGGCCTCCTGTTCCTCGGGAGGGCGTCTGGCCAATTCGAAGTCCGAGCGATCGCGGAAGCGCCCAGCGGCAATGGCCTCGTCCAATTCCAGCTCGCACCGGCTGATCTCGGCCAAGCTGTCGCGCATGCGTTCCCGGTGGGCCCCCAGCCGGGCCCTGGATTCCTGGGCCTCGGCTTGGGCCGCATCCCGGGCGGCCCGGGCCTCCTGAAACTCCCGTTCGGATTCGGCCAGCTCGCGCTCGGCCTGCTCGCGCCGGGTGGAGAGGGCGCCGGGGGCTCGGAGTTCGGAGAGCAGGCTCTCCTCCAGGAAGCGAACCTTGGCCTTGGCCTCGGTCTCCCGCGTGCGCAATTCCTCCAGACGCTGCAAGCTCTCTTCCAGAGTCTGGTCCAGGGCTGTCTTCTTCGCCTGGGCAGCTGCCCAGTCCAGTTCCCCGCTCGGGAGGCGCGTGGCCGCCATGCGGCTCCGCTCCAGGTCGGCGCGGCGCTCGGCCTCCTGGGTGGCAAAGAGCTCGGCAGGCTGCTGGGCCAGCTCTCCCAGGGCATCCAGGAGCCCGTCGGTGCGGGCCCGCAGCCCTTCGTAGGCGATGGAGCGCTGCTGGACGTTCTCCTGGGCCCGGACCTGGGAGGCCTCGGCGAGGTCGAAACGGTCCTGGGCGGCGTGAATGGAATCCTCGTCCGGGAGATCGACCCCGCTCTGGGCGGGCAGGGGATGCTCGGTGCTCCCGCAGACGGGGCAGGGGGCTCCAGGTTCCAGACGGCGCGCCAGGGAGGCCGCCTGGGCCTCCTGGCGGCGGGCCAGGATCCGCTGCAGCGCGTCGGAAGCGGCGCTCCGCTCGTCCTTGGCGGCCCAGAGGATGCCCTCGGCATCCTCGAGCACGGCCTTGGCGTCCCTGGCCTGCATCCAGTAGCGCTCCAGCTCATCGCGCTGGCCCCGCTGCTTCTTGACGAGGTAGAGCAGATGTTCCCGGGCATCCGCCTGGGCCGCCTGGGCCCGGAGTTCCTGGAGCTGCTCCTGGAGCTTGGAGAGCGCCTCTCCCGCACGGTCGGCCAGGCGCCGATGTTCGGAGACCTCGTCCTCCAGGCGGCCTCGCTCCAGGGCGGTGGCCCGGACCTCCCTGCGGGATTCCTCCAGGGCCGCGAGCTTGGGTTCCAGTTCCTTCAGCCGGGCGATGCTGCGCCGCAGTTCCTCTCTCCGGATCTCCTGGCCTTCGGCTCCGGCGAGGATTTCTGTCGCGAGGGCGAAGGCCTTGGCCCCGACCTCGGAGACCTCATGGAGGCGGCTTTCCTCGTCTCGCAGATCCCGGCTGCGGTCCAGGGCCTCCTGCAAGCGGCGGGCGGCGGGCAGGATGGATTCGGCCCGCCGGGCCCGCTCCAGCTCGGTCCGACGCACTTCCATCACCTGGACCCGGGCTCCGAGTTCCTCCCGTTCCGCGATGGCGGCCTCCTGCTCTTTCACCAGGGCGGAGGCGCGAAGGCCCTCCTGGAGGGCCCCGGCCGCGGCTGCGGCGGCTTCCATGCCTTGCTCCTGTTCGCGCTTGAGCAGGCCTCCGCGGTGTTCGGATTCCTTGATGAGGCCGGGGAGGTCCTCCACGGATTCCACCCCCACCTGTTCCAGGAGTTGTCGGGATTCGGCCAGAGTGGCGCGCATGGCCTCCTTGAGGCCCTTTTCCTCGTCGGAGAGGGCCTGGGCGATGCGGGCGTAGCGCTCGGTCTGGAAGAGTACCTGGAGGATGGCCTGGCGCTCCGCGGACCCCGCCAGCATGAATTCCTGGAAACGGCCCTGGGGCAGGAGCACCACCTGGCGGAACTGGCTGGCCTTGAAGCCCATGAGCTCGATCACCCGGGCATCCACCGCCGTGGGCTTCTCCGTGGCGAGGGGGGTGGCCTCACCCGCTTCCATGACCCAGAGGTTGGCGGTGTAGGTCTGCTTCTTCTGGCCTCCCCCGCGCTGTTTGGGGACCATCTGTTCCGGGCAGCGATCCACCCGGTAGATGTGCTCTCCCAGCTGGAACTCGAAGCGCACCCGGGTCTCCAGGGCGGGATCCGCGAAGTGGCTGCGCATGTCCCTGGCCTCCCGGAGGCCGCCGCTGGTCTCGCCGTAGAGGGCGTAGCTGAGGCCATCCAGGATGCTGGTCTTGCCCGCGCCTGTGGGGCCGTGGATGAGGAAGAAATCATGGCCATCGAGGTCGGCGAAATCCAGTTCCTGGCGACCCGCATAGGGACCGAAGGCCTGGAGGACGAGGCGGAGGGGCTTCATGCCGCGCCTCCTGCGCGGCACCCTGCGGGCTTTGCCTTCGGTAAAGTGGCCCTCCACCTATCGGGCGCAGTGCGCCCTCCCGCTCGCCGAGGCTCGCGGAGATGGAGCCTCTGCTCCTGCTCCGGGCTCATGCGGGGCATTCCTGCGCAGCACACACCCGGCGAGGAGGGAATCCCCCGCTTCGCGCTCAAGGCCGATCTCCTGTCAGCAGCGCTTTCCCAGCCACTTCCTGGAAGACGATCAGCTCCTCGGCGCTGAGATCAAGGCCTGTGCTCTCCTTGATGAATGCCTTGAAGAGGCTCTCGGGATCGAGGTTGCGGGGATCGGTGCGCAGGGCGCCGCCCTCCTCGGGAGTGCGGTCGAGCCCCGTCTGGATGCCCAGGATGTTGGGGTAGATGCGCCGCAGGCGGGCCATGGGGTCGAGCACGGGGCCCGGGTCCGTGAGCTCCACGAAAAGGTAGTCCTCCCGGTTCTCCGTGGATTCGCGCAGCAGTTCCTCAAAGGAGCCCCGGAGCTTGCGGAGATCCCGCCGGGGCGTGAAGGGCAGGGGCTCCGTGCGGGCCTTGCCCTTGGCGGGCAGTTCCACCAGCGTGATGGCCTTAAGGTAGCTGGCCTCGGAGGCGGAATACTTGAGGAGGCTGCCCGAATAGCGCACATGGGAAAAGCCCGCATCCTGAGGACGGTGGAGGTGGCCCAGGGCCGCATAGTCGGCGGGCTCGAAGAGCCGAGGGTCCACCTCGCCGCTGCCGCCCACATCGAGGCCCAGTTCCGATTCGGACGTGAGGCCACCGGCCACGAAGGCGTGGGCCACGACGATGAAACGCCGGGTCTGGGGATGCCGGGCCCAGGCCCGGGACAGCTGGGCCGTGAGGACATCCTGATGGGTGCGGATCTTCTCGTCTTTCAGGGCGTAGCGCGCGCTGGCGGGGTCGGCGTAGGGCATCAGATGGAAGGCGGCGTCGCCGATCAGCACGGGCTCAGGTTCCGGAGCCGGTAGGCCCGCCACGTGCAGACCCTGGGCCTGGAGGAAATCCGCCGCAAAGCCCAGCCGCTCGGGGCTGTCGTGGTTCCCCGCGATCATCAGCACGGGCACCTTGAGGTCGCCGACGACCCTGCCCAGGAATTCGTTCAGAAGGGTCACGGCCTCCTTGGGGGGCACCGCCCGGTCGTAGACATCCCCCGCGATCACGAAGGCTTCGGGCTTGGTGTCCCGGATCATGGCGATGGCCTGTTCCAGGGCATGGGCCTGGTCTTCGAGCAGGTTGGCGTTGCAGAGGGTCTTGCCCAGATGCCAGTCGGAGGTGTGGAGAAAGCGCATGGAAATCCAGGAAAGAAGGGACTCGTTCATCCTACCGGGAGACGGGGCCGATCCTCTCAATGAAACGGCCGAGGGAGGCGCTTCGGGCCCGGACCGTCCCGGACCGGGCCAGGGTGCCGATGGCGGGAGGTTCTGGCTGCATCTGTGAAAATTCATGCTCATAATCCAGTTTCCCGATGACTTTTGTATGGGAGGTCGGGTAGCCTTGCCGCCTCAGTCCCTCCCACAGGAGTTCTGATGCAGCTTTCGGCCCGGGATATCTGCCATGCCCCGAAGCAAACGGTGGCTGTGATCCTCGCCGGGGGCAGGGGTTCCCGGCTCATGGATCTCACCCGGGAGCTCTCCAAGCCCGGCCTGGATTTCGGCGGCAAGTACCGGATCATCGATTTCGCCCTCTCGAACTGCGTGAACTCGGCCTTCCGCCGGATCGTAGTGCTCACCCAGTACAACTCCCATCACCTGCTGGAGCATCTTCAGTACGGCTGGTCCTTCCTCCCCGCCATTCTGGACGAGTTCGTCCACCCTCTCCCCGCCCAGCAGAGCCATGAGCGGGACGTGTGGTACAGCGGCACGGCGGACGCCGTCTTTCAGAACATCCCCAATATCCGGTCCCATGATCCCGAGAATGTGCTGATCCTGGCGGGGGACCATGTCTACAAGATGGACTACCGCATGTTCCTGGAGGATCACCTCAGTCTGGAAGCGGATATGACCGTGGCCTGCCTGGAGGTCCCCCAGGCCCAGGCCAGGGAATTCGGTGTGGCGCACGTGGACACGGAAGGAAGGATCGTGGGTTTCGTGGAGAAGCCAGAGGATCCCCCGTGCATCCCCGGGAAGCCCGGGGTCTGCCTGGCCTCCATGGGCATCTACCTCTTCAAGGCGGACTTCCTCTTCCGCGAACTCCTGCGGGACGCGGAGGATCCCCTCTCCACTCACGACTTTGGCAAGGATCTGATCCCCTATCTGCTCGACAAGGCCAAAGTCTGCGCCCACCGCTTCGAGAAGAGCTGCATCCCCAATCTGGACAAGGCTCCCTACTGGCGGGACGCCGGAACGGTCGACGCATATTGGGAGGCCAACATGGATCTCACCTATGTGGACCCCGCCCTGAACCTCTACGACGACGACTGGCCGATCTTCACCCATCAGGAGCAGCTGCCCGGGGCCAAGTTCGTCCACAGCGGCCCCCACCGGAACGGTCTGGCCATCAGCAGCGTCCTCAGCGGCGGCTGCATCGTGTCCGGTGCCACGGTGTACCAGTCCCTGCTCTTCTCCCGGGTGCGGGTCCATTCCCATGCCCATGTCCAGGAGACCGTGGTCCTGCCCGGGGCCAATATCGGTGGCCATGCCCGGCTGCGGCGGGCGGTCGTCGCCCGGGGCACCCAGGTCCCACCGGGCCTAGTGGTGGGGGAGGATCCCGAAGCGGATGCCGAGCGGTTCTACCGCACCCCCAACGGTGTGACCCTGGTCTCTCAGCGGATGCTGGATCGCTTGGTATCCTAGGGGGATGCGAGTCCTCCATACGGCTGCGGAACTCTATCCCTGGGTGAAGGTCGGGGGCTTGGGCGATGTGCTGGGCGCGCTGCCCGCGGCCCAGCAGGCGGTGGGTGTGCACGCCCGGATGCTCCTGCCGGCCTACCCGGCGCTGAGGAACGCCTTCCCGGGCGCCGCACCGGTGGGTGGCCTGGAGGATCTCCTGGGCACGGGGCCCGCCCGCTTCCTCCTGGCCCGGACGCCTGATGAGGTGCCCCTCTATCTGCTGGACGCTCCGGCCCTCTTCGATCGCCCGGGGGGTCCCTACGAGGAGACCGGCGATAGCTGCCTGCGTTTCGGCGCACTGTCCTTCGCGGCCGCCTGGCTCGCCCAGCATGGTGATGTCCACGGGTGGAGGCCGCGCATCCTCCATTGCCATGACTGGCAGGCGGCCCTGGCTCCGGCCTACCTCTCCCTCTGGGGCGGGGATCGCCCCGCCACCGTGATGACGATCCACAATCTGGCCTACCAGGGCATCTACGACAAGAAGGTCCTGGAGGAGCTCCGGCTTCCTCCCGAGGCCTTCCGGATGGCCGGTGTGGAGTACCACGGGAATCTGAGTTTCCTGAAGGGGGGGCTCCACTTCGCCGATCGCATCACTACCGTGAGCCCGACCTACGCCCGGGAGATCCAGGAACCCGCCTTTGGCGAGGGGCTGGAGGGGCTGCTGGTCCATCGCCAAAGGGACCTGGTGGGCATCCTGAACGGCGTGGACGGACAGGTCTGGAGCCCTTCCGGCAGCCCCTTCGTGCCCGTCCACTATGATGCCCTTCACCCCTCGGGCAAGAAGGTCTGCAAGAACCTGCTGCAGCGGGAACTGCACCTGTCGGAGGAATCCCACGCCCCCCTCTTCACTGTTGTCAGCCGCCTCGCCACCCAGAAGGGGCTGGATCTGGTCCTCGCCAACGTCGAGCACCTGGTTTCCCTGGGGGCCCAGCTGGCCCTCCTGGGTTCAGGCGACCCGCTGCTGGAACAGGGCTTCAAGATGGCGGCCCGCCATCATCGCGGCCGGGTCGCCGTGAAGATCGGCTACGACGAGGCCCTGGCCCACCGCCTCCTGGCGGGCGCCGATGCCCTCCTGGTCCCCAGTCGCTTCGAACCCTGCGGGCTGACCCAGCTCTACGCCTTGAAGTACGGCGCTTTGCCGGTCGTGCGCCGCACGGGTGGGCTGGCGGACACGGTGGTGGACGCGAACCCCGAAACCCTCGCCAATGGAACCGCCACGGGCTTCGCCTTCGACCAGGTAGACGGCTGGGTGCTGGGGGAGACGATCAGCCGGGCCTGCGAACTCTACGCTCGCCATCCCAAGGACTGGAGTCGGATCCAGCAGCACGCCATGCAGCAGGACTTCAGCTGGCGGGCTTCAGCCAAGCGCTACGCGGAGCTGTACCAGGAACTGGCGAAATAGAGGACGTTCCCGTCACGATGAGGCGGTTCCAATCGGGCAAACCCCGGGGGCAGTTCGGCCCCTGTCGCACCCCCTGCGGGGACAGGCCGAGCTGGGTTCGCGCTACGAGCCGCCTCCTGTGTCGGCGGCTGCCGGGAGTTGCACCTGCCTATGGCATCTGGCAGGAACTGGCGGTGGCGGCGGGCAGGTAGCAGTTGCGGACGTAGTCCATCACCATGCGGTCGGCGTTGAAGCGCCAGGCCAGGGTGCGGATGCTGCGCTTCACAAGCTGCATCCAGTGGCGAGGGACGCCCTGGGCGTCGCGCTCGTAGTACATGGGCACGATGGTCTCCTCCAGTAGGGTGAGGAGGGCCTCGAAGTCCCGTTCGTCCTGGATGTCCTGGTTGGCGTGGATCTCGCCATTGCCGATGGCGAAGCCGTTCTCGCCGTCATAGGCCTCCGCCCACCAGCCATCGAGGACCGAGATGTGGAGGCCGCCGTTGGCCACCACCTTCATGCCGCTGGTGCCGCAGGCCTCCAGGGGCCGGCGGGGGTTGTTGAGCCAGGCGTCCACCCCCTGGTAGAGGTTGCGCCCCACATGGATGTTGTAGTTCTCCACGAAGGCCACCCTGTTGCTGAACCTCGGATCCTCGGTGAACTGTCCCACCCGCTGGATGAGGGCCTTGCCGGGGCCGTCCGCGGGGTGGGCGCGACCTGCGAAGACGAGGTTCACGGGGCGCTGGGGGTTGTTGACGAGGGCCGCGATGCGGTCGAGGTTCCGGAAGAGCAGGTCGGGCCGCTTGTAGGGCACGAAGCGCCGGGCGAAGCCGATGGTGAGGGCCTCCTGATCCAGGGGGGGGGGCTCGATGAGGGCCATGTCGTTGCGCAGCCGGAACCGGTCGCCCTGCTCCCGGATGAGGCGGATGAGCCGGGATTTCAGGGTCTGCTTGATCTCCCAGAGCTCGGCGCTGTCCATGAATTCGATCTTGGTCCACAGCTCGGGGCGAACGATGCTGTCGAGCCAGTTGGCTCCCAGGTGGGTCTGGAAGAGCTGGTTGAGTTCGGAAGACAGCCAAGTGTGCGTGTGAACGCCGTTGGTGACGTGGCCGATGGGCACGTCTTCTTCCTTGCGATCCGGCCAAAGGCAGTTCCACATGGCGCGGGACACATTGCCGTGAAGGGCGCTCACGGCGTTGGCCTTCCGGGAATGCTTCAGGGCCAGGACGGTGGGCATGAAGGGGGCGGAATCGTCCGCGGGGTTCACGCGTCCGAAGCCCATCACCTCCTTCAGCGGCAGCTGGAGACCCTCGGCGAGGCTGGCGAGGTGTTCCGCGGCCAGGTCCACAGGAAAGCGGTCATGGCCGGCGTCGACGGGGGTGTGGGTGGTGAAGACCGTGGCCTGGGCGCTCTCCTTGAGGGCCTGCCTGGGCTCCAGGCCGTCGTGCTGGACCCGGTGCCGGGCCCGCTCCAGGATCGCGAAGGCGCTGTGGCCCTCGTTGAGGTGATAGACGCTGGCCGTGATGCCCAGGGCCCGGAGGGCGCGGCTGCCGCCCACGCCCAGGAGCAACTCCTGCTGGATGCGCATGCGCTGGTCTCCGCCATAGAGGCGGGCCGCGAGGTTCTGGTCCTCCTTGCTGTTGGCGTCGTCCCGGGTATCCAGGAGGATCAGGCGGATGCGGCCCACTTTGGTCTCCCAGACCTTGGCCCAGACGAGGCGGCCCGGCATCTCCACGCTCACGCGCACCGGAATTCCCTTCAGGTCCCGGGCCATTTCCAGGGGTAGGTCCTGGATCTCGTAGGGCTCTGTCACGTCGTGCTGCCAGAAACTGGCGTCCAGCTGCTGGGTGGTGTAGCCCTCGCGATAGAGGAGCCCCACGCCCACCAGGGGCACGCCCAGGTTCGAGGCCCCCTTCAGGTGATCCCCCGCGAGGATGCCCAGGCCTCCCGAGTAGATGGGCAGGCATTCGTGGATGCCGAACTCCGCGCAGAAATAGGCCACGGGCCGACTCTGCAGGGTTCCCGCATGCACCAGGCCCCAGGTGGTCATGGGGTTCATGTACTCGTTGAGCTGGCGCAGGGCCCGGTCGGTGCGGGTGGTGATATCGACCTCGGCGGCCCGCTGTTCCAGGAAGGCCGGCGTGATCTCCCGGAGCACTCGCACGGGATTGCGGTGGGCCTTGTGATACAGGTGCAGGTCGATATCCCGGAAGATGGCGCGGACTTCCGGGCGCCAGGTCCACCAGAGATTCTGCGTGAGTTTCTGGAGTTTCTGCTGCAGCGTTTCCATGCTCGGCTCCTGGGTAGTCGCCTGGCGGGGGGGAGCGGGAACCCCTTCCCCCACCGGGTTGATATTCAATGGGATGCGGGTTTGAGGAAGACGGCTCCCAGAGGGGGGAGGGTGAGGACCACGGAGAAGGGGTGACCGTGCATGGGCGCGGATTGCGCCACAACGCCGCCGAGGTTGCCGATGTTCTGGCCTCCGTACGGGGTGGCATCGCTGTTGAGGATCTCCAGGTAGCGGCCGGGACCGGGCACGCCGATGCGGAATCCTTCGCGGGGCTGGGCCGTGAGGTTGAGGACCACGACCATGTGGTCGCCGGGACTGAAGCCCCACCGCAGCAGCGACAGCACGGCATTCTTGCGGTCGTTGGCGTCGATCCAGGTGAGGCCGCCCTTCTCGCAGTCCTTTTCGAAGAGGGCGCTCTGGCTGCGGTAGAGGTGGTTCAGGTCGCGGACCAGGTTCTGAACGCCCCTGTGCTCGTCATAATCGAGCAGATGCCAGTCCAGGGGCTTGTTGTGGTCCCATTCGTGGTCCTGGCCGAACTCGCAGCCCATGAAGAGCAGTTTCTTGCCGGGGTGCGCCCACTGGAAGGCGAAGAGCAACCGGAGATTGGCGAACTGCTCCCAGCGCGATCCCGGCATGCGCCAGAGCAGGGATTTTTTCCCGTGCACGACCTCGTCGTGGGAGAGGGGCAGCACGTAGTTCTCGCTGTCCTGGTAGAGCATGGAGAAGGAGATCTCCTGCTGGTGGTATTTCCGGTGGAGCATGTTGCGCCCCAGGAAGCGCAGCGTGTCGTTCATCCAGCCCATGTTCCACTTGAACCCGAATCCCAGGCCCCCTCCCGAGGTGGGCCGGGAGACCTGGGGCCAGGCCGTGGATTCCTCCGCGATGGTGAGGGCGTCGGGGAACTGGCCATAGACGGTTTCGTTGAGGCGGCGCAGGAAGTCCACGGCCTCGAGGTTTTCTCGCCCCCCGTTCTTGTTGGGCAACCACTGGCCCGCCTTCCGGCTGTAGTCCAGGTAGAGCATGGAGGCCACGGCGTCCACCCGGAGGCCATCGATGTGGAAGCGGTCCAGCCAGAAGAGCGCGTTGGCAATGAGGAAGTTCTGAACTTCCCGGCGCCCGAAATTGTAGATCAGGGTGCCCCAGTCCATGTGCCGGCCTTTGCGAGGGTCGGCGTGCTCGAAGAGATGGGTGCCGTCGAAGGAGCCGAGACCGTGGGCATCCTCGGGGAAGTGGGCCGGGACCCAGTCGAGGAGCACTCCGAGACCGGCAACATGGAGGGCCTCCACCAGCGCCTTGAAGTCCTCGGGACTCCCGTAGCGGGCCGTGGGTGCGAAGAGGCCCAGAGGCTGATAGCCCCAGCTGGCGTAGAAAGGGTGTTCGCTCACGGGCATGAACTGGACGTGGGTGAACCCCAGATCCTTGACGTAGGGCACCAGCTGCTCGGCCAGTTCGCGGTAAGAGAGGAATCCCCCGTCGGCCCGCCGTCTCCAGGAGCCCAGGTGGAGTTCGAAGATGCTTATGGGCGCGGTGTGGCGATTGCGGTCTCCGCGCTCGGCCATCCAGGCGCCGTCCTTCCACGGCGTCCCGTCCGGGGCTGTGAGGATGGAGGCGGAGCCAGGGGGGTACTCGCCCCGGAAGGCGTAGGGATCGGATTTCAGGGGCAGGAGCTTTCCGTCCTTGCCGATGATCTCGAATTTGTAGACATCCCCGGGCCTCAGATGGGGCACGAAGAGCTCCCAGATGCCCGAATCGGACCAGCGGCGGAGAATGTGGCGCCGCCCGTCCCAGCCGTTGAATTGGCCCACGACGCTGACGCGGCGGGCATTGGGGGCCCACACCGCGAAATCGGCGCCTTGCACTTCCTCCCGGGTGGCGGGATGGGCGCCCATCCGCTCATAGGAGCGCAGGAGCGTGCCTTCGGCGTGGAGGTAGTGATCCAGTTCGCCGAGCACCGGACCGAAGCGGTAGGGGTCCACGAGTTCCACCGGGTCGCCCCAGCCGTGGACCCGGAATCGGTAGGGGAAGACCTTCCGCCGCCGGGGGAGATGGGCCTCGAAGATGCCCTCGGGATGCACCATTCCCAGTTCGAGAAGCGTTTCTCCCGTCTTTGCATCGAGCAGCTCGACGCGTGTGGCCCTGGGCAGGAAGGCCCGGAGCCGGAGGCCCTCGCCGGGCACCAACTGCAGTCCGAACCAGGCCCCCGCGTCTGGGCACTCCCCCCGCAGGAAGGCCTCGGCCTCGAAGCTGTGGAAGGGGGAAAGGGCCATCAGGACTCCGGCAGGGCTGAGCTGGTCTGCCTCATCTTAGCGACAAGGAGGAGCCACACTCGCAAAGCTTCCGTGACGGACCAGGCCTGGGCATCGCAACCCCGCGGGCTGTGAGGCGCATCCCCATCGATAATCTCGGGGAGATGGCCGACGCAGCCCTCGTGCAGCAGGCGTTCCGAGGAGCCCAGGTAGGCCTTCGCCGCCTTGAGGGCCTGGGGGTTGAAATCATAGGCCTCTGCGAGAGCCTCGCAGAACACCGGCAGGAGCCAGTTCCAGGCCGTGCCATTGTGGTAGGCGGGTTTGCGGCGCGTGTCCTCGTCGCCCTCATAACGGCCCCAGTAGGGGTGCAGGGGATTGTTGAGGAGGCGGCCATCGGAAGTCCGGATGGGCAGGGGCTCCAGCACGGCGATGGGCGCGAGACTGCGGAGGGCTCCGGGCACCAGCAGATGCCGGGCGCAGGCCTCCACCACCCGCGCGGATCGCTCCCTGGAGAGCAGCCTAAGAGCCACGGCGAAGAGCTGGTTGGGGCGGAGATGCCCGTCGGGTGTGGCTTCCAGGGCGGGGCGCCCAGCCGGGGCCCGGAGCGTGTCGTGGCAGCAGCCGAGGCTCTCGCACCAGAAGAGCTCGAGGCTGGCCTCGGCGCGCGCGGCCTGAGCCTGCCAGGGGCCTGAGGGGTCGAGCCGCCCGAGTTGGTGCAGCAGGCGAATCCAGAGGGCCTGGATCTCGATGGGATAGCCTTCCCGGGGGGTGCCGGCCGGGTAGTTGGTATCCATCCAGGTGAAGTGGGAAGGGCTCCAGACGAGGCCGGAGGCCGGGTCCACCCGGATGCCGTTGGGGGTGCCCGCCAGGTACCCCGAGGCGATGGAGGCCAGCACCTCCCGCAGTTTTCGGTCTCCCACGCTTGTCTCGTAGAACTCCGGGCCGAGGCGGCCTGCGGCCTCCTCGCAGGCCAGACCGAACCAGAGGGGCGCGTCCGAGGTGTCCCGGTTCGCCGTGGAATCCGCCGAGAGCATGTTGGGCAGCGTGCCTTGAACCTCGAAACGGGCGAAGGTGAGGAGGATCTCGCGGACTTCCTGGGTGAACCCGCTCGCCAGCAGGCCTCGGCAGGCGATGAGCGTATCCCGGCCCCAGTCCAGGAACCACGGATAGCCCGCGATCACCGTGGCACCTTCCCCTCGCCGGGCGAGGAAATCCGAGGCAGCCAGCCGCAGGCGGGACCCGAAGGTATCCTCGGGCTCCGGCCCCGGTCGCGATGGAAGGTCCCGGGGGAGTCCCATGTGCGAAAGGGCCTCGGGGGGCGGGTCTTGGGCCTCGCCGCAGGCCACGAGGGTGACGGCTCCGCGGGCGGGGAGGGGGGCCTCGAACCAGCCCGGGCTCCAGGCGTCGCCCTGGTCGATCATGCCCCGGGTCGACTCCCGTGTGTGTTTGAGATCCCGGCTCCACTCGGGGCCCGCCTGGTAGGTGCCGCTGGAGGACCAGACCCGCAGGTGGCGCTCCTGGCTGGGCTCGAAGGCGAATCCGGCGCGGCCCCCCAGTGTGCGGGTGTGGACCATGAAATGGGATTCCGTTTCGGGTGTGCCCCGGGTCTCGGAGTGGTAGCCGCGATCCTCCAGGTCCACACGCAGGCTGAGGCTGACGGTGCGATTTGGGGGCAGTTCCCGGCCCTGCCGGGGCGGGCCCTCCGGCCTCAGAAAACGGAGAACGGTGGTGTTCTGCCCCGGCAGCAGATCGGCCAGGAGGTGGATCTCGACGGCGCGTCCATCCCCTGCGCTGGCCAGGAAGACCCAGCGGGCCGGAGGGCCCGGTTCGAACTCCAGAAGATTCCTCCCATCCAGTGCCGTGATGAACCCGTCGGCATTCGCCCAGGCTCGCACCCGTTTGGCGAAGACATGGCGGTCCGAGGGGGCCGAGGGGTGGAGGTTCGCTCCCAGCAGGCAGTCGTACTTGGAGTCGACGTGGCCCAGGTCCGAGTGGAGCCGCGCCATGGCGCCGCGTCCGTTGGTGAGCAGGGCCAGCCCCTTCGGGGCACCGGGCTCGAAGGTGGCATCTGCGGGCAGGAGGCGCAGGGTCCCGGTGGCTCGGCGTCCCTGTTCCGTGAACCGGTCCAGGATCAGTTCGGCGTCCAGGGAATGGGCGCCGTCCACCTCCAGTTCGGCGGGGAAGACGGCCGCCATGTGGCCCCCCTCCCAAGGGGTGGAACGCAGGTGGAGGACGCGCCTGTTGGCCCGATGCAAGGTGATCTCGAAGGGAGCGGGGTCCTCCACCAGGAGCCAGTGACCGGGAGGCACGGGGAATATGCGGCTGAGATCCTGGGCGCTCCAGCGGAGCACCGGCGCGTAGCCATCCAGGGCAAGGGCCTCCCGCAGGGCTCCCAGGAGATCCTGCGAGGCCCTCGAAGCGTCCAGCCTCGGCAGGGCGGCGAGGAAGCGGAGGGGATCCTGGCCTGCGATCCTGGCCAGGTCCTGCCAATCCACGGGTCCCAGGGATTCCGCAGGCCTGATCTGGGTGAGATGCCGGAAGGCCCAGGCGGATTGGGCCCGGCGGGTGCGGTAGGCTTCGCCATGAAGGCCCCGGGGGGAGGCGCTGGAGGCCAGGCAGAAGCTGGCGCCGGGCAGCAGGCGAAGGGTGACGATTCCCGGTTTCTCGGTGCGAATGGAGGGGGGTTCCTGATCGAGGAGATCCAACTGCGGTTCACCCAGCTCCCGCCAGATGTCACCGGCCAGGTCCAGGCTGTGGGGGGCCTCGAGATCCAGGTTCAGGAGCACCAGGCAGGCATCTGCCCCCTCCGCGGAGCGGCTCGTCTCGACCGGCACTCCCATCTGGATGAGCTGCTTGCGGGCTCGCGTCTCGGCCGCCCGCTCCTCGGCGGCCTTCTCCGCCTGCGGGCTCTGGCCGCCGTGATGTCGGCAGCGCAACCGTGGCCACTTGACTGGCTGGG
>JAYSNJ010000100.1:0-18286 GCA_043723905.1 Holophagaceae bacterium
GCACAGTTTGGGCTTCGCCCAAGCCTGTGCCGCGCCGCCCGCCTGACGGCGGTCGGCTACTCAAAAGTGCACAATCGGGTTCAGCAGCCCGGGCAACCCGCCGCCGCCTCATCCGGCTGGCAGAGATTGCAGACGCGGTTGGCCGAATCGAAGCCCACCAGTTCGATCTCTGTGCTCAGGAAGCCGGGCTTCACGGGCTCCTCCCGCATCAGATCCGTGCTGAGGTACTTCTTGTTGTCATCGCAAAAGACCGTCACCACGACCGCGTGGGGGCCCAACTTCTCCTGGGCCATGAGGGCGGCCAGGAAGTTCGCCCCGGAACTGATGCCCACCCCCAGGCCCAGGCGAGCCAGCTTCTGGGCCATGAGGATGGCGTCGCCGTCATCCACGCTGATGATCTCGTCGAGCTGGGAAAGCTTCACGATGGCGGGGATGAACTCGTCGGAGATGCCCTGGATCCGATGCTTGCCGAGCTTGCAACCCGTGCGTAGGGTGGGTGAATTGGCCGGCTCCATGGGGTGGATCTTCACGCTCGGATCCTGCTCCTTGAGGAAGCGCCCCACGCCCATCACCGTGCCCCCCGTGCCCACGCCGGCTGTGAAGGCGTCGGGCCTGAGGCCCCTGGCCTGGAGCTGGCTCCAGATTTCGGGGCCCGTGCTGAGGCGATGGGCCTCCACGTTGGCCTCGTTGGTGAACTGGCAGGGGAGGAAGCCGTCCGGGGTGCGGGCCGCCCAGGCCTCGCTCATCTGGATGGAGCCCAGGAAGCCGCCCTCCAGGGCGCTCACCAGCCGGATCTCGGCGCCGAAGGAGCGGATGAGATCCTTGCGCTCCTGGCTCATCCAGTCGGGCATGAAGATCGTGACCGGGTGACCCAGGGCCCGGCCCAGGGCGGCAAAGGCGATGCCCGTGTTCCCGCTGGTGGCTTCTGCGATCGGCGCCCCGGCCTTGAGCTGGCCGCTCTCCCGGGCCGTGCGGAGGATGTGGAGGGCCATGCGGTCCTTGATGCTGCCCGTGAAGTTGAAGTTCTCGGCCTTGGCGAAGATCCGCCGCTGGCTGCCCCGGAAGTTGAACTCGATGGCCAGCAGGGGCGTATTGCCCACCAGCCTGGCCAGTTCGCGAAAACGGTGCTGGGTATCGACCGCCATGAAGCCCCCTCGGAGGAAACATTATGCAATATTTTGGTGAATATTCGGCCCAATGGTGCATATTCCAGAAACTTCCTAAGGCTTGTGGGCCGAGGGCGGGCCACGGACACTGGTAGATCGGAGTCGCAATGAAGCAGAAGGGCGTTCAAGTCATCTCGGTCGAACCCGAGAGTCACGCGGAAAGGGCCGGGATCCGCCCCGGCGACTGGATCCTCCAGATCAACGGCGAGCCCGTCCTGGACCAGCTCAGCTACCAGTTCCTGGTGAGCGCCGAGGACGAAACCGAAGTCCGCTTCCAGACGCCCGGCGGGAAGACCACGACGGTTCTCGTGGAGAACGGCGGCGACGGGCTGGGCCTGGACCTGGCCCAGGATGACGTGAAGGTCTGCAAGCAGAACTGCGTCTTCTGCTTCGTCCACCAGATGCCCAAGGGCTTCCGCAAGTCCCTCTACCTGAAGGACGAGGATATCCGCCTGTCCTTCCTCTACGGGCACTTCAGCACACTCAGCTCCAGCGACGACGCAGAACTGGACCGCATCATCCGCGAGCGCCTGAGCCCCATCCATGTCTCCGTCCACGCCACGGACCCCGAAATCCGGGTGAAGATCGTGGGCAATCCAAGGGAAGGCAACATCCTGCGCAAGATCGACCGCCTCCTGGAGGGCGGCGTCCACGTGCACACGCAGGCCGTGCTCGTGCCGGGCCTGAACGACGGCGCCATCTGGGAGAAGACGGTGAAGGAGCTCTGGGAGCGGCGTTCCTTCCAGACCAGCGGCCCCTGGGCGGGCAAGGGCGGCGTGCTCTCGCTCTCCTGCGTGCCCGTGGGCCTCACAGCCCACCGTGAGGGCCTTCCCCAGATCCCCGATGTGGATCCGGAGTTCGCCAAGGCCTGGGTGAAGACCTGGGTGCCCCGCGTGCGGCAGGCTTCCATCGAAAACGAAGGCGAGCCCTGGCTCCTGCTGGCAGACGAATGGTTCACCCGCGGGGGTGTTCCCGTTCCCGGGCGCAACTTCTACTCCCGGAGCTGGGCCCAGCTGGAGAACGGCGTCGGGCTGGTGCGGCGCTTCCTGGAGCATTCCGGGCGCTTCCTGCGCAGCCCCAAGGCCAGTGGCTTCAAGGGTCGACGCGTGCTGGCGCTCACGGGGGCTAGCTTCGCCCCCACCTTGAACCGGACCTTCGCCGATCTGAACCGCCGCACCGGCAGCCAGCTGAGGGCTTTAGCGGCCCAGAACTTCTCCTTCGGTTCCACGGTGACGGTGGCCGGTCTGCTCTGCGGCAAGGATTTGCTGTATGCCGCCCACGCCGACCGGGAGGCCCACGGCGGCGCTCCGGACTGGGTGGACGCCGTGATGATTCCCAGCTCGTCGCTGCGCACCCACATGGGCCCCACGGACCAGTACACCCTGCTGGGCGCCGAGGAGGTCCGCCCGGAGACCATGTTCCTGGACGACATGACACTGGCCCAGCTCCAGGCACAGCTGGGCGTCCCCGTCGTGCCCGGCGGCGAGAACCTCTCCCAGGCTCTGGATCACCTCAGGGCCGCCGAAGGCGCCACCCAGGATTGGCACACCAGCGGCATGACACAGCCCCAGGGGGCCTACCTGCCCTGATGGTTCTGGAGACATGAAAAGGCCCCGGAGATCCGGGGCCTTTTCGTGGAACCGCAGTGACTAGAGTCTAGAAGGAAAGCCTGGCGCCCAGCTGGACCTGACGGGCGGAACCCACCACATCGTTGCTGACCGAGATGACCGGGACGGCGTCCGAGCTGGAGGAATCCACCTTCTGGTACAGGAACTGATCGTGACGGTTCAGGATGTTGAACACGTCGGCGGAGATGGCCAGCCTGACCTTCTTGTAGAGGCGGAAATCCCGGCTCAGCTTCATGTCCAAGGTGGTGTTGGAGGACTTGCGCACGCTGTTACGGCCCGTGTCCATTCCGGCGACGAAGAGACGGTCGTTCTTGGCGCCATCATAGTTCAGATCGGTACCATAGTTCATGGAGTAAGGCGTGCCGCTGAGGTAGCGGAAGGAGAAGCCCACCTGGATGCCCGTCCAGCTCCGCTCATGGTAGCTGAAGGCCCCCGTGAGGACATGGCGCCGATCCCGGTCGCTGTAGCTCCAGTCGTCCCCGAGCCGCTGGGTGTTCTGCTGGGAGTAACCGGAGAAATTGCGCTCGTTGGAATCGTTGTCCTTGTCGATGGCATAGGTGTAGAACACCTGCGCGAAGAAGGGGCTGCCATCCTTTTGGTACTTGGCGCTGACCGTGTAGGCGTGATAGATCCCCTCGGCATCGGAAACATAGAGTCCAAGGCGGGCGAAATTTGCATTGGGGCGAAGAGGTGAAGGAGTAGTTGCTGGAGCCACGATAGCCGAGGGGAAGATATATCGGCCGGAAACCAGTGTGGGCTGGCCGAGGTTCAAATCGGTCAAGCGCTGAAGCTGGGTACTCTTGGCGTAGGCGCCGGAGAGGCCGAAGACCCAGCCGGATTCGAAGCCCCGCTCCACCTGGACATTGGCGCGATCCGTCCGGGGGTTCTTGAAATTGGGGGCGAAGCTGAAGATGTCGGACGTGGCAGCCGCACCGCCGGCGCTTAGGGCAGTGGCGTAGTCCGGGAAAGCGTAGGGATTGTTCGCATCCCAAAGCGCGCCCCGAATGAGAGATCCAGCGGCGGCAGTGTATTTAATGGATGCCATCCGCGCGCCATTGAGTGTGTAGACCTGGTAGAGGAAGACCGAAGGCGTGGTGCTGACATAGCGCCCCAGACTGCCACGAACCACCGTGGCCCGATCGAAGGAGGGCGTCCAGGTGAAGCTCAGGCGCGGGCTGAATTGGTTATCCGTAGGGACCTTGGCCGTGAGGGGCATGCTCGTGGCCATGGGATTGCTGAAATCGGCGATGGGGAAGTCGGGATGGGTCTGGCGATCCCAGCGGATTCCAAGGCCCACCTTCACATCGTTGCCGAGCCGCACGTCGCCCTGGATGTAGGCCGCGATCTGGTCCTCGGTAGCATCGAATTTCCCCGCCTCCCAGCCGCTGAGGCCGGGCGTCATGCTGAAGCGCTGGGTGTAGTCGGACCAGTTCCCGGCGCGGAAATTGGCGAGGCTGCTGAAGTAGTAGGCCCCCTGCCAGGTGGAGGAGAAGGTCTCAGCGACGCTGATGCGATTGATATCGAAACCGCCCTTGATTTGGAAGACGGGTGTGACGTAGGAGAGGGATTCCGTGAGCTGGAGGCGCTTGGTCTCGTAGTCGCGGGGGTACTGATTGGCACCGTAGGTCCCAACGTTTTTGATATCGACCTGGGGAATGCTGGCCCGGGTCTTGCGAGGCATCTCATCCTTGCCGTAGTTGAAGCGGACTTCATTGAGCAAATTGGCGTTGATCATCCAGTTCCACTGGCCCACGAGGCTGAGGGTCTTGATGTCATCGGAGATGCTGTTTTCGTAGGTATTGAGGTAGCCGCCCCCGGCGGTGTAGGCATCGCCCTTGAAGTCCGAACGGTTGATGCGGAACTGGATCTGGTGATCGACGCTCAGGTTCCAGTCGAAACGGGCGAAGAAGGTATCGGAATCGGCCTTGGGATCGTAGCTGCGGCCCCGGGAAATCAGGGCGGCGTCCTTGGGGTAGAGGGTGGAATCAAGGGTAACCGCGGATGCCCCGCCGAAAATGAAATTGACGGGATCCGTTCGCCGCTGGCCATCGTAGGCGACGAAGTAGAAGAGCTTGTCCGGGATGATGGGGCCGCCCACGGAGAAGCCGAACTGGTCCTGCTTGAAGTCCCCCACCTTGTTGGAATCAGGTTTATTGTTCAGGTTCGGCTGCCGGGCCACGAGGCTCTGGGGGCGCTTGTAGTAGAAGAGGCTGCCCGCCAGTTCGTTGGTGCCGTTCTTGGTGATGGCGTTCAGGTAGCCGCCACCCATGCGGCCGAACTCGGCGCTGGCGCCATCGGTCACCACCTGGTACTCGCGGATGGCTTCGATGGAGATGGTGAAGGGGGTCTTGCCCTCGGCGGCGCCCATGGCCCCGCCGAAGAAGGGCTCGTTGGTGTCGCCCCCGTCGATGTTGATGGACGTATTGATGCCCCGCTGGCCCCCGATGGCCAGGTTGCCCCGCTGGCTATCCACGGTCACCTGGGGAGTGAGGGTCGCCAGGGAGGTGAAGCTGCGGTTGAGGATGGGCAGGTTCGCCAGGGCATCCGGGCTCACGAAGGTTGCGGTGCTGGCCCGCTCGGAATCCACCTGCATGACCGTGCTCGCCACCACTTCCACGGTCGCGCCAGCCACGGCGGCCAACCGGATGTTCAGGGGCGCGGCGTCCCCGAGGTTCAGGTTCACCTTCAGGCCGGAGGCGGTCTGGAAGCCCTCCTTGGTGACGGTGACGGAATAGGGGCCCACGGGCAGGATGGAGGCGAGGTAGCGCCCCCTGGCATCGGTGGTCACCACGCGGGAGAACCCCGTTTCCGTGTTGCGGACCACGATGGCGGCGCCGGCGACGGGCGAGCCGTCCTTGGTCAGCACGAATCCGGAGAGCTGGGCCGAGACGCCCTGGGCCAGGATCGGGACCGCGCTGGCCACGATGAGGGGCAATAGACGAGAGAAGCGTGAAGCTGCCAGAGGCATGAGCCCTCCTGAAGTGTTGTTGGAAAGGGGACCACGGTGAGCAGGGCAGAGGAATTTTTTGTCCTGCGTGCAGTATAAAATTTAGGTGTCGGGTCCCAGCTTGGCACCAGAGCAGCCGAAGGCCAAGTTTCCTTTTGGTGAAAAGTTCCCGACAATTCTCAAGCATTCACATCAAGGATCCTTTTGAAGCCTCCGGGACCAATCCCCCCAGGAAATGAGGGCATGAGCTCCCTGGCGGGCCCTTGCGCCCTCCCAGGAAGGCTTCGCTGATATTGCATTTCCCAAGAATCAGTTCAAGGATGGACCTGGGGCCGCAGAGAAACGCAGGAGACATGGAGGCACGTCTTTCCTCTGTGCCCTCTCCATCTTCCCTCCGTGACCTCTGTGGTTCTTCTTTTCGCCGCTGCAGACGCGTGAACCGGCTTCAGAGGCTCAGCTGATCGAGCTTGTCGGGGCGGTCCCGCCAGCCTTCTTCGACCTTCACGTGGAGATCGAGGCGCACCGGCCGCTGGAGGAGCTTCTTGAGCTCCCGCTGGGCGCTCTGGCGGATATCCCGGATCTTCTCGCCACCCGAGCCCAGGAGGATCTTCCGGTGGCTGTCCCGGTCCACGAGGATCTCCACCTCGAGGTAGGCGCCGTTCTCGGCGAGGTCTTCGGGAAAATCGTCCTGGCCCGCCTCGATCCAGCGCCGGATGACGATGGCCACGCCGTGGGGGACCTCCTCCCGGGTCTTGCGGAGCACCTTCTCCCGGATGAATTCCGCGGCCATGCCCCGCTCGGTCTGGTCCGTGAAGGTATCCCCGTCGTAGACCCATGGGGCCTCGGGAGCATCCCGCTCGAGCACCGACCAGAGGGGTTCCAGGTTCTGCCCCAGCTTGGCGCTGAGGGGGATGAGCTCCCGGTATTCCATCAGGTCCTTGTACGCGACGATCTTCTCCAGCATCCGCCCCTTGGAGAGCAGATCGAGCTTGTTGAGGACCAGGTAGACCGGCTGTCGGGCGGTCTTCAGGCGCTTGGCCAGTTCGCGCTCGCCGGGTCCCAGGAAGCCGTCGGCGTCCACCACCCACACCAGGAGATCGGCCTCGGAGAGGGCCAGTTCCACATGGTGGAGCATCCGCTGATTGAGGGCGTGCTGGGGCTGATGGATGCCCGGCGTATCCAGGAAGGCGAACTGCACATCGCCCCGATTCACCACACCGAGGATCTTCCCGCGCGTGGTCTGGGGGGTCTGGCTCACGGCCGCCAGTTTCTCGCCCACGAGGGCGTTGAGCAGGGTGGACTTGCCCGAATTGGGGATGCCCACGAGGGCGATGGTGGCGAAACGCTTGGGCGAGGTCATGGTCGAGTCCTGGTGACAGTAGCAATGAATTATTTTACAAATTCCGGATTGACTGAATCCATCAGTCCCTTTGCATCGGGTATACCCAATGCGAAGAGATTCGGGCCAACCTTATTCAATTTCCATCCCCTTCATCCCTGTTTATTTTTTCCAAAGAAAAAAGATTCAAACAGGAATGAAGGGGATAAAAACCGGGAAACAGTATTGATGATGGTGAAACACGGCTGGTCGAGAATTAAAAAAATTAATAAATGCGAACTGGCGTCTGCCCCACGGCCCTAGCCGCGATGGATGCCCCGCTTGGCCTCGCGGATGAAGCGCACCAGGTAGGCGACCTCCGCAATATGCCCCAGTTCGGCTTCCGTCTGCCTGAGGGCATCTTCCTTGAGCTGGCTGGTGTGGAAGAGGATGCGATGAGCCTTCATGAGGCCCGCGACCACCTCCTCGGGAAAGCCCTTGCGGCGCAATCCGATGGCGTTCACGCCGTAGCTCTTGGTGTCCCGGGCCCCCACGGTCTTCATGAAGGGCAGCACATCCAGAGTGGCCACGGTGAACCCTCCCATGAAGGCGTGGTCCCCCACCCGGCAGAACTGGTGGATGGCCGAGAAGGCCCCCACCGTGCAGCCGTCCCCCAGTTCCACGTGCCCGGCCAGGGTGCCGCTGTTGGCGAAGATGTTGCGGCTGCCCACGTGGCAGTCGTGGGCCACATGGGAAGCGGTCATGAAGAAGTTCTCGTCGGCGATGGTGGTGATGCCGCCGCCCCCCTCGGTCCCGCGGTGCATGGTGCAGCCCTCGCGGAATACGTTGCGGTGGCCGATCACCAGGCGCGTGGGGGCGCCCTTGAACTTCAGGTCCTGGGGGCCCATGCCGATGGTGGCGTGGGGGTAGACCTCGTTGTCCTCGCCGAGCTCGGTGTGGGGGCCGATGACCACATGGCTGCGCAGGAAGGTGCGGGCCCCGATCCTGGCGTTGCCCTCCACCACGCAGAAGGGCCCGATGATCGCGCCATCGGCAATCTGGGCGTCCGGACTGATGATGGAGGAAGGATGGATCTCGGCGGCCATGGTTATTTCCCCTCCGGGAGATCGATGAGCATGGACATGAATTCGGCCTCGGCCACCCGCTGGCCATCCACGAAGGCCTCGCCCCGCATCTTGCAGATCTTGCCCTTGTTGTGGATCACCTTGACCTCCATCACCAGCTGGTCGCCAGGCACCACGGGCTTGCGGAACTTCACGCCATCGATGGCCATGAAGTAGATGACCTTTTTCGCCCGATCCGGGAACTGCTGCATAATCAGGCAGCCGCCGGTCTGGGCCATGGCCTCGATGATGAGCACGCCGGGGAACACGGGCTGCTTGGGGAAGTGCCCCTGGAAGATGGGGTCGCCCATGCTGATGTTCTTGATCCCGCGGATCCACTGGCCCTCTTCGTAATCCGTCACCCGGTCCACCAGCAGGATGGGATAGCGATGGGGAAGAAGATCCATGATCCCCTGGATATCAATGATCTTTGCGCTTTTATCGGGCATGAAAAAACTCCAGAACGGTCATTGTCTCACAGCCGCGCCCACTTGTCCCTCAGCTCTAGGTCCGCGCCGTGAGCTCGTACACCTTGGCGTCGAGGAAGAGCCGCAACAGATCGGGATCCAGATGCCCCGCTCGGGCGTCGGCCTCCAGGATCCCCAGACTGCGCTCGAGAGGCACAGCCGCCTTGTAGGGACGGTCCTGGGCCGTGAGCGCATCGAACACGTCGGCGATGGCCATGGCCCTGCTTTGCAGGGGGATCTCGGGCGCGTTCAGCCCGCGCGGGTAGCCGCGGCCGTTCAGGCGCTCGTGGTGAGCGAAGGCGATCTCGGGCACGGCGGCCAGATCCCGGGTCCAGGGAATCTGACTGAGGAACTGGAAGGTGTGGGTGACGTGACTCTCGATCTCCTGGCGCTCTCCCTCCGAGAGGCTGCCCTTGGGAATGCGCAGGGCCGCCAGATCGCCCTCGGTGGTGACGGCTTCGCACTGGCCGTTCCAGTGGACGTAGTCCAGCCCCGCCAGCCGCTCCAGATCGCCCAGGACCTCCTGGGGCAGCACCGTGGGCTCGTTGGCCTGCACCACCAGCGCGATGAGGTGATCGGCCTCCTCCTGGATCTCCCGGAGCAGTTGCTGCCAGCGCTCGGCCTCGAAGGGTCGGCCCAGCTCCCAGTCCCGCTGGAGCTGCTGGCGGGTCCGCTCCTCCTGCCGCTGGCGGATGCGCTGGAGCACCAGTTCCAGGCGGGGCGGCTCCAGCTTCTTGGCCTTCACGAGCACCTGCTCCCGCACGCCCACCTTCCCGAAGTCGTGGAGGAGGCTCGCGTAGCGGATCTCCCGGAGCTGGCGGTCGGTGAAGACCACGCTCCCATAGGGACCCTCCGCCATGGCGTTGACGGCTTCCGCCAGTCCCACCGTGAGGGTGGCCACGCGACCAGAATGGCCGCTGGTGACGGGATCGCGCTGTTCGATGGCGAGCACGGAGGCGTTCACGAAGCTCTCGAAGAGGTTCTCAATCTCGTGGCGCAGCTGGGCGTTGCGGACGGCGACCCCGGCCTGGCCCGCCAGGCTCTGGGCCAGCCGGATGTGCTTGGCTCGAAAGGGGACGACGGGACGGTCCTCCTCGTCCTCCCCCAGGCGATTGATGAGCTGCAGGACGCCGAGAATCTCCCCTTCCGTGTCCTGGAGCGGCACGGAAAGCATGGAGGTGGTCCGGTAGCCCGCCTGGCGATCGAAACTGTCGTTGAACTGGTAAGGGGCGTCCCCGGGGATGGCATAGACATCCTCGATATTGAGGCACTCCCCGGTGGCGGCCACGAAGCCCGCCATGGAGGCTACCGAGATGGGCAGGCGGAACCGGTGGTAGGGGAGGCTCTGCCGGGCATTCTGGGTGTGGGCGAAGAGGAGCTCTCGCCCCTCACCTTCGCCCACCACCAGGTAGATGGAGCCCGCTTCGGCGGAGAGCAGCTGCCGGGCCTGCACCAGGATCAGATCCAGCAAGCGGTTCAGGTCCTGTTCCGAGGCCAGGGCCCGCCCCACCTCGTGGAGCCGCTCCATGTCCCGGCGGTCCTTGAGCCGCTGGAATCCAGCCTCCAGGAGCGCCCGGGCGCCCTCCTCACCGGGCCAGGTGGCGCAGGAGGCCAGTTCGCCCTCCCCCTCCATGCCCAGCACGACTTCCGCCGGCGGCACGTCCACCCAGCGGAGATCCCGCACCAGCTCCCTGCCCAGGTGGGCCTCGAGGCTGCTACGGTGACATAGAGGGAGGGCGACAGTGAAACGCAAGGTCGGCTCCAGACCGGGGATGAAGGAACGAAAATCAGTCTATCCAACCTCCGCGACCCCGAAGGTGAGATGGATCGGGAAAGTGGAGCGCCTCGCCTGGGGTGGCCTGGGCGTCGGCAGGGAGGCTGACGGCCGCCTCATCCTGCTCTCCGCCCCCCTGGCGCTCTTCCCCGGAGAGGAAGTCGAAGCGGAGGTGCGCTGGAAGGCCCGGCACGGCGAGGGCGATGTCCTGCGCTGGGTGAGCCAGGATCCCCGGCGCAGCCCCTCCGGCTGCCCGGTGGCCAGACTCTGCGGGGGATGCGAACTCCAGGAAGCGGGAAATCATGCCGCCGACCTCAAGCGCCTGATGGTGGAGGATCTCCTGCGTCGTCAGCTGCCCGAGCTGGAGACCTGGGACTGGCGTCCGGCCCCCGCAGAGGCACGCCGCCACCGGATCCAGCTGCACTGGGCTGGGAGGCAGCTGGGCTTCCATCGCCGCCGCAGCCATTCCATCGTCCCCGTGCGCCAATGCCCCGCCGCCGCCCAGGTGCTGTCCAGCGCCATCCCGAACCTGCTGGAGGCCCTGGAGGAGGGCGCCCTGCCCTCCCGCCCCCAGCGCTGGGAACTGGCCACGGGCACACCCGCCCGGGAGGTCTACGCCAGCCTGGAGGACGGCCGGACCTGGAAGCTGGAGCCGGACGGCTGGCATGTCTCCCAGGATGCCGTGCTCCACACCCACCGGGGCGCCGCGCTCCGGCACCGGGTGGGAGGCTTCTTCCAGGTCTGCAGCCCGTGGGCCATGGACGCCTTCGGCCAGGTGCTGGAGGGCTGGGATCTGCGAGGGGGCACCCTCTTCGATCTCTACGGCGGCGTGGGGCTCTTCTCGGCCCTCCTGCGGGAGCGTTTCCAGCGCTTCGTGCTGGTGGAATCCGAGCCCCATGCCGTAACCTGGGCCCGCAAGAACCTCGAGGCCATGAACATGGCTTCGGAATGCCACGCCCAGGACGCCTCGGAATGGATCACCGAAGGCCTCGGGGAACCCGGCGATACGATTCTGCTGGACCCCCCCCGTGTGGGCCTCTCCCCGGCCTTTTCCGAGAAGCTGAAGACCGCCCGAGCCGGGACATTGGTGCTCGTGGGTTGCGACGGCGCGGCCTTCTGCCGGGACGTGAAGCGGCTGGAGCCGGAGTGGCACCTGGAGCACCTGGCCGTGCTGGATCTCTTCCCGCTCACGGCCCATGCGGAGTTCGTGGGCCTGCTGCGCCCCAGCGTGTAGGTGCACCTCCGGGTAGCCAGCGCCGAAGGCGATGGCGTAGAGCAGGGCGGGCCAGGCTCGGCCGAACGCCGAACTGGAACGCCCTGCGGCCCGGAGTGCCCGATTGCGCTACTCGAAATGCACGATCGGCTGATTCCTGCTAGCTTTTCCCCATGCACATTCTCGGACGCCACCTGCTCGCCGAACTGAGGGGCTGCGACGCTTCACGGCTCGCGGACCTGGACTGTGTGCGGGAGGCCATGCTGGAAGCCGCTCGGGTCAGCGGCGCCACCATCATCACCCAGACCTTCCACCACTTCGCGCCCCTGGGCATCAGCGGCGTGGTGATCGTCTCCGAAAGCCACCTGGCCATCCACACCTGGCCCGAACATAGCTTTGCGGCGCTGGATTACTTCACCTGCGGCGACACCATCGACCAGAACCGGGCCGTGGAAGCGATGACCCTGGCCCTGGGGGCCTCCAGCCTGAGCACACGGGAGATCCTGCGGGGCTGACATTGGAGGCCGCGGGCCCCGGGCTTCAGAACGGCAGGGGCGGTGGCGTCTGGAGGGCCCCTTCCAGCTTGAGCAGGGCCTCCTTGCGGTCCAGGCCGCCCGCATAGCCCGTGAGATTCCCATCGGAGCCGATGACCCGGTGGCAGGGCACCAGGATGGCGATGGGATTGGCTCCCACGGCGGCCCCCACAGCCCGGACGGCGTTCTCGTCCCCGATGCGCCGGGCCAGGGTGAGGTAGCTGATGGTCTCGCCGTAGGGGATGTGCATGAGCTCGTCCCACACCCGCCTCTGGAACTCGGTGCCTTGGGGATCCAGCGGCACCGTGAAGGTGCGGAGGTTCATGATGAAGTAGGCCTCCAGCTGCTTCACCAGGTAGCGGTAGGCCTCCCGCTGGGACTTGGGCGCCAGGGGGGCCGTGGCCCGGGGATCGAGGCCGCCGAAGCCCAGTTCGCGCAGGCGGCCCCGCTCGTCGAAGGCTGCCTTCATGGGTCCCAGGGGGGTCTCGAGTTCGTAGTACCAGAGAGTCATGGGGCCATGATGCCACTGATCACGAGGCTTGGGCGATCCGGAAAATGTTTTCAGCGGCTTTCGCTCCTTGCCCCAGCCCTTGCTGCCTCCCTGGCAGGCGGTCACCCTCGAGCCATGCGCGTTCTCCGAATCCTCCTCCTCCTGAGCGCGGCCCTCCTGCTGAACGCGGGCCCCGTCCTCATCCTCAGCTTTGACGCCCTGGGGGCCGACCGCTTCGGTCCCTCGACCATGCCCCGACTCTGGACCCTGTCCCAGGAAGGGCTGCGGGGACGGGGCCTGCCCCCCTTTCCCTCCACCACCTTCAATGGCCACGCCACCCTGGCCACGGGCTGCCTGCCGGGCCACCACGGCATCGTGGCCAACGGTTTCTTCGATCCCGCATTGGGCAGGGTGGATCACAGTGCAAGCGCCCGCTATCTGGAGCGGGAACCCCTCTGGATCGCCGCCACCCGCAGCGGCCTCAAGGCTGCCGTCTTGGGATGGCCCTGCGCGGACGGCCCCTGGCATGGAGAATCCCCCTGGCGCCTGGTGCCCTTCGGCCCGGGCTACACGGATGCCGGAGCCCTGGGTTTCGCAGACCGGGCTCTCGCCGAGGGCGCCGATCTGGTGATGGCCTACCTCTCCGGCCTCGACGCCGAGGGACATCGCTTCGGCCCCCTGAGTGCGGAGGTGGGGGCCAAGCTGCGAGCCATCGATGACAGCATGGCCCCCTGGATTCGGCAGCAGCAGGCGCGCCATCCCGGCCTCCAGATCTGGCTCCTGGCGGACCACGGCATGGCCACCACCTCCCGGCGCATCCACCTGCCCAGTCTCCTGGAGGGCCTCCCCGGGAGGGTGGTGGCCCACGGGGGAAGCGCCTATGTCTATCTGGGCCGCCCTTCGGATTTGCTGGTGGCCCAGGCCCGGTTCCGGCGGGCGGGGCTCAGGGTCTGGACCCGATCCGAACTGCCCGCCGCCTTCGGCCTTTCCGGCAGCCTGCGCACCGGGGACCTGACCCTCCTGGCCCCTTCGGGCACTTGGCTCTCCCAGGCCCTGAACCCCGAGCAGGAGGCCTCCGAACGCGCCGGGCGAAGGGGCGCTCATGCCTACCGGGGCCAGGACCCCGGCATGGCCACCTGGCTTGTGGTACTGGGCACCGGACGCAAGGGCAGGATGGCGGATCTCCCCCTCACGGCCGTGGCCCCCAGGGTCGCCAGGGAGTTGGGCATCCACTGGCAGTTGCCCCCGGATGGCGAGGCCCTCCTCAAAGGGCCAGCCCTCACTGGCCCTGGAGCGAATCCAGGTAGAGCGCCTCGACCTTCTTCCGGGCCCAGGGGGTCTTCCGGAGGAAGGCCAGGCTCGACTTGAGGCTGGGGTCCGAGGTGAAGCACCGGATCTCGATGAGGCGGCCCATCTCCTCCCACCCGAGCCGCTCCACGAGATGGACGAGGATCATCTCCAGCGTGACGCCATGGAGGGGATCCTTGGAGGGCGTGGAATTCATGCCAGCTGGACCAGGACGTCCTGCAGGGCCTGCAGGGCATCGGCGGGCAGCTGATCGGATCCGCCCAGCTCGGTTTCGCGGCTCTGCACGAAACCCAGGCGGTCGGCCATGCGCTTCTTGAACTCGGCGCGGTAGGTGGCGTCCGATAGATCGGCGGGAAATCCGGGCCAGTCCAGGATCTTGAGATCGGCGAAGGGCTTCCAGGCCTTGAACTCCGCCTTGCCCTCCACGATGGCCTCGAGGATGCCCAGCGTATCGGCGGGCTGCACCTTCTTGCCCATGAAGGAACCTGTATTCAGGACGTAGCAGGCCACGCCATCATTGATGAGCGCCTTGAAGCGGTCGTAGTCCAGGGCGAGCTTGTAGGTGCGGAAGGGGTTGGCGTAGGGCTCGACTACCAGCGCATTGGGGTCGACGCCGGGGGCGAGGCGCTCGGCGGAGGTCCGCTTGGTGGCCAGGGTCGCACCGAAGACGGACCCCAGGCTGGGGCCTTCCAGCTTCAGCACGGGAGGCAGCGTCTCGTCCTTCATCAGCCAGAAGATGGCGTTGATGGGCTCGTCGATGCGGTCCACGCGGTTGGGGCTCCAGAGCTTGGACTTCACGGCGCGGCCGTTGCCGTTGCGCAGATCCTCGCTCACCACCCGCAGCTTGCCATCCGCATAGCGGGTGGCCCCGTTGTTCTGGAGCGTGAGGATGAACTTGTTGTCCTCGCAATCCATGGGGTAGTCCTGGGTCTTGTCGAAGTACGCGGGCTCCAGGGCAATGGAGTACTTCTCCTTCACGTTGATGATGAAGGCGTCGTCGTGGACCACGGTGATGTCGTACTTGTTGTTGTGCCGGGCGTGGGTGATGGTGCTCTTGCCGGAACCCGAGAGGCCGAAGACCGCCGCCACGTAGTTCTTCCGCCCCGGCAGGGTGTAGCGCTTCAGGCCGCCGTGGCAGGAGGCGTAGCCGTGCCGCACGGCGAGATGCCAAGCCAGGGTGAGGGTGCCCTTCTTGTGCTCGCCGAAGTAGCGCATGCCCAGGAGGGCCAGGGTATTGTGCTCGCTGTCGAAGAAGGAGAGCCCCATGGGGTGATCGGGATGGGTCCAGTCCGGATCGGAGAAGACGATGATGTCGCCCTCGGGGTAGGGCTTGGACCTCCCGTAGCGGGCGGCATAGGCATCGTCGAGCCACTGGAAGTTGAGCATCCAGCTGTAGAGGATATTGGCGTGCTCCTCCGGGATCACCAGGCGGGCCTTCACCATGAAGTCCTCGTCCAGGCCCACGACGGTCTCCGCGGTGACCATCCGCCGGGTGCGGGTCTGGTAGATGGCCTCCACGACCTTGTTGTAGAGGGCGTTCTTGTCCACACCGGGCCAGCCCAGGATCTGGCGGGCGGCGGCGGCGCGGCCCGAGACGGCGCCATCGTTCATCAGCAGGGCCTTGGCATCCTCGGGCAGGCCGATGGCCTCGGGCTTGTAGACGGGCATGCCATCCAGGACGACGGTGCCCGGGGCCTTTTCCGCCAGCCCATAGGCCTCGGCCAGGGTGGTAACGGGATGGACGTTGTTGCCGTAGAAGGCCGTCTCCACCGTCGTCCGGATCTGGGAAGCGATCTGCTTGAAGCCGTCCTTGCCCGGGTAGGCGCCAATGGTTGCCATGCAATGCTCCTGTGCGAAGTTGTCCAATCGAAGGGGCGCGTCCCTGCAGCTCGAAGAATGGCACCTGCATCGGCGACCGATGAGGCCATCTTAGCCTGCCCCGGCGACCTTGACCTCTCCGGCATAAGCGATGGACAGGTCGGAGACCGGAAGGTTCAGGACCCGTTCCGACTCAGGAATCCCCTGGCCGTCTCCAGGAACCGGAGGCGTGCGGCCCCGTGGTCGACGATGGGGACCGGGTAATCCAGGCCCTGACGCGCGCTCCCGGGCGCATCCCAGGGGCGGTGGATCCATTTCGCCGGGAATTCCGCCAGCTCGGGCAGCCAGCGTTTCACATAGATGCCCGTGGGATCGAAGCGCTCGCCCTGCGCGGTGGGGTTGAATACACGGAACCAGGGCTGGGCATCCACGCCGCAGCCTGCGCTCCACTGCCAGCCCAGATTGTTGTTCGCCCAGTCCCCGTCCACGAGCCATTCCAGGTAGTGGGCCTCCCCCGCGCGGTAGTCCTGGAGCAGCTGCTTGGCCAGGAAGCAGGCGGCCACCATCCGCGCCCGGTTGTGGACATACCCTTCGGACAGCAGCTGTCGCGCCGCGGCGTCCACCACGGGGTATCCTGTCAGCCCCTGTGTCCAGGCCTCCCAGGCCCCCGGATCCCGGAGCCAGGGGAAGCCCTCGAAATTCCGGCGGAAGGGGTGACTCAGCAGTGCCGGTTCCAGGGCCAGGAGGTGATGGGCGAACTCCCTCCAGAGCAGCTCGTTGAGGTAGCAGGGGACGTCCTCGGGGAAGGCTGCGGAGCGACTGGAAACGGCATGCCAGAGGGCGCGGATGGAGAGGGTCCCGAAGTGCAGATCGCTGGAGAGCCGGGAGGTGCCTTCTTCTGCCAGGAGGTCCCGCGCCGAGCGGTAGCCCGCCAGGCCCCCCTCCAGGAAGGCCGAGAGCCTCTCCTGCCCCGCGGCCTCACCGCCCCGGAGGAGCCGGGGATTGGGGAGAAGGCCCAGAGCCCCGAGGCTGGGAATCTCCGATTCGGGCACACCCTCCATGGGCAGCAGGGGCAGCGGGGGCAGCGCCCGAGGCGCAGGAAGGGGCCTGCCGAGGTGCACCTGCCGGTGGAAGGCCCGGGCGAAGGGGGTGAAGACATGGAACATGGAACCGGTGCCCGTCTTCACGGACCCCGGAGGCACCAGGGTTTCCCCCTCGCAGAGCCGAAGGGCGATGCCCTCTTTTTCCAGAGCCCTCCCGACGCGCTGGTCCCGCAAAACCCCGAAGGGCTCACTCCACCGGTGGGCCAGCACCTGATCGGCCCGCCACCGCACCGCCAGTTCCGGAACCAGATCCACGCTGCGCCCCGCCACCACCACCAGGCGAGAACCCAGTTCCTGGATCCGGGCCTCCAGGGCCCGGAGGGATTCCAGCAGGAACTGCATCCGATGGGGCAACCGGGCGGCCCGCCCGGCCTCGAAGAAGAAGGGATCCAGGATGAAGAGCGGGATCACCTCGCCCTCCGCCAGGGCCTGCTGCAGCGGCCCATGGTCCTCCAGGCGAAGATCCTTCCCTCGGAACCAGACGATGCTGCGCATGAGACAGCCTAGCGCCTCGGCCCTCCCCCGGATACCGGCCAGCCCCTGAATCCGGGCAGGCCAAAGGACGCTGTGGGCAATTGGCGAGGGCCGTGGCAAACTCGGGACTGGCCCGTCGGGCGAAGGGAGCGGCTTTGTCCATGACCGATGCGTGCGCGATCTTCACCACCTGCGGCAGCGAGGAAACGGCCCTCACCATCGCCGCCGCCCTCGTGGATCAGGGCGTCGCGGCCTGCGTGAACATCCTCCCGGGCATCAAGAGCTACTACTACTACCGGGGCGGCACCCACCTCGACGAAGAGGTGATGCTCATCATCAAGACCACCCGGGGCCAGTTCGAGGCCGCCACCCAGGTGATCTCCGAACTGCACACCTACGAGGTGCCGGAGATCCTCATGTTCCCCGTGGAGGCCGGCTCCGTCCCCTTCCTCGAGTGGATCCAGCAGGCCGTCACCCGTCAGGACTGAACACGGATGTCTTTTTTGACCCACACCCTCGAAAAGCGGAACCACAGAGAAGGCCAGAGAACGCAGAGGGAAACAGGACAAAATCGTATTCATCTTTTCTCTGTGCCCTCTCCTTTTTCCTCTGTGTCCTCTGTGGTTCATCCGTTCACGCCGTTGGTTGATCGCGACAATAGAATTGCCCTCTGGAGGAAGCCATGGAACAGACGCTTACCGGTGAATTCCTGAAGGTGGTCGAGCAGGCCGCCATCGCCTGCGCCCGCAGCATCGGCCATGGCGATCGCAAGCACAGCGATCATCTGGCCGTGGAAGCCATGCGCATCGCCATGGAGACCATCCAGATGGACGGCACCATCGTCATCGGCGAGGGCGAGCGGGACGAGGCCCCCATGCTGTTCATCGGCGAGAAGGTGGGCATGGGTGCCGACCTGGATGGCG
>JAYSNJ010000101.1:0-16047 GCA_043723905.1 Holophagaceae bacterium
TACGCCCTGCCTTCCTGCATCCAGGATGTGGTTGTGGTGGATGTGGAGACGGCTTCCGGCGGTGGTTTTGAACCCGTCGCCGCCGATGCCGTGGGCCAGGACATCGTAGACTTCGACGCCATCGCTGTTATCGATTTCGATGGCGTGCGCCATTTCCCGGGAGGCGCTCCACATGCCCGGCGTCGGGTTGCTTGCCTCCAGTTCGAAACCCCGGATGACGATGTTCGTGTTCAGTCCGCCGAAAAATCCGTTATAGGCCCTGCCGAGCAGGAATAGGCTTTGGAGCTGGCTGAATCCCGCCGTCGGGTTGAGTTTGAGCTTCGCGCCATAGCCGTCGAAGGTCAGATAGGTTCGATCGCGGAACTGCAGGCCCTGGCTGAGGAGGTAGACGCTGCCTGAGGGGAACCGGATGATCGACGGATTAGAGGCCGTCCCGTCTGGCACGGTGCTGATCCAGGTGTTCAGGGCGGCGGTCACATCCGTGGCTCCCGTCCCGTCGATGGAGGCGGGCACGGCATAGACAGTTCCGTTCGAAGGGCCTGTTTCCGCTGGGGCAGTGCCGGAACCTCCGCCGCAGGCCAGCAGAGAGCAGACCATGCCCTGCGCGATGATTAGTCTGGATTGGTTGTTGCCTGAAGGCATGGAGACCCTTCGGTGAAATCTTTGCCCCTCGATGGGCTACTTCCAACTGACCTTACCAGGGGCCAAGTAGCCAAGGTGCCCATCGGTGCAGGGCTGGGACTCTGTGTCGGGTTATGGCGTACACCCGAGCGCCGGCTTTGATCCTTTTCCTGTCCTCGGCTGTGTCGTCGGAGCAACGGCCTTTCTTTGTGACCGCTTCAATCTTCGAGTCCTTGATTGCTTTCTTGATCTTGGTGTCGGGAATACCCAGCTAGATCGTTTGGGTCGCGGAATCGATCGTGATGGCCAGGGTCGCTCTGGCCCATCCAAACCTGGAGCGCATCTCCTCAAAGTCCGGGCCGGAGGTCACGAAGGTGGCTGTCCCTTTGATCAGGAAGCCTGTGCCCGGGCCATTCAGGCCCTGCACCTTGCTGCTGCCCAGGGTCACCAGAACCTTGTTATTGACCGCGATGTTGGCCTCTGTTTTATGGAAATAACCCGCCGGGATCAAGAGGCGGGCATCTTCAGAAACACGTATGTAATTGTTCCAGGTGTTCACCATATGTGGACCTTCGGGCCCCATGGTAGTGATGGCGACGACGCCATCCTTCTTCAATACTTCCGATAATTTTTCTGGAATTTTCATGACTTACCTCAGTGGTGTTAATAGATTTATTGTGTGAGAGATGAATTCATTTGCCTGTTCAGAGATGCGTCATTGAAGCCATGTCCCGAGATCTCTGGCCCTCAATTGAAGCCTCCACATCATGAATTGTTGCGGTCACTCCCTTGGCGACGCACAGTCCTATCCCTCTTCCGGCCCCGGAACCAACTCTCCGTTTCCTCGGTAAATTCCTTGGGTGCCTTGCAGGAATATTCACAAACCAGGTCTGCCAAGCTCTTCGATGCCAGATAGCTCTGCAGCTTTTGTTCGGCCTCTCCCATGAACGCATGGATCCGGCATGGACCTGAGACAGCCCATCCTGGAGGCGTTGGACCGAAAAGAGCGCAGTCCTTGCGGATCTCGGCGCATGCAAACAGGACTCGTCCAGGATCGACTGCGCTAAGCACCTCCATCACGTGGATGCTTTTGGCAGACTTGGCCAGGATGAACCCGCCGGAGATGCCTTCGGTGGCCTGGACCAACCTGGCCTTCTTCAACCGGGTGAAAATCTTGGCCAGAAAACGCTCCGGGATCCGCTGGTAGTTTGCGAGGTCGCTGATACTCACCGGGACGGATTGCGTCGCCAGGATCAGCAATGAGTGGAGCGCATACTCCGCCCCGGCGCCATACATGGAAGCACTCAAACTAGCACCTCGAGAGTCCTAGTTTAAGCGGTCTCCTGCCCCTGTCAATCCCCTCTCCTGTCGGCGAATGAAAGACAGCGAAACGCGCTTCAACGCCTGCTCCGCCAACGGCCCCACGCTCCATGCTCCAGCTAAGGCCCGGCAACGATCTCAGCCGCGGCTGCCCAGCCGAGGATGTGTTCAACACCGTGATCCTCACCTACTGCAGGCGGTGTCGTAGCTGTTTCCATACACCAAAGCGCCCGGCCGCGGCCGGGCACGTTTGTGAATTAGCCTAGGCCTTGGCTTCCTCTGTCTGCTTGCCGTGCATGAGCTCCACCACGGCCCTATAGAGATCGCGGCGGGTCTCGTGGCGCTGGAAGGCACGGGTGATGTAGCGGGCGCGGAGCTCGATCCCGTTGCTGGTGGGCACGAGCTGGATGCCGGGGGTGGTGGAGAAGGCCCGCACACGGTAGCGCTTGGTGACCTGGCTCCATTCCTTTTCGGCGATTTCGGCGTTGGCGTGGGTTTCCGCCTCCACCAGTTTCTGGACGCCCTCCAGGATGGGATAGGGGTTCTGACTGGGCGGGATGAGCACCTTCAGTTCGTCCCACATCCACTGACCTGCGGTGGAGAAGTTGAAGAAGTGCCCTTCCATGGCGAAGCTGTTCACGAAGGCCACGCGCCGTCCCGTGGGGTGGCCGGAATCGCTCCAGCTGCCCGTCTCCAGGATCACCGTGCGCAGCAGTCCGATCTCCACCACCTCCCCACCCACGCCCTTGATCTCCACCCAATCGCCCACCCGGATACCGTTGCGGCCCATGAGCACGAACCAGCCGAAGAAGGCCACGATGAAGTCCTTGAGGGCCACCGTGAGGCCCGCACCCATGAGGCCCAGCACGGTCGTGGTCTGGGCGGGCATGCCTACCGCCACGAAGACGATCACCACGGCACCGAGGGTTCCGATGATGATCTTCACCACGGTGCGGTGGGTGCCCGCCCGCAGGTTCTCCGTGGACCGGCTCGTGAAGAGCTGGTCGGTGAGGCGGTTGAGCAGGAAGACCGAGGTCAGCACCGCGAGGATGGTCAGCAGGGTCTTCATCAGGGCGTGCAGGGCCGTGCGCTGGTAGCCCTCGACGAGGGTGATCCAGGTGCCGTAGATCTCGCCCAGTTCCCGCTGGTCCTGGGTGCGCTTCACCAGGGCCGTGAGCTTGCGCTGTTCCTGGGCGAAGTAGCGCAGGGACTCCCGGGCCGTGGCGGCATCCTCCCGGGAGGCGCTGGTCGACTTGGCCAGGGCGGAGGCCTGCTCCTTGATCTCGGTGCGGGCCTCCCTGTCCTCCTTCTGCTTGGCGGTGAGGGTGTCCTGGCGCTGGATCATGCGCTGCATCTTGGTCTGGGCGTCCTGCTGGGCCGAGATGAGCTGGGTGCGCTTGCTCCTCTGGCCGTTCCATTCCCGGAAGCGGGCCAGGAGGCTGTGGGCCGGCAAGGGTTGGGCGGGAGCGGGAGTGGCGGTGGCACTCTCCGACTCTGCCCCCTCCTGGGCGACCCTGAGGCGCCGGAGGCGGGCCTGGGGATCGCCCCCGGCCCGTTCCAGGTCTTCCGTGGCCTCCTCCAGTTCATCCTTGTCCAGTTCGAGCTGGGCCTTGGTGATCTCGAGCTGGTCCTGCAGCGTTTCCTGGGCCGGCCCCTTGGCGGTGGGCAGGAGCGCGCTGATGCGCTGGAGGTTCTTCTCGTCGTCCTGCACCGCCGCTTCGGCCCTGCTCTTCTCGGCCTGGAGGGCCTTCAGTTCGGGGGTGGCGGGCGGGGCGTTCTCCACGGCCTGGCGCATGGCCTCGGCGAAGGCGAGATCCACATCGTGGTTCGCCTTTGCCAAGGCCTGCTTGGCCAGGGCCAGCTCTTCGGGCGTCCTGGCCAGGAGCGCCAGGCGCCGGGCCGTGAGCAGGGGGCGCTGATCCACCCGGCGCTCCTTCGGCGGGGTGCCCTTCTTGGACTTGGACTTGGCCGTGGGCTGGGCGTCATCCGTGACCGGAGCGGGCTCCCGGGTCAGGACGAGGCCCGCCGTGGTGGCTCCCAGGAGTGCCAGGAGCAGGAGGGCGGGGATCCAGAGGCGGCTTTTCATACCGTACAGCCAAGCAGAAAGCCGCCGGAGCGCCAACGGAAAAAAACGACGGGTCGGATCGCCTCATCCCCCTCGAAGGCTCTTTTGAACAGGGGAGGAAGCTCCCGGCTCAGGGCCCCTGCGGTGCCTCCGAGACCGCCAGATTCCGCAGTTCCTTCATGCCCCTCAGGTGGAGTTTGGCGAGCATGCGGCCGTAGTAGGTCTCCACCGTCCGGGGGCTGAGGTCCAGGCGGGCGGCGATGGCCCGGGTGCTGAAGCGCTGGCCCAGCAGTTCGAGGACCTGCTGCTCCTGAAGGCTGATGGCTTCAAGGCTGCCTTCGGGATCCGGGGCCTGGGCCAGGCTGCGGGAGGCCCGGGGGCTCAGGTAGGTGTGGCCCGCCAGGCATTCCCGGATGGCCCCCACCAGCACCTCCGAGGTCTCGCGCTTGGTGACGTAGGCCTGGGCCCCCGCGCTTAGGGCCCTGCGGATGTGCTGGGAGTCCTCGAACATGGAGTAGACGAGGGCGGGCAGTTCCGGGGACCTCTGCAGGAGTTCCCGGAGCAGGTCAAGGCCGCTCTCCTCCCCCAGGGAGAGATCGATCATCACGAGACTGGGGGCGAGGGCGGGGATCTCCCCGAGGGCGGTGGCGATGTCTTCGGCCTCGCCGCAGATCTGGATGGAATCCAGCTCCAGCAGCAGGCGGATGCCCTGGCGGACGGCGGGGTGGTCCTCCACCATGTAGACGCGCACGGGGCCCTCATCCGGGATCCTCGAATCAGGCATGGCTGGACTCCCGCGCAGTGGGGCTCAAGGGCAGGCTGCAGGTGAGGATGGCGCCGCCGCCCTCCCGGGGGCCCAGGCTCAGTTCCGCGGAGATCAGCTCGGCGCGGTAGCCCATGATCCGCCGCCCCATGCCTCCGGAGGCCGCCCCAGGCTCGGGCGAGCAGCCATCGTTCACCACCCGCAGCAGGAGGCGGGATTTTTCCGCGCCCAGGGAGAGGCGGATCTCGCCGGGAGCGGCGTGCTTCAGGGCATTGGCCACGGCCTCCTGGGCGATGCGGTAGAGCTGGGTGGTGGCGGGGCCGTCGATGCGGGCAGAACTGCCGTCCTCTTCGGATTCGCAGTTCACATCGAAGGTCTCCCGGGTGCGCCGGGCCAGTTCCTCCAGGGCGGAACCCAGCGAGCCCGGCTCGAGATCGCCGGGGCTCAGGCCCTGGGCGAGGTTGTGGGTCTCGCCCAGGGAGGTCTCCAGAAGCTCCGCCATGGCTCGGAGATGCACCTTCTCGGGGGCTTCCCGGCCCTCCACCAGGCGCTCAGCCACCCGGCACCTCAGGAGGGCGCCGGTGATCTGCTGGCAGACGCCGTCGTGAAGCTCGTGCCCGATGTCCCGGCGCTCCCGTTCGGAGGTATCCAGCAGGGCCCGCTCCAGCACGCGGCGCTCCTTCACCTCGGCCTCCAGGCGAAGGCGGGCCCTCCGCCGTGCGCTCAGGACATAGGCCAGATCCAGGGCGGCCAGCATGCCCACGAAGGGCAGGAAGACATCCAGACCCAGCAGCAGGTAGGCGGCGCCCAGCGTGACCAGATGGGCAAGGCCCAGGAGGAGGAACCCCTTCCGGGCCCTTCCGGCCAGGTTCATCCCGCCGAGGGCCGCCAGGAGCGCCAGCAGGGCCGAGGCCCACCGGGGGAGCTCCACCAGGACGGCAGCGGAAAGCTGCGTTCTCAGGATCTGGGCCTGGAGCAGCATGCCGGGGGAATCCAGCGTGGAGGGATGCTCCCAGCTCGCCAGCTGCACCGGGAGCGGGATGCGGTCCTCGTAGGGAATGACGGTGCCCAGCAGCACCACCTTCCCGGCGAAGGCCTCCCTCAGCTCGGTGAGCCGGCCCTGCTGCTGCCAGTCCAGGACCCGATGGAAGGGGATGTATTCGAAGGGAGCTCCCAGGCTGAAATTGATGAGACCCGGTCGGGCCTGTCTGCCCAGGGGGGCCAGGAGGCGATCGGCGAAGGTGGGCACCACGGCTCCGTGTTCTCCCAGGCGGGTCTCGAAGCGGCGCACCACCCGGTCGGGGTCCGGCCCGCACTGCACGAAGCCGATGCGGTCCATCCCCGCCGCCGTCTCGAAGGGGGCGTGGATGGGGCGGGGCAGGCCATGGATCTCCGTGCGCCCCAACACGAGCGGCGCCTCGGCCTTCAGGGTCAGGATGCCCCGCATCAGCGCGGCATCCAGGCCCGGCATGAAGGCGTCCCAGGACTGCTCGGGCAGGATGATATCCAGGCCCACGGCGGCGGGGTGGGCCAGGGCCAGGGCCTCCAGGAACCGTCCCAGGGGGCGGTGGTAGAGGGCCAGTGGTTCGGGAATCCCCCGGGTGCTGGCCTCGTCCAGGCCGACGATGACGATCTCGGGCCCTCGGGCCCGGCGGAGGGTGAGCTGGCGATGGATCCGGAAATTCAGATCCAGACATTTCCTGTCCAGCTCCCCGGACCAGGGATTGAAGGCGCACAGCAGTCCCAGCATTCCGCAGAAAGCGCCCCAGATGAGGGCCTTTCGGGATGGGAATGTCTCCGGGAATCTCATGCTGAAGGGATATCATGGAATCTCTCCAAACGAGTCTTCCGGCGGGAGCCATGTCCATGCGATCCATCCCCAGCCTTCCAGTCCTGATGATCGCCCTGGGCTCCTGCCTCCTTGCCGCTGAGGCGCAGCCGAAGGGAAGCGTCGCCATGGTGGTGGACCTGGAGGGGAGGGTCACCCTGGACGGGGGCCGCGCCCTGCACCTGCTCGACGAGATCGGGCCGGGCCGGAGCCTGAGGCTGACTCCGGAGGCGCGACTGGTCCTGGTGGATCTCTCCAGCGGCGACGAGCGCGTGTTCAAGGGACCCGGAAGGCTGAGGTTTGATGGGGCGGGCCGAGCCCAGGGCCTTCGCCCGGAGGCCGTGCACAAGCACCCCGCGCTGAGCGGCCTGCGGCTGAGGCGCGGCGGTCTGGCCCAGGTGGCGGTGGTCATGCGTTCGGGCCAGGCCTCCCGCAGTCTGGAGGTCCTGCCCCAGGGCCCCATGCTGCTGGAAGACGCGCCCCGGTTCCGCTGGGAGGCCCTTGGCTCCCAGGCCACCTACCTGTTCAAGCTCTTCGACGCCAAGGGCGGCCTGCTGCTGGAACGCTCCCTCTCCGAGACCGGCGTTCAGGCCCCGGACCTGAAGCCCGGCGAGGCCTGCACCTGGGTCCTGGAGGCCCGCCTGCCCGAGCAGGCCCCCCGGGTCTGCACCGGGAAGGTCGCAGTGCTGGACGCCGCCATCCGCGATCTCCTGCTGAGGTCCAAGCCCGCTCCGGGCGCGCCCTTCACCGAGCGCCTGGTCTACGCCGCCCTGCTGGAGGATGCCCAGGTGGGCGACGAGGCCCGCCTTGCCTGGAGGGCCCTGGCCCAGGAGAGGCCGAGCGATGCCCATCTGAAGCTGCTGGCTGGTCGCTGAACTCCAACCCCCTTGTTTCGCGGAGGGAGCATGGAGCTCCGAAGATCCTATGCCTTGGTCAGCATCCCGTTCGTGGCTATCGGCCTGCTTCATGCCCTTCCGGCCCAGGCGAGTGACAAGGTTCTGCGCTCATCCCAGGCCGTCGTCGACTCGGTGAAAACTGATTCCCCTTCTGCCAAGGCAGGCTTAAAGGTCGGAGATGTAATTACGACTCTGAATGGGAATTCGAAGCCTTCGTTGGAGATGCTTTTCTCGTACCGGTTTGACTGGGCTCAGGCCAAAGATTCAGTTCTTGGCCTGCATCGAAGTGGCGAGGTCCGACTCCCCCAGGGCGAGTGGGGTTGCGAGTTTGCTCCAGATTTGCCTGAAACCGCGCGTAAACACATACAGGATGTTCGCGCCCTGCTTCAGCAACCCGCATCCTGGCAGCAAGGCGTGGCGTCGTGGACCGGTCTGGCGGAAGAGATGGCCAAGGAAGGTTTTTTCGATGCGGCCGCCTGGCTTGGGCTTGAACTGGGTGGCGCACTAATCGCAGCCCGTCATTTCCCTGAGGCCCAAAAGACCCTGAAGATCTGGGAGGACCGCGCCCTGCCTGGAAGCTATTGGCGCTTCGCGGCATTGCTCAAGCAGGCCCAAGCCCTCCGGGGCGCTGGAGAGCCCGATCGGGCCCTGGAAACTATCCGGCGTGCCCAGGCATTGGCTCGGGAATCCGGGGCGGAACTTCGCCTCGCGAGCGCCCTCGTAGAGGAGGCGGGCCTTGAAAAGGCTCGAGGCAGGCTGCTGGAGTCCAGGCAGGCCACCGAGGCCGCTTTGGAAATCCGGAACCGGCGGGTGCCCGGCACCCTCTCTTCCGCCGAGACGCTCATGCGCCTGGGCAGTGTCATTGAAGAACTGGGAGACCTGGAGACCGGCAAGGCGCATCTGCTGCAGGCGGAAGGAATCAAAAAACGCCTGGCCCCCGGCAGCGAGAGCCTCGCCAAGACATACAACGATCTGGGGGGAATCGCATGGAAACAGGGGGATCTTGCCACCACACGGAACTACCTCCTCCAGGCGCTGCTGATCTATCAGGAACGGTCGCCGAACAGCTGGGGTGTGGCCGCCATCTACGCGAATCTCGGCAATGTCTGCCATACCCAAGGGGACTTGCCTGCCGCAAAGGAATACTTCCAGCGCTCCCTGGGACTGTTTGAACACCTGTCGCCTGGTGGCAGGGAGTGCGGGGCGGTGCTCAACAACCTGGGCACGCTTGCCCTCGAAATCGGGGACTTGGCGTCCGCCCGGATCCACCTTCAGAAGTCTCTCTCCATCCAGGAGCGCCTTCTCCCGGGCAGTCTCAATGTGGCCCGGATCCTCAACAACCTGGGACAGGTCGCCGTTCAACAAGGCGATCTGCCTGCGGGGAAAGACCATTTGTCCAAGTCCCTGGAACTTCGGGAACGCCTGGCCCCTGGCAGTCTCGACGAGGCCTTGAGTCTTACCACCCTTGGTAACGTGGCCATCGCTCAGCAGGATTTCCAAGCGGGACGCAAATACCATGGCAGAGCCCTGGCAATCCGGGAACGGCTGGCCCCCGGAGGGTTTGCCATGGCGGAGACCCTCCGAAACCTCGCTCGAACCGAGGCTCTGGCCGGGGAACCTGAAGGCCGTCTGGCCTACCTCGCAAGGGCCGTGGATGCCCTGGAGGCCCAGCGCTCCAGGTCCGGGGGGGAGGCGGCGAAGACCAGCTTTTCCGCGGCCAATGGCGGGTTCTACTCGGATCTCATCGCGGCCCAACTGGATGCCAAGCAGCCGGAACGCGCCCTTGAAACCCTGGAGCGCTCCCGGGGCCGGGCTCTCCTGGAACTGGTTTCCACGCGTTTACTCGATTTCGGAACGGAGATTCCCAAGGATCTTCTCGCGCGGCAGAAGGCACTGGAGGGCCAGCGAAAGACCCTTTCCGATGCACTTGCGCAATCGAATGGGAAGACGAACCCGAAGGACATCGAAACCTGGCGTTCGGAATTGTTGATGCTCCCCCAGAGGGAAGACGCCCTGGCCGAAGAGATCCGGAAGGCCTCGCCCCGACTGGCGGCGCTGAGCTATCCGAAGCCCCTGGACTTCCGCGGCATGGCCGCGGCCCTGGAGCCCGGTACGCTGCTGGTGGCTTTTGCCGTGGCCGAAACGGAGAGTTTCCTCTTCACGCTCCAGGGGGGGAACGCGGTAGTGAAGGCCTATCGGTTGCCGGTGGGGGAGAAGGCTCTGGCGGGTTGCGTGAAGGGCTTCCGGGAACTGCTGGGGGCCCAGGCCGCTCTCGGCTCCGATGCGAACGCGTGGAAGAACTCTGCCCTGGAACTCTACAAGGCGCTGCTTGCGCCCGCTTCCCGGGAAATCGCAGGCAGTCAGCGGATCCTGCTCATGCCCGACGGCCCTTTGCATCTTCTGCCCTTCGATGCGCTGATCCCCGGGGGAAAGGGCGCCTTGTCCTTGGGGCTTTCGAAACCAATCTCCATTGCAGCATCCATGACGATTCATGCGGGGCTGAAGGCGGGCCATCGGACTGAGAAGCGCAGCCTTTCCTGGACTGGATTTGGGGATCCCCTCTACCCCGACCAGGATCCGGGTGGCGGCTTGCGTCAGGGGCTCCGCACCCGCGGCTTCCAGATGGGGCCCCTGCCGGGAACCCGGGAAGAGATCCTGGGCATTGCGGCTCTGTTCGGAGGCCGTGCCACGATTCACCTGGGGGCGGAGGCCTCGAAGGAGGCCGTGCGAGCCCTTCCGCGGAACCTCTCGTACCTGCACTTCGCCTGCCATGGCTTCATGGACCCGGACTTCCCCATGAATTCCGCACTGGCCTTGAGTTCCAAACCCGGCGTTGATGCGGCCGGGAAGGCACATCAGGATGGATTCCTGTCGGCCTGGGAGATCATGCGGGATGTGAGGCTGGACAGCGACTGCGTGGTGCTTTCCGCCTGCGAGACGGGCGTGGGAAAAGTCTTTGGAGGGGAAGGGATCCTGGGCCTCACCCGGGCCTTCTTCTACGCCGGGGTCCGCAGCGTCGTGGTTTCCCTCTGGCCCATCTCCGATGAGTCCAGTTCCCTGTTCATGGAGGCCTTCTACCGGGAGATCCTCGCGGGCGCCTCGAGGGATGTGGCCTTGCAGCGCGCCCGAAAGAGCCTCGCCCGCAGCAGGGACTTCGCCCATCCCTTCCACTGGGCGGCCTTCGAGCTGCACGGGGTGGGGCGGTAGGCTGAACTCTCCCAGAATGAGAACGCCCGGTCACGGCCGGGCGTTCTCATTCTGGGAAGGGAACCGACTACAGTCCGTAGACCTTCGCGGGCTCCTTGCCCGTGAGCACCCGCAGGGCGCCCATGACCAGGGCCAGCATCTCGTTCTCGCCGGGGTAGACGGTGATGCCCGCGGGCAGGGCGGCCAGGCACTTCTGGATGTAGTCGACGGTGGGCTTGCAGCGGGCGATGCCGCCGGTGATGAGGATCTGGTCCACGGGCTCGCCGTCGAAGGCGGGCCACAGCGACGTGATCTCCTTGGCGATCTGGTAGGCCATGGCGTCCATGACCCGCACCACTTCGGCTTCGCCATTCACGTAGCGCTTCTCCAGCTCCATCATGTTGGTGGTGCCGAGGAGGTCCTGGATGCCGCCCTTGCCCACGAGCTTCTTCTTGATCTCCTCCTTGGTGAGCTTCCCTTCGAAGCAGTAGTCCACCAGGGCAAATCCGGGCATCGAACCCGCGCGCTCGGGCGTGATGGGGCCTTCGCCACCGAGCCCATCGTTGACATCGATGTAGCGGCCCCGCTTGTGGGCGCCCACGGTGATGCCGCCGCCCAGGTGGGCCACGATGAGGTTCACCTTCTCGTAAGGCAGGCCGCGGTCCTCGGCATAGCGATGGGCGGTGGCGATCTGGTTGAGGGCGTGGCTGATGACCTTGCGGCGGATGTCCTTGACGCCGGTGATCTTCACCCGGTCGGCCACTTCGTCCACCACCACGGGGTCGACGATGAAGGCCTGCTTGCTGGTGCCCGCCACCAGTTCATGGGCGATGAGTCCGCCCAGGTTGGAGGCATGCTGGCCCTGGACGCCGGCGGCCAGATCCCTGAGCATGGCCTCGTTCACCTCGAAGGCGCCGTGGGGCATGGGGTGCAGCAGGCCGCCGCGGCCGCTGACGGCATCGATATCCGACATGTCCAGGCCGCTCTCGTGGAGGAACTTCTCGATGGCGTCCTTGCGGAAGTGGAACTGGGCCGTGATGGGCTGGCCATCGAAGGGGTGGAGCTCCTCGGCCGTGTGCTTGAGCTCCTTGGTGAAGCGCTCGCGCTCGCCCTCGAAGACGGCGATCTTCGTGGAGGTGGAGCCGGGATTGATGGCCAGCACCCGGAAGCGGCGGAAGAAGGTGTCCTTGGGGGTCTGCGTCCATTCGCCGTACTTGTGCAGGCGCAGCACGGAGGCCTTGACCGCCAGGCGCACATCCTCGGGCGTGCAGTCCATGGGCAGATCCACGCCCGCGAAGCGCAGGCCGAAGAGCACGGGGAACTTCTTGGCCTGGGGGAAGCGGGTGGCGTAGATGTGGTAGAGCAGGTTCCCCATGTCCAGGTTGGGGCAGATGATGACGTTGGGAGAACCCGGCCAGACATCGCTCTTCCCGGCCCGGTAGTACATCGCCGAGCGCTGGGAGAGGGCGGCGTTGATCTTCACCTCGCCCTGAATGTGGATGCTCCGGTAGCGTTCGCCGCGGGTGTAGCGCTCGGTGAGGTACTTGGGCAGGAGTTCCGTGGCGTGGCGCACCATCTCCGGCGAAGGGCCCTCGTCGGAGCCGCGGTCCGAGTAGGACACGATGGCGGCGTTGATCTGGGGCAGGATGTCTTCGGGGAAGAGATCCCGGGCCACGGCCGATGTCGCCACGGCGGTGCGGGCCAGGCTGTCGGGGGTCATGGTGGCGTTCACGCCCACATCGCCGAAGACCACGATGTTGTGGGGAAAGATCTCCGTGGGGTGCTCGTCGGGGAGGACAAATACTCCGGCCTCGCAGACGAAGGGATCCTTGGCGAGCATGCGGACCATGGGCCGGAAGTAGTCCTTGGTCTCGTGGATGGCGCCGCCCACCACCGTGTCGGCGTGGCCGAACTTCACGGCGCAGATGCCGAAGAGACTGGGCTGGGAGACCAGGGCCCGGGCCTCGGCGAGGCTCAATTCCTTACCCGTACTCCGGAGGTATTCCCGGTAGCCCTGGGCGAATTCCTCCACCAGATCCGTGCGCTCGGCGATATCGACGAAGGCGCTCTCGGAGAGGCCCCAGTTCAGCCGGTCCGGATCCACCTCGCCGAGGCAGTCCGCGGCGATGCGCCGGACCTCCTGCTCCGAGGTCAGGAACACGGGGCGGATGAAGCGCGTGAGATGGCAGGCCGCCTCGATCACCCGAGGTTCCCGGGGCTCGATGAAGACGACGGTGGGTCGGCTCTTCGAGGTGGAGAGAATCTGCTGATCGAAGGATCGTTCGATGTCGTACATGAAATCTCCTCTGTCAGCGTGGGGGCAGACTGCCTGGGGGCAGAGGCCGGGCCACGCTCGGGGGCCCGCTTTGATTGTGTCGCAAGTTCCCCCGGGGGCCGGTGAGGGCGGTCACATTCCCCGGAGCGGAATCTCCTCGGGGGCAAACTGGTCGGGGTTGTCCAGGAAGATCCGGCGGAACCTGTCGTAGTGGTCCAGGAAGACCCCCAGGAGTTCCGGGTCGAAGTGCTTCCCCCGCTGGCCCCTGAGATAGCCCAGGGCTTCCTCCTCGGACCAGGCCTGCTTGTAGACCCGCTTGCTGCAGAGGGCGTCGTAGACGTCCACCAGGCAGGTCAGCCGGGCCTCGATGGGGATCTGGGTGCCTCGGATGCCCAGGGGATAGCCCGAGCCATCGAAGCGCTCGTGGTGGCTGGCGGCGATGCGGGCGCCCATCTGGATGAAGGGCACGCCCGAATCCCGCAGGATGTTGGCGCCCATGGCGGTGTGGGTCTTCATGATGATCCACTCCTCGTCCGTGAGCGGCCCATCCTTCTGGAGGATGCGGTCCGGCACGCCGATCTTGCCGATGTCGTGGGTGGGGGCGGCGGCCAGGATGCAGTCCACGCCCTCCAGGTTCCAGCCCAGGAGGCGGCCCATCTCTGCGGCGTAGAGGCCGATGCGCCTCACATGGGCACCGGTCTCGTTGTCCCTGTGCTCGGAGGCGGAGAGGAGGCGGTACGAGATCTCCTCGCGGCTGTTGCGGATCTCCTCGGTCTGCTCGCGCACCCTCCGGGCCAGGATCTCCTCCCGGTCCCGGTGCTCCAGTTCCAGCATCCGGCGGCGCAGGGCATCAGCCACGGCGATGAGGATGCCGCTGGTCTTGAAGGGCTTCAGCACATAGCCGTAGGCGCCGTAATGCAGGCATTCCAGGGCCATCTCCATGCTGTCCATGCCGCTCACCATGACCACGGCGATGTCCGGGATGCGATGGGCCAGGGCATGCACCAGGTCCAGGCCCGTCATGCCGGGCATCCGGATATCGCTGAGGAGGAGGTCCACGGGCTCTCGGTTCAGGATCTCCAGGGCCGCCCGGGCATCCGCGGCCTCCAGGGTCGTGAAGCCGCTCTTCTGCAGGATGCGCTTGAGCTGGACGCGGATGATCTCCTGGTCGTCCAGCACCAGGATGCGCACATCCTTCGGGTCCTGGCCGGGCAGGGGCCAGTCGAAGGGCAGGACCTGGGACTCGGGGGGCAGGGACATCGCAGGGATTCTATCCCGGCAGGCCGGTTAATTCATCAGCAGCCTGGCCCGACAGGCCGACTATTTCCCGGGCGTCTCCGGGCGGGGCGTGGCCGTGTGGGGCGGGGCGGTGAAGGCCTGGAGCCCCACGCCCACCACGATGATGAGCAGCGCCAGCCAGCGCAGGGGCGGAATCGCCTCCCCCAGGAAGGCCCTCGACATCAGGGCGCCTGCCACGAAGCCCAAGGCCAGGAAGGGGTAGGCGAAATTCACATTGACGAGCCTCATGGCCGCGGCCCAGAGCACGATGCTCACGGCGTAGCAGCCCATGCAGACGAGCATCCAGGGGTGGAGGAAGAGGCGCAGGAGCGGGCCGAGGCTCCATTCCATGCCCACGGCGGAGACGGCCTTCTTCATGGCGATCTGGGCGAAGGCGTTGAGGAGCACGCCTGTGAGGATGAGGGGCAGGGATTTCAGGTAATCGGGATTCATCGCAGGCAGGTCTCCGTTTTTCCATCACCAGCATGAACGCTTCGCCGCCCATGGGTCCATGGTCCCCGGAGCGAAGCTCCCGGGGAAGGCGTATCCTTGATCCATGTTCACTCCCGCCCTGGCTCTCCTGCTGCTGGTCTCCTTCGCCCAGGACACGCCGGCGCGCGTCAAGTCCGATCTGAAGGAGGCCGGTCGCGAGATCGGCAAGGCCGGCCGCAAGGTTGGCCAGGCCTTCAAGGAGGGCGGCCAGAAGGTCGGGAAGGCCGCAAAGCCCGCGGGCCAGGCCATCGGCAAGGGGCCCCAGAGGGTCGGGAAGGGCGTCGCCGAAGGCGCCAAGCAGGCCGCGAAGGGCGTGAAGGAAGCCGTGAAGAAGTAGGCCCCGCAGCCGCCTATTCCGGTTCCAGGACGAAGCTCACCATTTCGGCCCAGCGGGGCAGGGCGGGGTCGAAGCCCAGTCTGTTGTGGGTCGCGCTGGGCTCGAGCCAGGTGCGGTGGGGCCCCGCGTGAGCGTCCCGCAGGGCCAGGCTCAGGTCCGTGAACACCACCTCGTCCCGGCCCGCGATGAGAAAGGAGACCGGGCCCCTGTAGGCAGCCAGGGCCCGGTCGGCGCGGAAGCGGTCCCGCAGCAGGAAGGGGGGCAGCAGCGGGTAGTGGCGCCTCCCAACTTCGGCGAGGTTCTTCAGGGGGACCAGGAGCATCAGGCCCCGCACCGCCTCGGGGCGACGGGCCGCCACGAGGCTGGCCAGGGCGCCGCCCAGGGATTCCCCGCAGAGCACCAGGGGCCTGTCGGCCAGGGCATCCACACCGGCCAGGGCCCCCTCCAGCAGCGAGGCCTCGGAGGGCGTGCCCTCCAGGGGGCCATACCCCGGGTATTCCAGCAGGTAGACATCCAGGGGCGGGTTCACGTGCCCGGACTGGAAGGCCTTGGCAATATACGTGCGGTCCAGGGCCGTGCCTGCATTCCCGTGAAGCACCAGCAGCCGACCCGCTGCCGCACCCGAGGGATGGGGCGCCCGCCAGCCCAGCAGGGCTCCGGCAGGGGAGCGCCAGGGCTCCAGGCCCAGTCTCCGCGCCCGCACCAGGGAAGCCTCCGGGTGCTCCCCCTCCGGGAAGTAGATCAGCCGCCGCTGGCCCAGGAAGGCCATCAGGAAGAGACCCAGGGCCGTCACGAGGCCGAGCAGGAGCAGGCGGAGCAGGAGGGTTCTCATGGCGCCATTCTAGGACCAGGCGAGCAGGGAGGAACGCGAGAGCGTTCCTCGCGGAAGCGTTCCGATAGGCGGGAGGCGCATCCATCAGAACGGCAGGTTAGGCTGGAGGAGTCGGAGTCAGGAATGTCTTCCCATATCCCTTTAGCAGAAAGGA
>JAYSNJ010000102.1:0-14025 GCA_043723905.1 Holophagaceae bacterium
GCGGCGATATCTCCGGCGCCACCAACGCCACCCTGCCCCTCACCAATGTCCAACTCACGGACGCCGGTTCCTACCGCGTCATCGTCACGGGAGTCCTCGGCCCCGTCACCAGCGCCGCCGCCACCCTCACCGTGAACGTGCCCGTCGTCTACACGACGCCCCCCGCAGCCCAGACCGTCGCCGTGGGCGGCAGCGCCAGCTTCTCCGTCGTCTTCACGGGCACGGGCCCATTCACCTACCAGTGGCAGAAGGACGCCGGCAATATCCCCGGCGCCACCAGCGCCACCCTGGACCTCACCAATATCCAGCTCACGGATGCCGGTTCCTACCGCGTCATCGTCACGGGCGCCGCAGGCCCCGTCACCAGCGCCGCCGCAATCCTGACGGTCCAGGCGCCCATCGCCATCACCGTGCCCCCCGCGGCCCAGACCGCCTCCGTGGGTGGGAGCGCCAGCTTCTCCGTCACCTTCACGGGCACGGGCCCCTGCACATACCAGTGGCAGAAGGACGCCAGCAATCTCCCCGGCGCCACCAACGCTACCCTGTCCCTCACCAACGTCCAACTCACGGACGCCGGTTCCTACCGCGTCATCGTCACGGGAGTCCTCGGCCCCGTCACCAGCGCCGCTGCGACCCTCACTGTCAACGTTGCCACCACCATCACGCTGCCCCCCGCGGCCCAGACCGTCACTGTGGGCGGAAACGTCAGCTTCTCCGTCACCGCCACGGGTGGGGGCACCCTCACCTACCAGTGGCAGAAGAACACCGCCGATATTCCCGGCGCCACCAGCGCCAACCTGGATCTATTCAATGTCCAGACGACGGCGGCCGGTTCCTACCGCGTCATCGTCACGGGCACATCCGGATCCGTCACCAGCGCCGCCGCGACCCTCACCGTCCAGGTGCCCGTCGCCATCACCTTGCCCCCCGCGTCCCAGACCGTCTACGTGGGCCAGACCGCCAGCTTCTCCGTCACCGCCACGGGTACTGGCACCCTCAGCTACCAGTGGCAGAAGGACACCGCCAACATTCCCAGCGCCATCAGCGCCACCTTGAACCTGACCAATGTCCAAACGACGGACGCTGGCTCGTACCGGGTGATCGTCACGGGAACCGTTGGGCCCGTCACCAGTGCCGCCGCTACCCTCACGGTGGACCCGGCTCCCGCTGGGCTCTCCATCACCGCCGACCCCCAGTCCAAGTCGGTCGTCGTCCCCGACGGCGCCACCTTCTCCGTCAAGGCCACGGGCAGCGGCCTCACCTACACCTGGAAGAAGAACGGCACCGCCATCACCGGCGCCCCAAGTGCCAGCAGCTACACCGTGGCGGCCACGGATCTCCGGAACGTGGCCGACCAGTACAGCGTCACCGTCACAGACGGCGTCACCTCTGTCACCAGCGCGGCTGCCACTCTCGCAGTCAGTGCCCCCAATCCGGTCTATGCCGGGGACCCCACCCAGAACCTCGGCCACCTCTACGAAATACTGCCCTCCTGGTTCCGCACGGCTCCCGCCGATACGACCCAGGGCTCCTTCCGGTTCGGCTATGACTCCACCGTCCTTAACCCCGCCTGGGTTGCCGCCTGCTTCTTCCCGATCATGGGGGAATTCAGCTACACACGGCCGGGCTCCTATCCCACCGACACCCGGCTCTCCGGGGCTACCCCCATCCAGGAGACTGATTACCAATACTCTACGTATGGATACAGCCGCGGCCACCAGGTCGGCATCTTCGATCTCGCCACGAGGTACGGTCAGGAGGCCGGGTCTTCCACGATGTATATGTCCAACATGTGCCCCCAGACCCAGGCCCTCAACGGCGGTGTCTGGCTGCAGCTGGCGGAGATCCTCAACGGTGGCGTAGGCACCCAATCCTTCTGCAATGCCTTCGGCAGGGTCTGGATCTATACGGGCCCTCTCTTCACCAATGCCCTCGTCACACCCATCGGCCCCCGGAACATCTCCGTCCCCTCGGCCTTCTACAATATCGTGGTGCGCGAGACCTCTCCGGGCAACCCCGTAGCCCTCGCCATGATCATCCCCCACAGCACAACCATCCAGGGCGGTACGCGAGCGGTGGCCCTCACGGACTGCTGGAAGTACGTCACCACCATCGACCGAGTGCAGGCCCTCACGGGACTCACCTTCTTCCCAGCGCCCTCGACCACGACGACCCTTCCCGCCACGTTCACATCTGTGGTGGATGTAAGGGGCTGGGGTAGTTCGCTGGAAAACGGCATCGGCAAGCCCAATGTCCACATGATCGAGCCATCCTGGGATTCCACCTTCACCCTGGGCTACCCCCTCGTCACCGCGAAGATCAACAGCGGAACCGTGGATACGCCCATGAACTTCGTGGGCCAGGCCACCACCAGCGGCACGGGAACGGCCTCCAACATCGCCTCCACCACCTGGACCTTCGGGGATGGCGGCACGGCCAACGTGCCCAGCACGACCCACACTTATACCGCTGGAGGCGATTACACCGTCACCTTCTCGGCCATGGATGGAGCAGGCGTTTCCAACAGCATCAGCCGAGTCATCACGATCGCTGGCAGCGGCCCCTCCGCACCTACCATCACCACCATCGCGGATGTGAGCACCAATGACACGACCCCGAAGACGGTGAATTTCACGGTTTCCGATGCCGTCACGGTAGCGGGATCCATCACCGTCACGGCCACTTCCGACACTCCCGGTGTGCTTGTGAATAACCTAGTAGTGAACAACGCGAACGGCGCCTGTTCTCTTGTGCTCACACCCATCGCCGGTTCCCTGGGCTATTCCACGGTGACCATCACCGCCACCAATGGCGCGGGAACACCCTCGACCAAGACCTTCAAGTTCACCGTGACGGCCACTCCGGTCGGCGCACTGCTCAACGAAACGTTCGAGACAGGGACGACGTCAGGTTATTTCACCGGGAATGTGGCCCTGAGCAGCGGGACGTGGGCCTTCGTCACCACCATGACGGGAAACACCTCTGGGGATATCAAGAATGGCCTCCAGAGCGTACGGTTAAAGAACCTTGTCGCATCCTCAATTGCCATGACCTTCGATGTCACGAATGCGACGAGTGTCAGCATGGCAGTCGCGACCTATGGCGCCAGCGCAGGCTTCTCCCTGTGGGGGCTTTACTACTCCACGGATGGCGGAACCACCTGGACCCAGGTGGGATCCAACATCAATACGGCCTCCCACGTCTTTGCGACTCAGACCTTCCCCATCAGCGTGACTGGAACGATCCGTTTCAAAGTCCTCACCGATGCAACCTCGACGAGACAGCTCAACCTGGATGATTTCGTGATCCAGTAGCGGGGCCAAACAGAGTCAGGCCTGATCCGTGCGCCCCCGAAAGGGGGCGCTTTTTGTTCCCCGTTCACCAGGGGATGCCATCCTGGTCCCATGCGCCTCTCCTCCCGCCTCCCCCAGTCCTTCCAGTCCAACGCCCTCAGTGCGGAGCTGGAAAGGCTGCGGGAGGCGGGTGCGTCCTGGGTGGATCTCACGGTCTCCAATCCCACACGCTGCGGCTTTGATTTTCCCGAGGCCGCGATCCGGAAGGCCCTGGCACCCTCAGGGATCCTGAGTTACCAGCCCGATGCGCGGGGATCGAGGACAGCCCGGGAGGCCCTCGCCGCCTGGCACGGTCACGGAGTGAAACCCGATGACCTGATCCTGACGGCCTCCACCTCGGAAGCCTACTCGTGGCTCTTCAAGCTCCTGGGGGACCCCGGGGACGAGATGCTGGTGCCCACCCCCAGCTACCCCCTCTTCGAGTGGCTGGCGCGGCTGGAGGGGCTGACGGCCATCTCCGTGCCCGCCTACTATGCGGACCGCTGGCACCTGGACCTGGGGGCCCTCGACGTGGCCTGCGGGCCCCGCACACGGGCAGTCCTGGTGGTGAACCCCAACAATCCCACGGGGCATTTCCTCTCCCGGGACGAGTGGGCGGGGCTCACGGCCCTCTGCGCGAGGCGGGAACTGACCCTGATCGTCGACGAGGTCTTCGCGGACTACGCCCTGGAACCCGCGCCGGATCGCCTGCCCACAGCCCTGGAGGACGAGGATCCTCCCTGCCCCGTCTTCGTCCTTTCCGGACTTTCGAAGGTGGCCGCCCTGCCCCAGATCAAGCTGGGCTGGATCATGGCCCGGGGCCGGGGGGCCAAGGAGTTGCTGGAGCCTCTCGCCTTCCTCGCGGACCAGTTCCTCTCTGTCTCCAGCTCGGCCCAGGCCGCGGCGGCGGAGATCCTGGGCCTGGCCCCCGGCATCCAGGCCCAGCTCCGCGCCCGCCTCCAGAACAACCTCGGCAACCTCGACGCGAGGCTCAAGCCCTTTCCCCACCTCTCTCGGTTGCCCGTAGAGGGGGGCTGGTCCGTCCTCCTGCGCCGGCCGGCCCTGGACAGCGACGAGGCCTGCGCCCTCCGCATCCTGAAGGAGGCGGGAGTGCTCGTGCAGCCGGGGCACTACTTCGACCTGCCCTCCGAAGCCTTCCTGGTACTCAGCCTGCTGGGGCCCGAAAAACAGTTTTACGAGGGACTGGCCGCTCTGCTCCCGCTTGTCTCCCCGCCGACCTGAGCGCATCATCGCGGTAGTTTCCCGGATGCCCGCCATGCCCTATCAGGCCAACTGCCCCTCCTGCGGCGCCCCCCTCGCCTTCCGGCCCGGAACGATGGTGGCGGTCTGCGGCCATTGCCGGGCCCTCTCCGCCCGCACGGACCGGGACCCTCGGCTCATCGGCAAGGTGGGCGCCCTGCTGGACACGGGCTCGCCCCTCCGGCTGGGGATGCAGGGCCGCTTCCAGGACCATGGTTTCACCGTCGCCGGGCGCACGCAGCTCCGGCACCCCCTGGGCGGCTTCTGGGACGAATGGTACCTGGCCTTCGAGAACGGCTCCTGGGGCTGGCTGGCGGAGGCCCAGGGGCGAAGCTATCTGACCTTCCGCCAGGACTTGAAGCAGGCCGTCCCGCCGCCCGAATCGCTTTCGGCCGGCCAAGCCTTGGACCTCGGCCCCCAGGGACACTGGGTCGTGAGCGAGCTCAGCGAGGGGGCCTTCCTCTCGGCGGAAGGCGAGATCCCCTGGACCGTGGAACTGGGGGCCAGCTACCGGTTCGCCGATCTCAGCGGCGAGGGGGACGCCTTCGGGACCCTCGACTTTTCCGAAGACCCGCCCCTCTTCTTCTCGGGCCACCGGGTGGATCTCGACACACTGAGGCTGGGGGGTGGTGTCGCTCCTCCCACCGAAAAGCGGAAGGCCCTCAGCCTCCCCTGCCCCCACTGCGCCGGCCCCCTGGCATTGAGGGCCCCCGACGAGACCCAGCGGGTGGGCTGCCCCAGCTGCGGGAGCCTGCTGGACGCCCGGGAAGGCAGGCTGGTCTATCTCAAGTCCCTCAAGCAGCCCGATGCCCGCATGGCCATCCCCCTGGGCACAGAGGGCCGCCTGGGAGGCGTGCCGCTGATCTGCCTGGGCTACCTGCGCCGGGCCTGCATCATCGAGGAGGTCCAGTACGACTGGGGCGAATACCTCCTGATGGATCCCAAGCATGGCTTCCACTGGCTGGTGGAGAGTGACGGGCACTGGAACCTGGCCGAAAACGTTCCGCCCGCCGACGTGCAGCGCACGGGCGCCAACGCGAAAGCGGTCGCCTACCAGGGTCGACTCCTCAAGCGCTTCCAGGATGTGGAGGCCTTCGTCCTGGGCGTTTACGGGGAGTTCTACTGGAAGGTGGAGCAGGGCGAGCGGGCCCAGGTGGCCGAATTCGTGGACGCCCCCCTCAGCCTGGCCGAAGAGATCCAGCAGCACCCCGGGGGCGGCCAGGAAGTGAACTGGTCCAGGAGCACCTACCTGGAAGGCGCCGAAGTATGGAAGGCCTTCACCCTCAAGGGCACGCCACCTTCGCCCCAGGGCGTGGCCTCCAATGAGCCCAATCCCCACTGGCCCAGGGCCCGCCAGCTCGGGCTCTGGATGATGGGCGCCCTGGCCCTCCTCTTCGTGATGCTCATCTGGGAGGGCTTCACACACCGGGAGAAGCTGCTTTACCAGGAGACCTACACACTGGCGGAGCGCCTAACTGCGGCCAAGCCCGCCCCCGGGGAGACGGCCCAGGAGCCCATCTTCTTCTCGCCCTCCTTCCGCATCGAGGACGGCAGCAAGAATCTCGAAGTGAAGCTCAGCGCCCCCGTGGCCAATAACTGGATCGGCGTAGAGGGCTCCCTGGTGAACCAGGAGACGGGCGTGGCCGAACTCTTCGAACTGGCGGCCAGCTACTACCGCGGCTCCGACAGTGATGGCCCCTGGAGCGAGGGCGGGCAGACGGAGACGGTCTACCTCTCGGCCCTGCCCCAAGGGAACTACGTGCTCGCCATCTCGCCCCAGTGGGACGGCCCTCAGCCCCCCGTCTCGGCCTTCACGGTGGAACTGCGCTCCGGCGTCCTGCGCTGGCTCTATCCCGTCCTCGCCCTGCTGGGCATTCTCCTCGTGCCCCTCCTGGCCGTGTTCCGGGCCCTGGCCTTCGAGAACCGGCGCTGGCAGGAGAGCATGTACACCAACCAGGGCACCGGGGGAGGCGACTGATGAAGATCTTCTACCTGCTCACGCTGCTGGCCAGCTTCGCCCTGGTGGGCGCCAACGGGTTTCTGGGCCGGGAATTCTTCGGCTCCCGCCGGCGCATGGAAATTCCCCCCAGTGTCCGCCAGACCCCCGGCGGCTATCGCACCTTCCTGCACAACCACGGTTTCCGAGGAGGCAAGTGATGAACGGCTACGATCTGTGGGCCCACCTGAAGACGGCAGCCATCTTCTGTTTCCTGGGCCTGGGCATCCTGGCCCTGGTCTGGGCCGTGCTGGTGAAGGTCTTGCCCTTTTCCCTGCGCAAGGAGATCGAGGTGGACCAGAACACGTCCCTGGGCATCGTGCTGGGCTGCCTGATCCTGGGCATGAGCATCATCATCGCGGCGGCCATCCATGGATGAGCCGTCGGCCGCCGGGCCCCTGGCTCCGGCGGAAGGCACTCCCCTCAACGCGTCCCTCCTCTTCATCAGCGTCTTCCTGATCGCGGCCTGCGGCCTCGTCTACGAGCTGGTGGCGGGCACCCTGGCCAGCTACCTGCTGGGCGATTCCGTGCTCCAGTTCTCCACGGTCATCGGCGTCTACCTCAGCGCCATGGGCCTGGGTTCCTACCTCTCCAAGTTCATCCACCGGGGCCTGGCCCAGCGCTTCGTGGACCTGGAGCTGGCCGTGGCGCTGGTGGGGGGCTTCTCGGCGCCCATCCTCTTCCAGGCCTTTGCTCACACCCACGCCTTCCGGCCCACCCTCTACGTCCTGGTCATGGCCGTGGGCACGCTGGTGGGCCTGGAGATCCCCATTCTCATGCGGATCCTGCGCCACCAGGTGAAGTTCAAGGACCTGGTGGCCCAGGTCCTGACCCTCGACTACATCGGCGCCCTGGCCGCCTCCCTGCTCTTCCCCCTGCTCCTCATGCCCAAGCTGGGACTGGTGCGCACCAGCCTGCTCTTTGGCGTGCTCAACGCCGCCGTGGGCCTCTGGTCCACCTTCCTGCTCCGCTCCCAGATGGGCACCGTGCGTCTGGCCCGCCTGCGCTGCGCCATCGTCCTCGCCTTGCTGGGCGTGGGTCTCGCCGGGGCCCACAGGTTCACCCTGGCTGTCGAAGAGGAGATCTTTTCCGACGAGATCGTCTACGCCAAGGACAGTCCCTATCAGCGCATCGTCATGACCCGGGGCCGGGGCAGCTTCCAGCTCTTCCTCAACGGCAATCTCCAGTTCAGCAGCGCCGACGAGTACCGCTACCACGAGGCCCTGGTGCATCCCGCCTTCGCCGTGAAGCCTAACGCCAAGCGGATCCTCGTCTGCGGCGGCGGCGACGGCCTGGCCGTGCGCGAGATCCTCAAGCACCCCGGCGTCGAGCGGGTGGTGCTGGTGGACCTGGACCCCGCCATGACCCAGATGGCCTCGCGGATGCCCATGCTGCGGGAACTCAACCAGGGCGCCCTCCTGGACCCCCGGGTGCAGGTCATCAACGCCGACGCCATGGTCTGGATCGCCGAGGACCGCACGGAACGCCCCTTCGATATCGCCCTCGTGGACTTCCCCGATCCCAACGCCTACGCCCTGGGCAAGCTCTACACCACGCGCTTCTACAAACTCCTCAAGCGCCGGCTGGCGCCCGACGCGGCCATCAGCGTCCAGAGCACCTCGCCCCTGATGGCGCGGCAGTCCTTCTGGTGCATCAACGCCACCATCGAGGCCGCGGGCTTCCGGACCCGGGCCTACCATCTTGCGGTGCCCAGCTTCGCCGTGTGGGGCTACATCCTCGCCAGCCCCCTGCCCTTCGAGATCCCCCGCCACACCCTGCCGGGTCTGCGCCACCTCTCGGATGATTCCATGGCCGCCATGTTCGCCTTCCCCAGAGACATGGATCGCGTTCCCGCCGAGGTGAACCGCCTGGACAACCAGGTCCTGGTGCATCTCTACACGCGTGAATGGAAGCGGTGGTCGTGAAACGACGCACCCTCCTATCCACCGCCGCCGCCCTGTCTTTCGCGGGACTGGCTTGCCGTCGCCCGCGTAGTTTCCCATTCAGTGGGGAACTGCTAGGGCCTTCCCTGGAGCTGGGCCATCTCGTGCGGGACGGGGCGCTGCCCATCCCCGATCGCTTCGAGCCCGTCGGCGTGCTCATCGCGGGGGGCGGCATCGCGGGCCTTTCCGCGGCCTGGCATTTCGAGGGGGCGGGCTTTCGCGACTACCTGCTGCTGGAGCTGGAAAAGGAAGTGGGCGGCACCTCCCGCAGCGGGCACAACGGCGTGAGCGCCTATCCGCTGGCCGCGCACTACGTGCCCGCGCCCACCCGGGAAGTCGGCGCCCTGGTGAAGCTGCTGGACGAATGCGGCGTCATCGAAGGCTTTGATTCAAAAGGCGAACCGATCTTCGGCGAGCAGCATGTGGTGCGCAGCCCCGACGAGCGCATCTTCTTCCACGGCCAGTGGTGGGAGGGCCTCTACCTGCACGCCGGCGAGAGCCTTGAGGACGCGCGCCAGTACCGGGCCTTCTTCCAGGAGATCGACGCCTGGGTGAGCTGGCGGGACGCCAAGGGGCGCAAGGCCTTCGCCCTGCCCCGGTCGAAGGGTTCCGACGCTCCCGAGGTGCGGGCCCTGGACTCCTTAAGCTTCCAGGCCTGGCTGGACGCCCGGGGGCTGAACTCCGAGCGCCTGCGGTGGCTCCTGGATTACGCCGTGCGGGACGACTTCGGTTCCCGCCTGGACACCACCAGCGCCTGGGCCGGGCTCTTCTACTTCGCCGCCCGCAAGCAGGGGCCCGGGGAAGAGAGCCGCCCCCTGCTCACCTGGCCCGAGGGCAACGGCTTCCTCGTCCACCATCTGCACCAGACCTGCCGGGAACGCGTCCGCACGGGCCACGCCGTGACCCGCATCGAACCCCAGGGGGATGGCACGGTGCGCGTCTCGGCCTGGAACACACGCGAGAACCGGGCTGTGGGCTTCCAGGCCCGGCGGGTGATCTTCGCGGGCCCCGTGCAGATGGCGGGGCGCGTGATCCCCGCCCTGCTCCGAGCGCGGGGCAAGGCCTTCTTCGAGGCCTTCCCGGCCACCCCCTGGCTCGTGGCCAACGTCACATTGCGGGATCGCCCCAGGGAACACGGCTTTCCCCTGGCCTGGGATAACGTGATCCGCCACAGCGCGGGTCTCGGGTATGTCGTGGCCACCCACCAGAGCCTGCGGGACCACGGCCCCAGCGTCTGGACCTACTACCACGCCTTCGCGGGACCGGATCCCAAGGCAGACTGGCTGCGACTCGCCGCCATGGACTGGCGGTCCTGCGCCGCGCTCGTGGTGGACGATCTGAAGAAGGCCCATCCCGACATCGAGACGCAGATCGCCCGCCTGGATGTCATGCGCTGGGGCCACGCCATGATCCGCCCCCGGCCGGGACTGCTCTTCAGCCCCCTGCTCGAACTGGCCCGCCAGCCCTTCCGGAACATCCACTTCGCCCATTCGGATCTCTCGGGCTTCGCGCTCTTCGAGGAAGCCCAGGATCACGGCATCCGGGCCGCGGAGGAAGTGATGGGATCTACACAGAAAACGCGGTGAAGCCCTCCAGAACACCCCGCACCATCTCCTGGCGATCTCCCATGCTTTCCAGGCAGTGATCACAGAACTGCCGACTGGCGAGCATCTGGTGCGCCATATGGGCGAGGGCGGATTGGACTTCGGAGGAGGATTCCTTGGCTTCACGGACTAGATCCAGACGGCCATCCAGGACATTCAGGATGTCCTCGATATCGTGACTTGCGGCCATGTCCCCCTTGCCTCGATCCAGATAGGCCACCCATTTGGTGAGGAGGAAGATCGGCGCCGGGAGAATGAAAATCTCCAGGCCGCTTCCGCTGAGCATGATCTGGAGCTTGGTGCGAAAGCCTTCCGCGTACCAGGGGTTCGCGGGCCCGAGGGGAGTGTCCCCGGTGCCCATGAGATCAACCAGGAGTCCGTCCTTCACCCATCGACAGATGGGCGCGCCCTCGCTGGTATCAGGTTGGAACCCGATTCCACCCATGACTTTCGCGGCCCACCTGTAGCCTTTGGTCCCGGCGATCTGAGCGATGACGTCCACGTCGCGAGTGGATCTCGCGCTGCTGGCCCCAGGATCGTTGATGAGCAGACCGGCGATGGCTCCCCCCACGAAGACAAGATCCTCGAGAATGGGTCCCAGGGCCTTGGCGGCCGCTTCGAGCGTCGACAAATTGGGGTTCAGGATGGCCATGCGAGGCTCCGCCGGAAGTAGGCTTCCGCGGCTTCCCGTTCGCGAGCCTTCCCCGCTCGCAGGGCATCGAAATAGACCAAGGCTTCGTGAAGCGCAGGATCCCGAAGGATGGCCCCGGGGACACAGGGATGGATCGGGGCCAGGCCTGTGCCCCGGACCTGGCCCCGAGGGGAGGCCCAGACCATCGGAAGATCGTCCTCCTGCACGAGCAAGGCTGGATCAAAGAGGGGGCTGCTGGCGCCGGTAGGAATGCCCCGGGCGATCTTCCCGAGCACAGGAGGGAAGACATACCTGGCTCCATGGACTATGAAGTTGGCCAGGGCCTCGCGGTTGACCTTCCCCTTCAGCCCCTTGCCGTTCAGGAGGCCCGAGACCAGGAGACGGCCCACCGAGCCGTGAATCTGGGAGGGACTGAGGCCCAGCTCGCTCGCCAGGGACTGGTAGGTCCAGCGCTCCATCCTGCACGCAAAGGCCATTTCAAGGACCACCAGGAAGTCCTTCGCATCCATGGATATTTGACCGTTTTTCATGATTCATGAATCCAGAAATTCCATATTCCAGAATCAAGAATACAACACCCCCAGGATTGGTCAAGGGCGATCATCCGAAGCGGCTGGAGTCGGAAGCCTTCAGCCCTCAGCAGGAATCGGCCCTCCAGGCGCAGGGGGCGTCGACCTTCCCTCCACGACTCCTCAGTCCTCTGCGATCTCTGCGTCGGATCCTTTCAGGTGATGCCTTCCGGCTCGATTCTCAGCGTAAGGCCAAGAACCGAGTGTGCTCTACTGGTAGCTGGGAGTAGACGCTCAGGCTTCGGGCCGGGCCGAATCCCCAGCCTGCTGACCGAACGAGGACGCCATGCCCTACGCCAGCGAGGGGACTTTCCGGGAATACCTCTCCCTCCACGCCACCCACAGCAACCATCCCGTGACACTCCTGAGCCCGCACCTCTACTTTCAGACGGAGGGCGGCTCCCTCTTCCCCCTGAAGCGCCGCCTGGACTGCGTGCTGATGACCTGCGACCCGATGCTGGGAAACGAGGATCTGCCCCAGGCCATCAAAGCCTTCGATGAGGCTCATGCATCCTCCCGCGTGGCCCTGGCGGCCGTCCAGGGGCCTGTGGCCCAGGTTCTGGCCGAACGCGGCTATTCCGTGTTCAAGCTCGGCGAGGAACCTTGGGTGGAACTCTCGGACTTCAAGCCGAGGGGGAACCGCGGGAAGGGAATCCGGGCCGCGCGGAACCAAGCCCTGCGAATAGGCTGCGAAGCCGGGGAATGGACGACAGAGGCCTTTCATGCGGATCGCGCGGAGATCGAAGCGGTGTTCGAGGAATGGCGAGGCATGTCGTTTCTGTCCATGGAGGGAGGCATCCTCGGAACGAATCCCTTCGCCGATATCCCGGGACGCCGGTTCTTCTGGGCCCGCCGGGAGGGGCGCCTCGAAGCGGTCCTGGTGGCCACGCCGATCCGGGCGGGGATCAGCTACTACTTGGAGGATCTCGTCTATCGGAAGGATGCCTGCCGAGGGGCGCAGGAGCTGATCACACTGGCCTCCATGGAGCGGCTGCACCAGGATGGAGCGAAGCGGGTAAGCCTGGGTCTCGTCCTGCTGCGCAAGCCCGAACGGAGTGTCCTTGGAACCTCAAGCGGAGGGTTCTGGCTGGAGGCGGCCCGCCTGCTCAGCCGATGGTTCTACAACGCCGAAGGGCAGGATCTCTTCCGGAAGCGGTTCCAGATTGCTGCATGGGAGCCTGCGTACTTCGCCTACCGCGGACCTCGCGCCGGTCGAATGAACGGCCTGACCCTGCCCTGGGCCGCGGCTGCCCTCATGGCCAGCCTCGAACCCCTACTGCAATGGGAAGTGTTTCTTCCCAAAAATTGGTGAGCCGTCCCCGGAGTTGAACCAAGGGTCTCGTCGGTTAAGGGCCGACTGCTCTGGCGCTGAGCTAACGACTCTGCTCCCAGTCTAGCGCGCCTCTCGTCCAGTCAGGGCTGTGACGCGACCGTTTCCGGCATCGGCAGAGCCCCGACCCGCTGCTTCATCCCTTCAATATCAAGCCTGCGCAGGAATCCTGGATTCCCTACCCAGATCCGGTTGAAGCGGAAGGTCCTCATTTCCAGAATGGCGTCCTCGGCGCTCCAGCCCTGGAGGACCATGCGGTAGGCGGCGACGTTGTAGCCGGTGCGGTCCCGGCCTTCTGCGCAGTGGATGAAGACGGGGGCCTGAGCGGGGTCCTGCATGAGCTTCAGGAAGCGGGCGATGTCAGCCTCTCTGGGACGGTAGGCTCGCGAGGGGATGCGCAGGTATTTCAGCCGGGTGCCCTGAAGCAGGGGCAGATCATCGTGATCGTGGCGGAGGTTCACGATGGTCCTTACGCCCAGTTTCGAAAGATTGCGGAAGCCTTCCGCCGTGGGCTGGCTGCCCCGCCAAAGCCCAGGGGCGACCTTGGCGAAGTTGATCACCCCGGTAACGCAGTCATCGCAGGGCGTGAGCCGGATGGTCTTCGCTGCGGCTTCCGGCGGCGCTGTCTGAGCCCATTCCGAGGAAAGGAGCGCCAAGCCGAGCGAAAGGGTCCGAAACATCCTCATCGGGGCGGTCCCTCAGGATTTTTCGGCGAGATGGGCGAGCCTCCGGGCCGCCCTGGGCAGGCTCTCCCGGAGACGGCGCCCCAAAGACAGCCTCAGGAGCCAGGCCAGAGGGCCCCGGGCCTCCACGCGATGGGTGAGCCTGGTGCCCAGGCTCGAAGGCTCCAGCCGGTGGACGAACGCCACATCGGTCCCCAGTTGCCGACCCAGGCAGGTAAAGCTCCGGCCCTCGCTGAACTCCGTCACGCGGAACACGACGCGCTCCCCCCCCCGGCGCTTCATCACGCCCGAGGCGCCCAGGACCAGGGGGCCCTGCACGGTGGCCCACTCCAGGCCATCATCCCAGTCCGGCCAGGCCGGGACATCCATCCAGCATCGCCAGATGGACTCCGGCGGGGTCGTGGTCTCCAGCGTGTGTTGGGCGTGCCACATCCGCGTCTCCTCGTCCCGCATGGGATACTGGGTGCAGGGGCAAGCCTCCAGGGTACCCGCTCGGGCCCGGGAATTCACGGCTTCGCTTGTTGGAAGCCGTCGTCACAAGATAGCCTTGCCTACGTAGTCGAGCCTGAGAAAGCCCTTCCAGAGATTCAAGCCGCCTGAAGGCGTAGACGTGGCCATGGCCATTCAAGTCTCGCCAGGGATGCTGCGAGGCCCTG
>JAYSNJ010000103.1:0-7791 GCA_043723905.1 Holophagaceae bacterium
GAGTTCGGGCTTATCAGAAGCCAGGGCCTTGACGGCCTCCTTCTTCAGGGCGTCGATGGCCTTGTAGCTCTCGATCTTCACCTTCATGGTGAGGGCGGCGAAGAGCTTCTCGGCGTAGGCGCCGGCCACCTGCTTGTAGATCTCCTGGTTCAGTTCGGTCTTGACGGGCACCATCTTGACCTTGCCCACCTTGGCCTGGAGCTCCTGCTGGAGCTTGACCAGGATGCGGATCTGGGCCTGGCCGAACTCCAGGGCCTGGACCATGTCGGCTTCCTGGACTTCCTGGGCGCCGCACTCGACCATCACCAGGGCCTCGTCCGTGCCGGCCACCAGGAGATCGATGTCACTGCCCTCGCGCTGATCGGAGGTGGGGTTCACCACGAACTGGCCGTTGACGCGACCCACGCGCACACCGCCCACGGGGCTGTGAAAGGGGATCTCGCTGATGATGAGGGCGGCCGACGCGCCGACCATGGCCAGGACCTCGGGGGCGTGCTGGCCGTCGTAGCTGATGACCTGGCAGGTGACCATGGTGTCGCCGTTGTAGCCTTCCTCGAAGAGGGGGCGCAGGGGACGGTCGATGAGGCGGCTGGTGAGGGTCTCCTTGGTGGTCTGCTTGCCCTCGCGCTTGAACCATCCGCCGGGGATCTTGCCGGCGGCAAAGACGGGCTCGCGGTAGTCGACCGTGAGGGGGAAGAAGTCGATGCCTTCCCGGGGGTCGGCGGTGCAGACGGCCACCAGGACCATGGTGTCGCCCTGGCGAACGACGACGGAGCCGGCGGCCTGCTTGGCGATGCGCCCGGTCTCCAGGCTGATGGGGGTGCCACCGAGGTCAACGCTGACGGTGGTGGGCGAGAAGGTCAGTTTGTTCATGGAGTCTCCTGGGGCATCGGCCCCGGCTGGGGTCCCCGACGTGATCGCTCCATGAAACCCTCCGCCAGATCGAGATTGAAGGGGAGGTGGGCTTCCTGCAGAGGTCACCGCCGGGGCGATGGATAATCCCCGTCAGTCTAGCAGCATGGGGAAGTTCAGGCCTCCCCGTCGGCCAGGAGGCTCCGGCGCACCCGGGCGCGGTTCTGCCAGAGCCAGGTGCCGCCCCCCGCCAGGAGGGTCATGAGGAGCACGAGGATGCTGCGGGAGGGCTTGCTCTTGTCCCGGGGCAGGTCGCCGTCGTCCAGCACGTTGAGGATGGGCATATCGTTCTTCTCTTCCATGAGGGCCTGCTCGTGGGCCAGGGAGAGGGTCATCACCAGCTGCTGGCGGAGCTTGAGTTCGCTCTCCAGGCGCTGGCCGTCCAGGCGCACCCGGGGCTCGGCGCTGGTCTGGTAGTTCCGGTTCTGCTCCAGGAAGGTGCGGAATTCCCGCTCGGTTTCGGCGTACGCCGCCCGGGTCTCGGCCAGGCGCTGGAGGGAGAAGGCCGCCTTGTTGCTGCCCCGGGTCCGGGCCTTGGTCTGGATGAACTCCTCCAGGCTCCGCACGGCCTTCCGGGCCACCTGCTGGCTGAGCTCGGGGGATGTCGTCTCGGCGCTGAGCGTGAGGAGCTTGCTCTTGAGATCCCGGCTCACCGTCAGGATGCCGCCCATCTGCTTGATGGCCCGGTCCAGGTTCTGGGTGCCCAGGTAGTCGCAGAGGGTGCCCTGGTGGCGACGGGCGGGGCCGAAGCGGAGGAAGCGGGTCTCGTAGGTGTAGGTCTCTAGGAGCAGCTGCTTGCGCATCCAGCGGCTGTTGATGATGTCCACATAGGCGGCGTCGGGACCCTCCTGGCCGGGAATGGCCACCCCCACCACGGCGGCGGCGGCGGCCAGCTGGCCGCCCATGCCCGAGCTCCCCCGCTGATCGGCGGGGAGGATCCGGGTCTCGCACTTGTAGTAGTTGGGGAGGGGCAGGGAGAGGAGGGCCGTGAGGAGCCCCGCGCCCAGGGCGATCCTCAGGGGCCAGCGGAGGCTGGCCTTGAGATCCAGGGGGGTTTCGGGGTCGGCGGCGGGTGTCATGGTGGCTTGAGTCTAGCAAGGCGGGACCGCTCCTTCGCCCCGCAAGGGAAGAATTTCCAAATGGTGCCTTGCGCTTTGGGGGCCGCCACCTTACCTTCCCCCCAGGATTCGGGAGGCTGCATGATCATCCGGGCGGAATGGCCGGGCACCGTGGTGGACGTGCTGGTCCAGCAGGGGCAGGAGGTGGAGGAGGACGAGGTGCTCGTGCTGATGGAAGGCGCGGACTCCGCCCGCACGCCCTTCTACGTCAACGCGCCCGAGGCCTGCCGCATCAAGAAGATCCTCGTGGAGGAGGGGGACTTCTCCGAGGAGGACGACGAACTCATCGAGGTCGTCGAAGTGGACTAAAGGTGCACTCCCGGTAGCCTACCCCCGAAGGGGGTGCGACGAGGCCGAAGGCGATGGCGAAATTGGGATCTTCGCGGATTTCCGGGAACACCTCAGTCCGGGCTGTGGGTCCCTTCCGGGAGCAGGAAAGACCCTTCTGGGGCCTCGCCCCCTGGCCCGGGAAGGACGGAAAGCAATAACAGGGATGAAGGGGATGGAGGGGATGAAAGAGGCCGGGTCGGCCAAGGCTGAATCTGGTTTCCGGATGGCCGTCTGGAGAGATCAGCCCTGGGGGCCACGGACATGGCCGTGCGATTCCGCGGCATCCGGGTTCTTCTGATTTCGTGCGCAACGCGGTTGTGCCGCAAGCAAAGAATCACCACGGAGGACACGGAGAAAAACACGGAGGATTCCTTTCCGCTGACAGCAGGTCCCAGGGCCCGCCCATGCTGGCATGGGCGGGCCGCCGCTGGGCGGCGGCAGGTGTGAGGGCCTTCGGACGCGCCCCTCAAAGGCGCGCCCGGAGGCCCTCACACCGTGCCCTGGGGCTGCTGGGGCGATTCCTCCCCGGAGGAGAGGGCAGCCTCCCCGAGTCGGGATCCCCTTCATCCCTGTTCTTCATGCCTTTCCTCACGGGTCCGACCGCGACCTCTCATGTAGGCTTTGAAGGGAAGCCCGGGGAGAGCCGCGCCTCACTCAGATCCACGAAGTGGGACTGAGCCCGAAGGGCGAAGAGGAGCCCAGCGCCCCGACTCGGGTTCGCGCACCCAGGACAGGGAACCCAGGCATGGCTCTGAGAATGGCCCTGAGGCCTGCTTCCAGCGCAAACGGTCTTCCGTTTTTCTCCGTGCCCTCCGTGCCCTCCGTGGTTCATCTTTCCTTGCGCACAGCCCCGTTGCGCAGGGAGGGGAAAGATCCCCGGATTCCGCTGCGGCCGCTAAAATCCCGGGTAGCGGGAGGCGGATGTGACTCAGGGCGGCCATGAGCAGGACCACGATCACGACCATCCCGAACCGCCGACGACGAGGCGGCTGGCCTGGAGCGCGGCCATCTTCGGGTTCAGCGCCCTGCTGCAGGGGCTCGGCGGGCTGTGGACGGGCTCCCTGGGGCTCATCTCGGACAGCCTGGAAAACCTCAACGATGTGATCGTGAACCTGGTGGGGCTCACGAGCCTCGTGGTGGCCAACCGCCGGGAGCCCTGCGACCGCTTCACCTACGGCTGGCACCGCCTGGAGGTCTTCAACACGGTCTTCGGGGCCGGGATGCTGCTGGTGCTGGCGGGGGCCGTCTCCCGGGAGGCCTTCCACCGCCTGCACAACCCCCAGCCCCTCCAGGTGGGCTGGGTCCTGGCCTTCGCCCTGGCCGGGCTGGCCCTGAACCTGACGGCCACACTGGACTTGAGGCCGAAGCATCGGGATGCGCTCCGGAGGGACGCCAGCCTCAAGGCCGCCTATACCCATGCCGCCACGGACGCCCTCACGAGCATCGCCCTGGTCGGCTCCATGGTCCTGATCCGCTTCACGGGCTGGTGGTGGGTGGATCCCGGGATCGCCCTGGCCATCGTGCTCGTGATCCTGTGGGGGGCCTTCGGGCTCCTGTGGGATGCCCTGGGCATCCTCATGCACCGGGCGGCCTTCGACCACGCGCTGGCCCGGCGCCGCCTGCTGGAGCTGCCGGGGGTGTTGGGGGTGGAGGATCTCCGGTCCTGGCGGGTCTGCAGTCATCTCGTGGTGGCCACCGCCCACATCGCCGTTGACGCCCAGCGCCTGGACGAGACTCCGGAGCACCTGGCGGCCATCGAGAGGCTGCTCCGGGAGGAATTCGAGGTGCGGCATCTGACGGTCCACTTCGAGACCTCGGCCATGGCGAACGGCCACCACCACCGCTTCGTGCACCAGCACGAAGCCGACGAACATCATCATTAAGGCTCGAGGCCCGGCCCACCGATGAAAAAACGAGTCGCCGTCTTGAAGCAACCAGAAGGGCACTGGGGATTCCGAGACGACGCCCGAGGTCTGGAGGCCCCGTGTCTCTTCCTGCACCGAAAATGCCGGCGAATTCCGAGGGCCATGAGCCCGAACTGAGGGATTCCGAGACGATCCTGGCGTATTTCGAGGAGCTTTGCCGACTGGGGACGCCGGTCAACCTCTGGGTGGACCAGGAGTCCTGGATTCCCATCGGCCTGAAGGTGGAGGCCGTCCGGGAGGATTCCTGGAGCTTCTCTGCCTCCCTGCAGCGGGCCCTGCCCGGGGAACTGGCCACCAAGCGGACCCTGGAGGTGGCCTTCCCCCTGGCGGGGGAGAGGCTCCTGGCGAGTCTCCACTTCCAGACCCGGGAGGGCTACCTGAAGGCGGCCTTCTCGCTTCCCGAGGCCATCCGCTTCGGAGAGCGCCGGGAGCGGGTGCGGGCCCGCTTCGGCCCCCGGGAGAAGGCCCGGGTGACGGTGCTGGAGGATTTCACCCAGGGCTGCGGCGCCACGGGCCGCCTGGTGAACCTGAGCCTCTCGGGGCTCTGCATGAGGGTGGACCGGGTGATCGCCGTGCACGGGGCGGGACAGATCCCGGTCTCTCCGGCCGTGTTCAGCGCGGGCACGCGCCTGGCCCTGGTCCGCATCCAGGATCTGCCCCACATTCCCATGATCGAATGCACAGGGGTCACCAGCCACTCCGGGCGTTCGGCCATCGGGACCACGGTGGGCATTCACCTGGAGGGGCTGGGCAGCCTGGAGCAGAACCTGCTGGCGGGAATCCTGGCCCGAAGGCTCCCCACCTTCGCCCGGAATTTCCCGGTGCGCCGCCGCCGGAACCTGGAGGACCTGGTGGATCCCGCCGCCCAGGAGGCGGAGGCCTGGGACACCTTCGTCGAGGCTGAGGCCCCGGAGCCGGACCCAGCGGATCCGGCGGGCGAACCCGAGGGCCTTTCGGCTTCCAGCCGAGGGGAGCGGCTCCTCCTGATCAAGAAGCGCGGGAAGCATATCCTGATCATCCTCCATGACGATCTGGACCGGGCGATCCTGGCGGGCACCCTCCAGGTCGACGGGTTCCACAACGTGATGGAGGTCCGCAACTATGCCGAGGCCCTGGGCTGGTTCCGGGTGGCCTCCCCCGACCTGGTGATCCTGGACGAACAGGTGGGGGCGCACCCGGGCCAGAAGTTCCTGGAGAGGCTGCGCGTCCAGGGCTACTGCACGGAGACGCCGGTGGTCCTGGTCTGTGAACACCCGGATGTGCGGACCACCCTCATGGCCAAGGCCATGCGGATCGCCCACCTGCAGCGCAAGCCCATCGACTACGACGGGGAGTTCCGGGCCGTGCTCTATCGGCTGCTCGGGATCGCCTGAGGGGGCCGGGCGCGGTACCATGGGGTCTCCGCCGAGGTGCCCATGTCCCTGCTCGTGAAGAACGCCCGCCTCCTGGATCCAGCCCAGAAACTGGATGGGCCCGGATCCCTGCTGGTGGTGGACGGCAGGGTCGCCGCCCTCGGGGCCGGGGCCGAGGCCGACCCCAGGGCCCAGGGCGCCGAGGTGCTGGACGCCGGAGGCAGGCTCCTGGCGCCGGGCTTCATCGATCTGCACGTCCATTTCCGTGAACCGGGCCAGACAGCCAAGGAAACCATCGAGACCGGCAGCCGGGCGGCCATCGCCGGGGGCTTCACGTCGGTCTGCGCCATGGCCAACACCAAGCCCATCAACGACTCCGTGGCCATCACGGAGATGATGCTGACGCGGGCGGCCAAGGCCGATCTCTGCCGCTACTTCCCCATCGGCGCCCTGACGCGCGGCATGGAGGGCGAGGAGCTGGCGGATTTCGGCACGCTCCAGGCGGCGGGCTGCGTGGCCTTCAGCGATGACGGCAAGTCCGTGATGAACGCCGCCATCATGCGCCGCGCCCTCAAGTACACGGCCTGGCTTGAGGCCCCCATCGTGGCCCATGAGGAGGACACGAACCTCTCGGGCAAGGGCTACATGAACGAGGGCTCCGTGAGCGCCTGCCTGGGCTGCCTGGGCATTCCCAGCGCCGCCGAGGAGGTCATGGTGGCCCGGGATCTGGTGCTGGCGGAGTACACCGGCGGCCATCTCCATCTCGCCCATCTCTCCACCAAGAGCAGCATCGCCATGGTGCGGGAGGCCAAGGCCCGGGGGTTGAGGGTCACCTGCGAGGTGACGCCCCACCACTTCGCCCTCACGGACAGGGAGCTGAGGAAGTTCGACGCCAACTACAAGATGAACCCGCCCCTGCGCACCCAGGCCGACCTCGAGGCCATCCTGGAGGGCCTGGCGGATGGCACCGTGGACGCCATCGCCACGGATCACGCCCCCCACACCTGGGACGACAAGGAATGCGAACTGCCCATCGCGGCCTTCGGTGTCATCGGCCTGGAGACGGCCCTGCCGCTCACCCTCGAGCTGCTGGTGAACCGCAGGATCATCTCCCTGGCCCGGGCCATCGAGCTGCTCACCAGCGGGCCAGCCCGGGCCTTCCATCTCGACCGGAAGGGCCTGGGCAGCCTGGCGGTGGGGAATCCCGCCGACTTCACACTGGTCGATCTCGACGCGAAGATCAGCGTGGACCGCGCCTTCATCCAGAGCCGCTCCTTCAACACCCCCTTCAAGGGCTGGGCACTCCCCGGGAAGATCCTGGGCACCTGGGTCGCGGGGCGCAAGGTCTGGGGCTGAGGCGCGTTCAAAAGGACAAATAAAAACGCAATAGCGAACAGGGATGAAGGGGATGGAGGGGATGAAAGCGGTTCTGGTTGGCATCCCCATTTATCCCTGTTAATTCCCTTCCGTCTTTCCCCGGCGAAACGCGCGGATCCAGAAGTGCATTCCAGGTGCCGGAGTCTGACCCGCAACACTGGCGGGGGTGTTCCCGGAAATCCGGCAAGAATCATAAGAAAAAGGCCCGGGCATCGCCCGGGCCCATTCGGAAATCGTGAGCAGTTAGGCGCCCATGCCGTGCTTCTTCATGATGGCCACCCGCTGGGCGTCGAACTCGGGCTGGGTGATGAGCTGGGAGTCGAAGAGATCCTTCAGGTCCGTCAGCTCCTCCTTGAGGCCCTTGGCGGGAGCTGCCGGGGTCGCAGGTGCGGCGGGGGCGTTGCCGGCGGGGTAGGGCTGCTGGGCCATCTGCCCCATCCCGGCACCCATCTGCTGGCCCATCATGTTGCCCATGCCCACTCCCATGCCGAGACCCATGCCCATGCCGGCCATGCCCCCGGGGTTCTGGGCGGCCAGGGGCATGCTGTCGGCCACCTGCATCTGGGTGTAGGCGCCCATGACCGGGGCCATCATGCCCACGCTGGTGCGCTTGTCCATCATGGCTTCCACTTCTTCGGGGAGGCTGATGTTCTCGATGAAGAACTTGGAGCACTCCAGGCCCATCGTCTGGAATTCGGGATCCATCTTCTGGCGCAGCAGTTCGCTGATCTCGTCGTATTTGGCGGCCAGATCCAGGGCGGGGACCTTGGCTTCGCC
>JAYSNJ010000104.1:0-32714 GCA_043723905.1 Holophagaceae bacterium
CTTTGGGCTTCATCGGTACACCGGATTCTGGGGGTTCATCCCTACCTTTCTGGTGTACGGGATATGACATAGGTTCCCTGAAAAGCTTGCTGATATTGGATTTCTAGGGTTTTTCAGGACCGGCTATTTGGCCAGATGTTTCCTGATCACGGGAGGCAGCTTCTGGGGCGATGGGATGCGCAGCTGCTTGTTGACGTTGAATCTGCCGAACACGACCTCGATATCGCCGGCTTTCACGCCGAATTCTTCCGCCAGGAAGCGCACCATGTGATCCGTGGCCTTGCCCCCCACGGGTGTGGCCGTGACGCTGACCTTGAGCTGATCCCCCATGACCTTGCCGATCCCATCCCGTTTCGCGCTGGGTGTGCCCAGGATATTGAGCACCAGGGTCTCGCCATCCCAGGCACAGAAACCCGCGGGTATCGTTTTTTTGCGCACCCTTCATTCTCCGAGCAGTATTCATTCGTCCTTCGCAGGGCTGGCATTATAAAGGACGTTCAATTGAACGAAGGGTTAATAAATATTCAGACATATTAATTGTTATTTTAAAGTGCCTCATGGGGCGATCTTGATCTTGTTACATATGCCTTGTCTCTAGTATCAAATCAGAGTGCTCGGGCCAATCGTTTGGATTGCCATATTGGACAAGATTGCCGTTGTAGAAATAAAACCATACCTTCTTGACTTGCCCGCCAGGGACCGAGTTCCATTCTGGTTCCGAGCTCGGACCAAAGTGATACCTGTATACTGTTACTTCTAAGACTTCTACATTTCCACTGGGGAATGACTTTGCGCCACTGGCTTCAGCTTTTGGGAAAATTTTAAGAAAGTCTTGTTTGTTTATACCCAACCTGATGGCGGCTACTGTCGACTGGTAATCGGCCAATGGAATACTTACTGCCGGCGTACATGCAAGCAGTCCGAGCATGGCGACTAACGCGCCGAGTTTTAAAATCGAATCAAATTTCGTGGCGTACATGTTTACCTCGAATAAAAATGCCTGCTAGCGAAAATTATGCGACTCGATTATTCCAAATGGCGTGTCACTTGAACTGTGCAGAATGGTTTAGATTGCAATACTTAGGCTTGCTATGGTGAGGGGGTATATAAACCGAAATAGCTACTGATGGAAGCTGTTTCGAAGATGGCGGTCTACCGACTGCTCCAGTGCAGTTTCTGCTGGAGTACCCGGAAGAAGGGCAGGGCGGGGTTCTGGAGGAGGATGAGGTCCGCGGCCGCCTTTCGCAGCTCCACGCGATCGCCGGGCTGCAGGGGGTATTCCAGCTGGCCATCCAGGGTCAGGTGGGCGTCCTCGGTGGCCCCGACGGTGATGCTCACCCTCAGGGCACTGGGCACGACGGTGGGGCGCAGGGTGAGGCTGTGGGGGCAGATGGGCGAGATGACCCAGGCGTCCAGGGCCGGGTGGAGGATGGGCCCCCCGGCGGAGAGCGAGTAGGCCGTGGAGCCCGTGGGGGTGGCGACGATGAGGCCATCGGCCTTGATCAGGGCGGCGTCGAAGCCATCGATCTGGAGCTGGAATTCCATGATCCGGGCCAGGGAGCCCTTGTTGAGCACGGCGTCGTTGAGGACGCACTGCCGGCCCACGACCCGCCCCTCCCGGAAGAGTTCGGTCTCCAGCATGCTGCGGGTTTCCCGGGCCAGCCCCCCCTCGAAGTAGAGGCGCACCATCTCGGCGGCCTCCTCCACGGGATGGGCGGTGAGGAAGCCCAGGGAACCCAGGTTGATCCCCAGGATCGGCGTGCCGCGCCCGCTCATCTGGCGGGCGGCGCCCAGCAGGGTCCCGTCGCCCCCCAGGACCAGGCAGAGCTCCGGGGCCGCTTCATCGGCGCCGAGCGTCGCATCTGCATGAAAGCCCTCCAGGGGAAGGCCCGCCTGGAGCCAGCTGGACTGGATTTCCGGATGTCCCAGGATCCTCCATCCGCGATCCAGGAAGGCAGGCATCACCTCCAGGAGGGTCGAGGGGAGGCGTTCGGATTTGGTCTTCGCGACCAGGGCCAGGGTGAAGGACATGGCCCTAGGTTAACCTTGGAGGCATGGTCACCAAAGCTTCCAGATCCCTGACGTCCTCCCTGCCCAAGGGGCGCCTCTGGCGGTGGGCCTTTTGGAGCAGCCTAGTCTGCGCGGTTGCTGGCCTGGTGATCTTCGCCATCGCCTGGTCGGTGATGAGCCGGGACGCGGACGACTATCTCGTCCTCTTCGCCAACCGCTCGCCCAAGACCATCTCGAAGGTGTACGACCGCAACGGCGATGTCATCGGGATCTTCTACGAGGAACATCGCGTCATCATCCCCTTCGGAGATATCCCCAGGGCCTTCGTCAATGCCATCGTCTCCACGGAGGATGCGGATTTCTGGAGCCACGGGGGCGTTTCCGCCCGGGGCTTCATCCGGGCGGGTTGGCATTTCATCGGCAGCGGCGGCCGTCGCCGGGAGGGCGCCTCCACCCTGACGATGCAGCTGGTGCGCAACGTGACGGCCAAGCGCCAGAAGCGCCTGGACCGCAAGCTGAAGGAGATCATCCTGGCCCGCAAGCTGGAGAAGGCCTACACCAAGAAGCAGATCCTCGAGCAGTACGCCAACGAGGTCTACTTCGGGGGGGGGCGCTACGGCATCGAGGCGGCGGCCCAGTTCTACTTCGGGAAGAGCGCCCCCCAGCTCAACGTCGAGGAATGTGCGCTGCTGGCGGGCCTGGTGCAGAACCCCAACTGGTTCAACCCCTACAATCCCGATCCGAAGGCGAGGGCCGCGGCCCGCAACCGCCGGAACATCGTCCTGCGCCGCATGGTGGAAGAGGATTACCTGAAGGAGGTCGATGCCCGGGTGCTGATGGCTCGGCCCATCCGCCTGGCCCGGGAGAATGCTCAGGAGGAATCCATCGCCTCCTACGCCGTGGAGGAAGTGCGCAAGCACCTGTACGAAAAATACGGCCGGGAGACCGTGCTGAATGGTGGCCTGGAGATCCACACCACCATCGATAGCCGCTGGCAGCAGGCCGCCAATGAGGCCGTGCGCAAGGGGCTGAAGGCCGTGGACCGTCGGCGCGGCTTCCGCAAGGAGGCCGTCCAGTTCGTGGGTGAGCCGGAAAAGGCGACCCTGCCGGGGTGGAGCCGCTACTTCGAGAACGGCGATAGCGTGAGGGGCATCATCCTGGGTTGGCAGGGCGGCACCGCCAGGGTGAGGATCGCCAAGGTGATCCTGGAGGTGCCCGGGACCGCCTTCGCCTGGGCGGGCCGGGATGTCCAGAAGCTCCTGCCCCGGGGGGCCGCGCCTCTCTTCCTCATCAAGGATGCGGGGGAGAGCGGAAGCCCGGTCAAGGTGGAGCTGGACCAGGAGCCGGACGTGGAAGGCGCGCTGCTGGCGGCCGACCCTGCCACCGGCGAGATCCGCGCCATGGTGGGCGGCTACGATTTCAACAAGAGCAAGTTCAATCGCACCTTCCAGGCGGAGCGCCAAGTGGGCTCCACCATGAAGGCCTTCATCTACGGGTGCGCCTTCACCCAGGGCAAGACCCCCGCCACGCTGGTGCAGGACATCCCCACCCGCTTCACCTTCGGTCGGGATCTCTACGAGCCCAAAAACTACGAGTTGAATTTCTGGGGGCCCATCCCCATCTGGGAGGCCATCCGGGATTCCCGGAATGTCCCCGCCGTGCGCACCCTCGAGGAGGCGGGCATCGAGAATGTCATGGCCTTCGCCCGCAACTGCGGCGTGGGCGGCAAGATCCAGCCCTATCCCAGCATGGCGCTGGGGTCGTCGGATCTCACGCTGAAGGACATGGTGCGGGGCTACGCCACCTTCGCCGACGGCGGGAAGCAGGCGCCGCCGCTCTTTCTCATCAAGAAGATAGTGGACCGGAATGGTCGGGTAATGGAGGCCTACGAGGGCAAGGTTGGCGAGGAGGTGGTGGATCCCATGAGCAACTTCCAGCTCATCCAGTGCCTCCAGGGTGTGGCCCAGCGGGGCACGGGAGCCCGGTCCGGCGAGCTGGAATGGCCCACGGCGGGCAAGACGGGCACCACCGACGAGCACACGGACGCATGGTACATCGGCTTCTCCACGCGCATCGTCTGCGGTGCCTGGGTGGGGCTGGACGCCAAGAAGACCATCTACAAATCCGGCGCCGATGGGGCGCGGGTGGCCCTACCCATCTGGATCGATTTCATGAAGGTGGCCCTCCCCACCACACCCAAGGAGGAATTCCCCGTTCCCGAGGGCATGGAATGGGCCGATATCGATCGCCTGACCGGAGCGGTGGCCACCAGCGCCACGGACCCGGGGGACCTGGTGCGACTGGCCTTCAAGCCCGGCGGCATGCCCAAGGTGGCCAGCACGCCCGACCTGATCCAGCAGATCCGGGAGGCCCGGGACAAGGCGCCCACTCAGGGGGCCGAAGACCGCCCCTGGGGCGCCACGCCATCGGTACCTGACAAACCCGCGGAAATGGAAAAGAAGGAAGACCCCAACGCATAGAGCAGCCCGAAATGAAGCGAGGCGCCCCGAGGCGCCTCGCTTCACATCTGGCCGCACCCTTTCAGTCCAGGCGATCGAGGCCGCTGTCACTCTACGCACTTTGCTGCCGCAAAGTGCTTCCTGGATCGCACCCTACATCAGACCTTGCGCTTCTTGAAGGGTTCGCCGCTGGGCTTCCCGAAGGTGGGCTTGGCGGGCTTGGTGAAGGGCTTGCGGGGGGTCGAGGGCCGGTCCTGGTAGGGCTTGTTGGGGCGCTCGTCCCGGGGACCGTCGCTGCGTGGCCCCTCGGTGCGGGGGCTGAAGGAGTTCTCCGCGAAGCGGGGCCGGGCGGGCTTCTCGGTCTTGTAGGGGACCTTGGGGGGCTCGGGGATGAAGAAGCCTGCGTGACTCTCCTTCTGCACCAGGGAGAGCAGGGCGGCGACCAGTTCCTCGGCGCTGCGTTCCGCCAGCAGCTTGGCCGCCAGTTCCAGGTAGGTGGGGGCCTCCAGGGCCTTGAGCTGTTCGCTGAGGTGCTGGATGCGTCCCAGGCGGATCTCTTCCTGGGTGGGGGAGGGGCGCCAGTCCACCTTCAGGCCGCCGCGACGACCCCAGGCCAGCAGGATGCGGGATTCCTTGAAGTCCACCAGGGCCAGGGAGGTGCCCTTCAGGCCGGCCCGTCCGGTGCGTCCGGAACGGTGGATGTAGCTCTCCATCTGGGTGGGGATGCCCATGTGGATGACCAGGGGCAGGGCCTCCACATCCAGGCCCCGGGCGGCGACATCGGTGGCCACCAGGTAGCGCAGCTTGCCTTCCTTGAAGCTCGTGAGGATCCGGTTGCGGGTGGCCTGGGCCAGATCACCGTGGAGGTGCTCGGCGGAAAGTCCGGCCTCCCGCAGCACTTCGGCCACATCCTCGGCCTGCTGCTTGCGCTTGGTGAAGATGAGGGCGCCGCTGGGCTCGTCCCTGAGCAGGAAGTTCACCAGCGCCTTGGTCTGGAGATGCTCCGCCGTGAGGCAGGCCGTGTGGGCGATATCAGCATGTTGGGTGCTGCCGTGGGAACCGCTCAGTTCGACGCGATGGGGATTCTTTAGGAAGCGCTGGGCCAGATTGGCGATGGGGGCGGGCAGGGTGGCGCTGAAGAGGTAGGTCTGCCGGTCGCCGGTGGCCTTGGAGAGAATCTTCTCCACATCCTCCAGGAAGCCCATGTTGAGCATCTCGTCGCACTCGTCGAGCACCACCATGGAGACCTTGGAGAGGTCCAGGGACTTGCGGTCCAGGTGATCCATCACCCGGCCCGGCGTGCCCACGATGACCTGGGCGCCGAAGTGGAGGGCCTTGAGCTGGGGCACGTAACTGAGACCGCCCACCAGGAGGGCCGTGGACAGCTGGGGGCGGACGCTTTCCAGTTCTGCAGCCACCTGCTGGGCCAGTTCCCGGGTGGGGGCCAGGATGATGACCTGGGCGAAGCGGTCAGGGGTCAGGCGGTGCATGATGGGCAGGCCGAAGGCCAGCGTCTTGCCACTGCCGGTGCGGCTCTGCACCAGCAGGTCACGGCCTTCCAGCCCCGGCTTGAAGCACTCGGCCTGGACGGGAGTGGGGGTGGTGAAGCCGCGCTTGTCGAGGGCTTGCAGAAAGGGTTCGGCGCAGCCCAAGGCTGCGAAGGTCAGATCGGTCACGATATTCTCCCGGGGCGCTCGCCGGGTTGTGAATGGCATGAAGACGCCGTCCGGTCCTGGCCCAATCCTGAAGTATCCCACGGAAGTCCGATGTTTTCCAGGATTAAAACCACGAGAACCCCTTCGGTCTACAATGGTTCTCCTATGATCACCATTCTTTTGATCCGCCATGGCATTGCCGAAGATCCCAGGCACGGCGTCCCCGATGCCGAGCGCCCCCTGACGGCGGAGGGTTGGGAGAAGACCCGTGCGGCCATGAAGGGCCTGGTGGCCCGGGGCTATCTGCCCACCCGCGCCGTGAGCAGCCCCTTCAAGCGGGCGGCGGAGACCCTCGTCTGCCTCAAGGAGGCCACCCAGGAGGGCTTCCCCGTGGGCTACTGGGAGGGGCTCGTGCCCGAGGGCAGGCCCCGGCTGGCCGAAGACTGGCTGCGCGCGGAGCTCGCCGAGGCTCCGCCTTCCGAGATCCTGGCCCTGGTGAGCCACCAGCCCTTCTGCTCCGAGCTGACCCGGCATCTGACGGGGCAATGGATCGATTTCAAGAAGTCCTCCTGCACGGTCATCCACTTCGATGGTTCCAGCTTCACCTTCGGCGCCCATTTCACGCCCGCGGAACTCCGGGCGGACGGGTGAAACAGGATCGTGCATTGCGAGGAGCCGACCGCCGCTTCGTCACGCTGGCCTCGGGCCTCAGGCTCCACTACCGCATCCAGGGTAACCCCCAGGGCCCCTGGATCGTCCTGCTGAACGGCCTCCTCTCGGACACCACCATGTGGGCGGGTGTCCTGCCGAGTCTTGCGCCGCACTTCCATGTCCTCACCTTCGATGGCCGGGGCCAGGGCCACTCGGACGCCCCCCAGGGAGAAGCCTATCCCGTGGCGCTGATGGCCCAGGATGCCTGGGAGCTTCTGGATCTCCTGGGGATCCGGAGCCCATGGCTCGTGGGCCTCTCCAACGGGGCCAATATTGCCCTGGAACTCTTGGTGGCCCACCCCGGGGCCTTCGCGGGGGCCGTGCTCACCAGCAGCGTGCCCTTCCTCGACTTCACGACTCGGCTGAGGATCCTCCACTGGATCCAGTGCCTTCAGGTGGGCGGACCCCTGATGCAGTTCGACGCCGTGGCCCCCTATCTCTGGGGGGACCGCTTCCTCGAGCAGCGCCATGGCGTCCTCCGGGCCTACCATCAGGCCGTTACCTCCGGACGGGGGGACCTCCGCTCTGGGGGGCCGGATGCGGTCCCCCCATCCATGGACGCTGCGTCCGGGCTCGGCCCGGACACGGCGTGGGGGTCGAAGGGGGGACTTCGCGACCGAAGGGAGCAGGCGGTCCCCCCTTCCCCATATTCGGCAGCTACATGCCAGATGGAGGGCATCCTGGACTGGGATATCCGGGATCGGCTGGGGGCTCTGAAGGACCCGGTGCTCCTCCTGGCGGGGGCCGAGGATCTGCTGACGCCCCCTTGGAAATGCCTGGAGACGGCCCGGCTGATCCCCCACTCCCGCTTCGAGGTGGTGCCCGGCGTGGGGCATGCCTTTCCGGTGGAAGATCCAAAAGGTTTCGCCCGCCGTGTCACGGCATTCATCGACGAGGCCTCCAATCTCCCTGTAACCCATGGCTGAAATCAACTTCTTGCGGCATACTTGGGCTTCGCAAAAGCCAAGTCTGAGCGCTTGTTTCCCCTGGAAGGGCACTTCTCTATGCCCGACGTAATCACTGTCCCCACCCTTCTCAGCCTGCAGGAGCTGAAGGAGCAATCCATCGGCCGCCTGGCGGAGATGGCCAAGGCCTACGGGATCGAGAGTCCTCTGGCCCTGCGCAAGCAGGAACTCATCTTCCGGCTCCTGGAGGCCCAGGCCACCAAGGAGGGCATGTTCTTCGCCGAGGGCGTACTGGAGGTTCTCCCTGAGGGCTTCGGCTTCCTCCGGGCCCCGGACTACAACTACCTGGCGGGGGCCGATGACATCTACGTGTCCCCCAGCCAGATCCGCAAGTTCGGCCTGCGCACGGGCGACACGATCTCGGGCATGGTGCGCCCTCCCAAGGGCGAGGAGAAGTTCTTCGCCCTGCTCCGCATCGATGCCATCAACTTCGATCCCCCCCATCTCGCCAAGGAACGCATCCATTTCGATAACCTGGTGCCCCTCTACCCCACCCAGCACCTGAAGATGGAGCGGGACGCCCAGGAGCAGTGCACGCGCATCATGGACCTGATGACGCCTCTGGGGAAGGGCCAGCGCGCCCTCATCGTGGCGCCCCCCCGCACGGGCAAGACCGTCCTCCTGCAAAACATCGCCAATTCCATCACCGCCAACCATCCGGAAGTCTTCCTCATCGTCCTGCTCATCGACGAGCGCCCCGAAGAGGTGACGGACATGGAGCGCCACGTGAAGGGCGAGGTGATCTCGAGCACCTTCGACGAGCCCGCCACCCGCCACGTCCAGGTGGCCGAGATGGTCATCGAGAAGGCCAAGCGGCTGGTGGAACACAAGAAGGACGTGGTGATCCTGCTGGATTCCATCACGCGCCTGGCCCGCGCCTACAACACCGTCGTGCCACCCAGCGGCAAGGTGCTCAGTGGCGGCGTGGATTCCAATGCGCTCCAGCGGCCCAAGCGCTTCTTCGGCGCGGCTCGCAACATCGAGGGCGGCGGCTCCCTCACCATCGTCGCCACGGCCCTCATCGAGACCGGTTCCCGCATGGACGACGTGATCTTCGAGGAGTTCAAGGGCACCGGCAACAGCGAGATCGTGCTGGACCGCAAGCTCAGCGACAAGCGCATCTTCCCTTCAATGGACATCTTCAAGAGCGGCACCCGCAAGGAGGATCTCCTCATCGACCCGCCCAAGCTCCAGAAGATCTGGGTGCTGCGCAAGGTGCTGGCCGGTTCCGGTCCCGTGGAGAGCATGGAGCTGCTGCTGGACCGCCTCGGCAAGACCAAGACCAACGATGAGTTCCTGGCCAACCTCCAGGAACCCGCACCCCGCCGCTAGGGAGCCGATTTTGCCTTCGATTTTCGGCCACGCGGTCGCAGGTATCGCTCTGGGTGCCGCCTTCGCGGATGACAGAACCCCCCCTCGGACCTGGGTCCTGGGCACCTTCTGCGCGCTGGCTCCCGATCTGGACTGGTTCACGGCCTTCCTGCGGATCCACCCTGGGAACTTCCTGGCCCACCGCGGAATCACCCATTCGCTGCTGGGGGCGGTCCTCCTGGCCGCGACCGTGTTCCTGCTCGGCTTCAGGGGGGAGTCGCGAAATCCGCGAACGGGGACCTATCTCCTGCTGGCCGCCCTCTCCCACGGGCTCCTGGACGCCTGCACGTCGGGCCGGGTGGGGGTCGCCTTCTTCTACCCGTTCTCCACCACCCGCTGGGGCTGCTATTGGCAGCCTTTCCAGGACGCGCCGCTGCCCTTCTGGCCGGGGCTTCAGCTGCCCTTCCTCGGGGCGCTCCTGGGCGAGGTGCTCTGGATCGGTGTGCCGGCCTTCCTCCTCGTGGCGGGGCTTCCCCTGCTCCGCCAATGCTCGGACTGGCTGGTCCCTCCCAAGGTGGGATGGCCGATCATTCCCGAGGTCGAACCCGAAGGCTGAACGGTCCGCGCTGAGCCAGCCCGGGCGGAATAGACTGGGGGATGTGCCCGCAGAGGGGTCCCTGGGAGTTCCATGACGCGCCCATCCATCACCATGCAGCCCCGCAAGAAGATCGCCCTGGTGGCCCACGACCACAAGAAGCGGGACCTCCTGGAGTGGGTGGAGTACAACAAGGCGCTGCTCTGCCAGCACGAGCTCTTCGCCACGGGCACGACGGGCCGGCTGGTGGAGAAGCTGCTCGGCATTCCCGTGACGAAGTTCCAGAGCGGTCCCCTGGGCGGAGACCAGCAGATCGGCGCCAAGATCGCCGAAGGCGAGATCGATTTCGTGGTCTTCTTCTGGGACCCATTGGAGCCCGCGCCCCATGACCCCGATGTGAAGGCGCTCCTGCGCCTGGCCGTGGTCTGGAACATTCCCGTGGCCTGCAACTGGGCCTCGGCGGACTTCGTGATCTCGAGCCCCCTCATGCACGAGGCCTACGAGCGCCTCCTGCCGGACTACGAGAACTACAAGAACCGCCTCGCCATGGAAGAGTCCTGACCTGAAGGTGCAGCTCCCGGTAGCCTCCGACGAAGGAGGAGGCGTAGAGCTGCGGGAACCAGGCTCACCCGCAGGGTGAACTGGGGACCGCAGCGTCCGGGAGTGCCCGATAGCAGCATTACTACTTCGTAGTGCTGGAAACGGCATGGGGTCTGAATAGAATTACTCGGCACGACAGGAATGGAGATTCCCATGCCCCACGCGATCCTCGAGTATTCCGCCAATATCCTGGACGACGCGGATTTCCCGCACATGTTCACGAGGCTCCACCAGCTGCTGGCCCAGACCGGGAAGTGCCGCCTGGATGACATCAAGAGCCGCGCCATCGGCTGCGAGCACTTCCGCGTGGGCGATGGCGACGAGCGGAACGCCTTCGCGCACCTCACGCTCTGCGTACTGGAGGGCAGGGACGAGGAGACCCTCCAGCGGCTGGGCGAGGCCTGCCTCGACCTGATGCAGGAGTTCTACGCCCAGTCCCTGGAGGCCCAGCGCTGCGATCTCACAGTGGAGATCCGCCCCATGCGCCGGGACAGCTACTTCAAGCTCAGCAGCCACCCGGGGGGGAAAGGGGGCTGAGGACTTCGATCCCGCTCCGGTAGACTGGAGGGTTCCAGGAGTCCTGCCCTTGGCCTTTCCCAGCGAATCCTTCCAGATCGGTTCCATTGTCGTCCAGCCCCCCCTGGTCATGGCGCCGCTGCACGAGATCACCGACCAGCCCTTCCGGAGAATGATCCGGGAGGTGGGCGGCGTGGGGCTGACGGTCTCCGAGATGATCAGCAGCGAGGCCCTGGTGCGCCATGCCCTCAAGGCCAAGCGCATGATGGCCGGCGAGGGCGAGCGGCCCTACGCCATGCAGCTGGCGGGTTCCCACCCCGAACACCTGGCCGAATGCGCCCGGAAGTGCGAGGAAGCCGGCGCCGACATGGTGGACTTGAACATGGGCTGCCCGGCCAGCAATGTGACCAAGGGGGGCGCGGGCAGTGCCCTCCTGCGCGATATCCGCCTGGCCGAGGCCTGCGTGAAGGCCATGGTGAAGGCCGTGAAGGTGCCCGTCACCGTCAAGATGCGGGCGGGCTGGGACGCCAGCCAGAAGGACCGCGAGGACTATCGGGATTTCCTGAAGATGTTCGAGGACGCGGGGATCCAAGGTCTGGCCATCCACCCCCGCACCCGAGTCCAGCAGTACGAAGGGCATGCGGACTGGAGCCTCATTGCCCGAGCCGTGGAGGTGGGGACCTCCTTTCCCATCATCGGGAACGGCGATGTCCTCGAGGCCGAGGACGCCCACCGCATGGTGCGCGAGACGGGCTGCCAGGGCGTGATGATCGGGCGGGGGGCTCTCTACAACCCCTTCCTCTTCCGGCAGGTGCTGGACCCCGGTTTCCAGGTGACGGCGGAGATGCGCATCGATGTGACGCTCCGCTTCTTCCGCCTCCTGCTGGAGTTGCTGGAGGAGCGGGAAGCCCTGCACAAGATCAAGAAGATCGGAGCCTGGTTCACCAAGGGGATTCCCGGCGGGGCCAAGTTCCGCCAGCGCCTGAACGAGCGGAACGATCCCTTTGAACTGATCCGGGAGATCGAGGCCCTTCGCCATTCCTGAGATCCGACGGCCGGGACCGGGGGGACCGTCCCTCTGCGGCGTCGATCGGAGGGCCGGGCCTAGGTGGCTTCGGGCAGCGGCTGGGGCACTTCCAGGCTGAACTCCGCCCAGCTGCCCTGTTTGGAATGGGCGTCCATGCGGCCGCCGTGAAGGTGCGCGATGCGCCAGGCCGTGTAGAGGCCGACGCCCGTGCCCTTGCGGGCTTTGAGCTCGGGGTTCTGGAGGCGGCTGAACTTTCGGAACAGGCGGGAGCGTTCTTCCGCTGGGAAGCCCGGTCCCTCGTTCCAGACGGAAAGGGTGAAGCGATCGGGGTAGCAGTCGAAGCGCATCCGGATGAGCCCACCCTCCTGGCCATACTTGACCGCGTTGCCCAGGAGGTTCACCAGGACGATCTTCAGGAGCGAGGGATCGCAGGTGACGGGGGCGGCCTTTTCGGGATAGACGCGCTCGAGCCGCATCCCCCGTTCCTGCATCTGGGGCTGGATGATCTCGAAGGAGGGCTCCAGCACGTCCGTCACGAGCGAGATCTCGCTGGCGTTCAGGCGGAGGCCGCCTCCCTCCATGCGGGCCAGATCCAGGTACTCCCGGATGAGGTCCAGCAGGTAGTTGCCCTTCTTGATGAGGCGCTCCAGCTTCTGGGCCTGCCGGGGCTCCAGTTCACCCAGGTAGCCGTCTGCCAGCACCCGGGCATCGGTGATCATCGAGGCCACGGGATTCTTCAGTTCGTGGCTGACGAAGGCCAGCACCTCGTTGTAGGCCTGGTTCGCCGCCGTGAGCTGCTCGATGCGCCAGGCCTTTTCCACCGCCTGGCTGATCCGCTCGGCCAGGGCTCGCCAGAGTCTGGCGTGGTAGGGCGTGTAGACCTTGGGCTCCCGGGCGCTGAGGAAGAGGACGCCCAGCACCCGGTCCTCGACCATCAGTGGACAGGTCATGCTGCTCCGCACGCCCTCGCGCACAAGCAGGCGCGTGGAGGCGCTCATGGGGTGCTCTTCCTCGTAGCGGCCCAGATCGTAGATGATCCGGGCGCAGGCGGAATCGATGACGGTTCTCAGGGAGCTGTGGGCGAGGTCCTCGCCATAGCCTTCCGCGAGCAGGATGGGCTGGTAGAGGGCCTTCACCCAGTGAGCGATGATCCGTCGGCCCTCGTCGTCCAGGAAGGCCAGGCCGATGCGGTCGCAGGGATACAGCTCCTGCACGGCCGAGAAGAGGAAGTCCATCAGTTCACCCAAGGAGGCCTTGGCGGCCACCTTGTCGTTCACGTGGTCCAGGATGGCCTGCTCGTCCTCGGGGAAGTGCTCCCCCCCGGCACCCTCGAAGGTGCTCAGGAAGTGGATGTTCGGATTCAGCTCGACCATGGGGAAGCCTGGAAAGGGATTCCTTCATCTCATCACGAATCGCGCGAGCCAAGGCCCGCGCGATTCGTGATCGAGGTGAAATACTAGTCGATGTACTTCCCGCGGGCTGTGTAGTGCGTGTGGAGGAGCTCGTGGCTCTTGTGCCCGCAGGGGCCATCGGTGAGGAACTCGCTGTAGATCCTGGCGACGTCGGGGTTCTCGTGGGATTTCCGCACTTCGTAGGCTGCGTCCTCGGCATAGATGGCCGCGGCACGGGCGGAACGGATCTCGGGACTGGTGGGGATGGGCTGTCCGCCCCCGCCGATGCACCCGCCGGGGCAGCCCATGAACTCGATGAAGTGGCACTTGCTGAAAGGACCGCCCTTCTTGATGTCCTCCATGACCTTCTTGGCATTGGCGGTGCCGTGGGCGACGGCCACCTTCAGCGTCTGTCCCTTCAGGAAGTTCCAGTGGGGGAAGAGATGCTTCAGCATGTCGGGGACGGGGCCCACCGCGGTGATCGGGAGTTCCACGTAGCGGACGCCTTCGAAGCCCCGTACAGGCAGGATGTTGGCGTGCTCGAAGAGATCCTCCACCTTGATGCCGCAGACCAGTTCGATGACGGTCCGAAGGGCCGCCTCCATCACGCCGCCGGTGGCGCCGAAGATCACGCCCGACCCCGTGGCCGTCCCGAAGGGATTATCGAAATCGGATTTCGGCATATCCGGAAGATGGATGCCGGATTCCCGGATCATCTTCGCCAGTTCCCGGGTGGTGAGGCCGTAGTCCACGTCCTTGAACCCGCTGTCGTCCATCTCGGGCCGGTTGCACTCGAACTTCTTGGCCGAACAGGGCATGAGGGCGACGGTGACGATGTCCTTGGGGTCGATGCCGTGCTGCTCGGCGTACCAGGTCTTGATGACCGCGCCGAACATCTGCTGGGGACTCTTGGCGGTGCTGAGGTTGGGGATGTATTCGGGGTAGAAGTGTTCCAGGTACTTGACCCAACCCGGGCTGCAGCTCGTGAACTGGGGGAAGGCGGCGGGTTCCCGGAGCAGCAGGGCCTTCTTGAGGCGCAGGAGGAGCTCCGTGCCTTCTTCCATGATGGTGAGATCGGCCGTGAAGTTGGTGTCGAAGACCCGGTCGAAGCCTGCCCGGTGCAGGGCCGTGTTGAGCTCGAAGGTGAGGGCCTTCCCGGCGGGCAGTCCGAAGCATTCGCCGATGGCGGCGCGGGGGCTCGGGGCCGTCTGGATGACGACGTGCTTCGTGGGATCGTCAATGGCGGCCCAGACCTCGTCCGTGTAGTCCTGGGCGTGCAGGGCGCCGGTGGGACAGCGGTTGATGCACTGGCCGCAGTTGATGCAGACCACATCCCCGAGAGGCTTGTCCAGGAAGGGCTTGATGTGGCTGTGATCGCTGCGCCCGATGACTTCGATGGTGCCGACCTCCTGGAGATCGATGCAGGTCCGCACGCAGCGGCGGCAGAGGACGCACTTGTTGAGATCGCGCACCACCGAGTAGCTGGAGGTGTCGATGGTGTGGGTGGGCTTATCGGGATGGCCGAAACGGAAGAAGTCGACGCCATGCTCCCTGGCCAGGCTCTGCAGCTCGCAGTTGTTGTTGCGGCGGCAGGCATAGCACTCGCCGTAGTGGTCGGAGAGGAGGAGATCGACGATGTGGCGCCTTGCCAGGCGGACCTTTTCCGTGTGGGTCTTCACCTTGATGGGCGCCGTCACCGGGAATGCGCAGGCGGCCTGGAGTGTGCGCATGCCCTCCACTTCCACGGAACAGATGCGGCAGACACCCGCGACGCAGAGATCCGGATGATGGCAGAGGGTGGGGATGTGGGCGCCGATCTTGCGAGCGGCCGCCAGGATGGTGGTGCCCAGGGGGACCTTCACCTCCTGCCCGTCGATGGTCAGTGTGACCTGACCGCCGATGGCCTGGGCGTTCGAGGGAGGCGCGATGGACTGGGACTGCTGGCTGGCCGGAGCCCGCCGGGAGGTATCGAGGGTGCTGTTCTCGGACATGTGGGTTCCTCGGCTCAGGCGTGGGTGAGGGTATTGGTACGACCCATGAGCTCGTCCCGGAAATGCTTCACCACCGAGAGGAAGGCGCTGGGGCTGCTCTGGCCGAGGCCGCACTTGGAGGAGAGCTGCATGGTCTCGCCCAGGGCGCAGAGCTCCCGCAGGTAGGCCATGGAACAGGTCCCGGCCTTGAGCATTTCGACGCCTTCCAGGAGCTTGCGGTTGCCCAGGCGGCAGGGTGTGCACTGGCCGCAGCTCTCGTCCAGGAAGAACTCCAGGAAGTTGTGGAGCACATCGAGCATGTCCCGGTGAGGACCGAAGACGATGACGGACCCGCCCGTGGGGATGTCCTCGAAGGCGATGGTCCGCTCGAACTCGGAGGCGGGAATGCACTGGCCGGAGGCCCCGCCGATCTGGACGGCGCGGGCAGTATCTCCGCCCACATGCCGGAGGAGCTGGGCGACGGAGATGCCCAGGGGGAATTCATAGACGCCGGGGCGACTGCAGTCCCCGGAGATGCTGAAGATCTTGATGCCCGTGGACTTCTCGGTGCCCTTGCTCTTGAACCATTCGGCCCCTTGCTGAAGGATGCAGGCGGCCCAGGCGAGGGTCTCCACGTTGTTGACCACCGAGGGCCGATCCAGGAATCCCGTGTTGACGGGAAACGGCGGCCGGTTGCGGGGCTCGCCGCGGAAGCCCTCGAGACACTCGATGAGGGCGGTCTCCTCGCCGCAGATGTAGGCTCCGGCACCCATGAAGATCCGGATATCGAATTCGATATCAGCCCCAAGCACATTCCTGCCCAGGAGTTTCTTCTCCCGGCGGCGCTGGAGCACCTCCTCGAGCTGGGGCCTTAGGTAGGTGTATTCGCCCCGCAGGAAGAGGATGCCCTCCTTGGCGCCCACGGCCTTGGCGGCGAGGGTCATGCCTTCGAAGACCAGGTCGGCGTAATCCTGGAGGATGACGCGATCCTTGAAGGTCCCGGGTTCGCCCTCGTCGGCGTTGCAGATGATGTACTTCCGGTCAGCCTTGGCCGAGGCCGCGAAATTCCACTTCACGCCCGTGGGAAAACCGGCGCCCCCGCGGCCCTTGAGGCCCGAAGCGCTGATCTCGGCAATGATGTCGGGGCGGGGCATGGCCAGGGCCTTCAGGAGGCCGGCCTCAGGTTTCATGGATGAGAACGTCGGGATGCTGTTCATACGAGATGGACCTCCTTCCGCTCCGCGGCGTGCTGGCCGAAGGCGCTGCGGCACTCCTGGAGAATTTCGTGGACCCTCTCGGGGGTGACCCTGGTGAAGACCTTGTTGTTGACCAGCAGCGCCGGGCCCTGATCGCACATGCCCATGCAGTTGGCCCACTCGAGGGTGAACTTCCCGTCCTGTGTCGTCTGACCAAAGGCGATGCCCAGGTCATTCTCGAGCTGACGGGCGACCCGGTCCTTGTCCTGCATGTCGCAAGAGATCGTCCGGCAGAGCCGGATCACGAACTTGCCCTGGATGTGATCGCCCAGGAAGGAATAGAAGGAGGCGACGCTGTAGACCTCCACGGGGTGGATGCCCAGTTCGTCGGCGATGACCTGCATGGCGAAGCTGTCGATGCGGTGGTATTTGCGTTTGACGTCCTGGAGGATGGGCACCATGGAGGTGCGGTTGTGGCCCAGCTTGTCGGCGAGGCTCTTGATCTCGAAGGTCACGCGGTCTCGTTCCGTCATCAGCATGGGGGCCTCCTAGCGTTTCAGGAGCTCCGCCACCTTTTTTACAAGGATGGCGGGTTCCACGGGCTTGGCCTGGAAGTCGTCCACGGGGACCATTTCCGAGTCCTTGTCGAAGGCGAGGCCGGAGGCCGAGGCGACGCTGGTCAGCATGAGGATGGGGAACTTCTTCCCGAGGCGGCGCAGATCCTGCGCCATGGTGAAACCGTCATCCGGCTGCTCCATCATCACGTCCAGGATCAGCAGATCGGGCTGGAAGCTCTCCACCTTCCGCATGCCTTCGGGGCGGCTGGTGGCCGTTTCGATCCGGTGGCCCGCCTTTTCCAGGAAGAGTTGGCTCGCTTCCAGGATATCGGGGTCGTCGTCGACGATGAGAACCTTGGCCATGCCTGTCTCCTTGGGTTCCGGCCGTCCAGACGGACCGGTGAAGCGGGGCTTGGTGAGCGGCTGGCCGCAAGCATGCCGCGATGGGCGATCAGCTGGGGCAATCCGATTCCGAGATGTGTTTTGGGGATGGCCCCATCCTAGCCCCCCCCCAATATCGGGTCCAGGGAATAGCAAGACTTGTGACGAAGGTCTCTTTGGGGATCCGTCGAATTGGACAGTGCTTGGCCGTTCGTTCAGCCTGCGGCGACCGGAGCCTCCGGGGCGGAACCGCGGAGGCTGTACCAGAGGATGACGCCCAGAATCACCGCCGCGCCAGCCAGGGCCGAGGGACTGGGGCGTTCGCCGATTCCCAGGAAGACCCACACCGGGTTGAAGATGGCCTCCAGCATGCTGATGATCATGGCCGCCGTCGCAGAGATGTAACGCATCCCCGCCGTGAAGATGAGATAGGCGAAGCCCAGCTGGAAGATTCCCAGGAAGAGGAGGGCCGCGGCCTGGCCGGGGCTGAGCCGGGCGAGGGGCAGGGCCAGGGGCAGGCAGATCAGCGCCACCGCGAGGTTGCCCAGGACGATGGCGCCCGCAGGGTTGCGTCCGGGCTCGTGCTCCCGCTTCCATTTGAGGAGCAGGGAGAAGATCGCGAGGCAGAGCCCGGAGAAGATCCCCAGGCCGTTCCCGAGCATTCCGCCGCGCTCCATGCGCCCTCCGAAGAAGAGAGTCATCCCAGCCAGGCAGGCGGCCACGGCCCAAAGGTCCCGCCGGTGGATGGGGCGGTGGAAGGCCCAGGGCTCCAGGAAGAGCAGGTAGATGGGGGCGGAGAACTGCAGGAAGATCGCGTTGGCGGCGGTAGTGAGCTTGGTGGCGACCACGAAGGAGATGAGCACTCCGGCGTAGCTGCCCGCGCAGGCCAGATCGATGGGCCGGAAGCCGATCCCGCTGGACTGGCCCCGGACCCGCATGACCAGGAGCATGGTGAGGGCCGCCACCAGGGAGCGCCAGAGGGCGATGGGGAAGGGGCCCATGGGCAGCGCCTTGATGAAGAGCCCACTGGTGCTCCAGAGCACGGCGGCGGTGGCCACGTACAGGAATCCCCTTCTCCGGGGGGAAAGGGCATGGACAAATCCGAAGGGCAATCGACCTCCCGGGCGCGGGATCGCGTCCTGTCTACGGTAGCAGCGCCTTCTCTCTCTCCAGTTGGCGGGCGAGGCTCTCCCGCTCCATCCGGAAGCCGGGCTCGTCCACGGCCTGCTTGAGTGTGGCCGCAGCTGCTTCCCGCTGGCCGAGCTTCGAGAGGCAGGTGGCCCTCATCAGGGCGACCCAGCCCCGCTGCTCCTTGGTCGGCTGAGCCGGATAGAGGTTCAGGGCGCCCCGCCAGTCGCCGACCCCGGCGCGGAGATCGGCCACGAGCAGCACCAGGGGCTCGCGATCGGTGCCCTTCTCGGGGCTTCGTCCCAGCCAAGCTTCGGCTTCCCGCAGGCGGCCGCTGTTCCCTTCCGTGTCTTCCGGGGGGCGCCGGAGGAAGGTGGCGAGGGCCAGGATCCGTTCGCTCCCAGGCTTGGCTCGGCTGAGTGCACTGCGGGCGGCCTTCCAGTCCTTCAGGGCCAGGGCGGCCTGGGCCCGCTTCAGGGCCTCCGGGGCCGATTCGCCGCGAGACGGCAGCGCCTTCATGGCTTCGGTGGGATGAACCTCGGCGAGGGTGCCTTCCAGGATGCTTTTCTTCAGGGGAGCCCGCTCGGGGGTGGGAGCCAATTCCATCACCGTGAAGGCCGCCGTGGCGAGGCCGACCTGGGTGAGGCGCTGGGCCAGCAGGCTCCGCTGCTCGGCCGTGAGGGACTGGATGCCCTCCCGGTCCAGGTAGGCGATGAGAGGGTCGATCTGCTGCTTGTCGAGGAGTTGCTGGGCCCAGGCCCGGAAGGCCTCGGCCCGAAGGGTCGTGACCACACTCGCCTCCTCGCTGCCGGGCGAGGTCGCGCGGATCTGGCCTGCGATATCCACCGCCTCCTTCCAGTGAGAGGCGTTCACCTGCATCCGGAGCTTGACCAGCAGGGCTCGGCGCCCCAGGTCGCCCTTCTTTTCAGCCTTGCGGATCTCCGAGAGCAGCTTGCCTGGGTCGGGGTAGGCCTGGGCCTCCTGGGGATTGAGCTTGCCTTCGCTGAGCAGGGCCGCCAGGGCGAGGCGGGCCTCGTCGGCCTCCGGCGCGTTGGGGGCCTCGAGGATGATCCGCTGGAGGAGCTCGGCGCTGGCCTTGGCGTCCCCGAGGGCTCCGAGCATGCGACCGCAGGCCAGATCCACCCTGGGGCCGAACCCCCCCTTGGGGTAAAGGGTGTGGTAATCCTTGCGGGAGGCTTCGGCCTGGTCCCTCCGCCGGGCCGCAGCCAGCACCTCGGTCATGGCCACCAGGCCCTTCTCGGAAGGCTTGACGGTCCCCAGCGGGTGAAGGGCTTCGAGTACGGGGAGACCCTTTTCGGGCTGGGCCTGCTCGACGAACACCCACAGGAGCAGTTCCTGGGCCCGGCGCTTGCCCTCCACTGGAATATCCGCGTAAAGCGCCTTCCGCAGCCGGGTCTCGGCCTCCTTGAATCGCCGGCGCTCCACCGCCTCCTGTCCCAGGATGGTCTGGGCCTCGGGCAGATAGGCCGACGCAGGCCAGGTCCGCTCCAGCTTCCGCAGGGTCACGGCGGCCTTGAAGACGTCTTCGAAGCGATCCTCCAGGATCCCTTGGGCGAAAAGGGTGTATTCGCGCTGAGGTGCCCGGGTGGAACGGAATCGGTGTCCTCGGAGTCGGCCCAGGATCTCCTTCTGGAGGACCGGATTCTCCGAGGTCATGGCCTTCCGGGCCAGGGCTTCCGCTTCGTCATCCTGAAGGGCCTTCGGTGGCTGGGCTTCGGTGGCGCCCAGGCCGGAGACCAGGGCCGGGAGGGCCAGGGCGGCGCCGAGGAGCAGCTTCACCTCGACACGCTCACGGTAGCCACCTGGAGAGGAGGGCCTTCTTTCCTGCCTCGAACTGTTCCTCGGTGAGCATGCCCCGGGCCTTCAGGCCGGCGAGGCGCTCGAGGTCGCCGAGGGTCTCGGAGCCGCTATCGGCCATGGGGTTGATGCGATGGGCGAGCATCTCCATGCGGCCCTTGGTGGCCTCCAGGGATTCGATGCGGGTCTGGAGTTCCTGGACCCGCTTCCGGAGGTGGTCCCGGTCGTGGATCAGTTCGATGCGCTCCAGGAGGCGGCGGAGGATGTTGCGGAACTGGTCCAGGTGGAGCGGTTTGGTCACCATCCCATAGGCGCCCAGATCCATGGCCTCGGTGGCTTCCCGCACGGTCCCGAAACCGCTGAGGATGAGGACCGTGCAGCTGGGATTGAGCTCGAGGGCCTTCCGGAGGACATCCAGGCCCGACTTGCCGGGCATCACGAGGTCCGTGAGGACCAGATCGAAGGGGGGGTGGGCCGCGCTCAGGAGGCGCTCCGCCCCCTCGCCGGATTCCGCGGTGGTGACTTTGAAACCCTCATGCTGCAGAAGGTCGCTCAGGGTTTCCAGCAGGACGGGGTCGTCATCGACCAGTAAGAGCTGGTGCGGGGCAAGATGAGGAGGAATGACAGGGGGGGCCAAGGGGCAACCTTATCCACAAGGGAAGACACATGTCATTTTCGACTATTCCTCCGGGAAACAGTAGTCTTTGAACACATCTTTTACATTCCAGGTCTCAGGCGGCCCCCCGCAGGCGGTAGACGAAGGCCAGCACCTGGGCTACGGCCTGGTAGAGTTCCGCCGGGATGGGGCGGTCCAGTTCCACGCTGCGGTAGAGACTCCTGGCCAGGGCCCGGTTCTCCACGATGGGGACCCCGGTGGCCTTGGCCCGCTCCTTGATCTTCAGGGCCAGGTGGTCGATGCCCTTGGCGACGCAGATGGGGGCTGCCGTGTCCGGATCGTATTTCAGGGCCACGGCGAAATGGGTGGGATTGGTGATGACGACGGTGGCCTTGGGGACCTGGGTGCGGATCCGCTTCATCACCGAGGCGAACATCAGCGCCTTCTGCTTGCCCTTGATCTCGGGGTTCCCTTCCGAATCCTTGGCCTCGTCCTTGAGCTCCTGCTTGGTCATGCGGATGCCCTTCTCGAACTCGTGCCGCTGGTAGAGGAAATCGGCGATGGCCAGGACCAGCATGGCGATCATGACGTTCCGGTAGAGCAGGAAGAGGGTCTCCTGGAGGAAACGGATGCTCTGGCCCAGGGGGAGCTTGAGCGTGCTGAGGACCATGGGCATCCGGGGGCCGAGAATGGCGTAGGCCATCCAGACGATGATCAGGAACTTGCCCAAGCTCTTGAGGATCTCCACCAGCGACTTGGTGGAGAAGAGGCGCTTGAAACCCGGGAAGGGGTTCAGCTTCTCGAACTTGGGCGTGAGCGCCTTGAAGTTGGGGCGGAAGCCGTGTTGGACGAACTGGTTGGCCACGGCCATCAGGAAGTTCACGCCCAGGAAGGGCAGCAGGATGCGCAGGACGGTGCCGAGGAGATCCATGGCCAGCGGGTGCAGGTTTTCCGGAGTCAAGATCCCCCGTTCCGTGGCTCGCCGCAGGAAGTAGGAAACCTGCTGGGCCATGAGGAGGGAGGTAGCTCCCCAGGCGGCCGCGAAGAGGAAGAGATTGCCCCAGAGCATCACGGTGGAGTCCAGATCCGGAACGCGCAGGACCGATCCATCCTCCCGGGCCTTCTCTCTCCGCTTGGGGGTCGCCTTTTCGGTGCGTGAAGGGTCCTGGGCCATGGGCTATCTCAGGAAGCGCAGGGCTTCGCGGGGGGCGGCTTCGAGGATGGGCAGGAGCCAGGCCGAGAACTCCCGCAGGAGCACCCCCAGCATGGTCAGGCCCACGGCGATCTTGAGGGGGAAACTGAGCTGCATGAGCTGGAGCTGGGGCATGAACCGGGCGCAGATGCCTTCCAGGGCATCCACGAAGAAGAGGGTGAGCATCACCGGGAAGGCCAACTGCAGGCCCCGGGCTAGCAGCAGGCCCACCATGGACACGATCTGCAGGGGGTTCCCGGGCATGCCGGACCCGATGGGAACGATCCGGTAGCTCTCCACGAGAGCCAGGATCATCTGGTGGTGCAGTCCGGAGACCAGGATGAAGAGCAGGGTGAGCTGCGTGAGGATGGAACCCGAAATCGAGGTGGGACGCGCACTGGCGGGATCGAGGAACTGCACGAAGGAGAAGCCCATCTGGATATCCATGAGGTGCCCTGCGAAGGAAACCGCCTCCACGATCCAGGCCACGAAGAGCCCGAGCAGGAGGCCTGCAGCCAGCTCCATGACCATCAACGCCAGCAGTTGCCACATGTCCGAGGGGAACTCCCTGGGGCTGGGCACGACGGGGGCGATGATGACCGCGAGGAGGATCGCGATGGCGGCCCGGATCTCGACGGGGATTCGCTCCTGACCCAGGCCGGGAAGTGTGGCCATGAGCCCCGTGATCCGGACGACGACCAGGAGCCCCATCAGGACCTTGCCCTGGGCCAGGGCCCAGAGGGCAGGGTTTCCGAGAGTCGGAGGCATTAGCGGGCGCTTTGGGGCGGCGCGTTGCGGTCTTTCGAGTCCCGGCGCGTCATCGTTTGGGCTTCCCTGCATGCCCAGCCTGCACTGCCCGCCTGGCGGCGGTCGGCGACTCGAAATGCACGATCCCGGTTCATTGCAGTTGCCTCACTACCACGTTGAACTCGGTGAACATCTTGGTGGTGAACTGCACGAGAATCCGGACCATCCAGGGGAAACTGATGACCACCACGAGCATCACGGCGATGACCTTGGGCACGAAGGCCACTGTCTGATCCTGGAGGCTGGTGACGACTTGGAAGACGGAGATGGCCAGCCCCACCACCATGGAGACGATGAGGGCGGGTCCTGCGACATAGATCGCAGTCTTGAGGGCCTCCCGGGCGATCTGGACGATGATGAGTTCGTTCATCCCGTATAGCCCCGCACGAGACTGCCAATAATGAGGTACCACCCATCGACCTCCCGACTCCGCGAGTGAAGCGAGTGGGAGCACACCGCAGGGCGGTGTGCGATAGGAGGGAGTGATGGTCGTGTGGTCATCCCGTATACCCCCGCACGAGACTGCCAATAATGAGGTACCACCCATCGACCATCACGAAGAGCAGCACCTTGAAGGGCAGGGAAATCACCACGGGCGGCAGCATCATCATGCCCATGGCCAGGAGGATCGAGGCCACCACCATGTCCACGATCAGGAAGGGCAGGAAGATCATGAAGCCGATTTCGAAGGCGGTCTTCAGCTCGCTGATGAGAAAGGCTGGGACCAGGACCTGGAGGGGCACATCGGCCTTGGTCTGGGGCGCCGGAGCCTTGGCGATGGAGAGGAAGAGGGAGATATCCCTTTTCCGCGTGTGCTTGAGCATGAAGACCTTCAGGGGGGCCGCCGTGCGGTCCAGGGCCTGCTCCACGGTCAGTTCGTTGCGGCTCAAGGGCTGAAGCACGGTCTGGTTGATCTCTCGTCCCACCGGCGCCATGACGAAGAAGGTCAGGACCAGGGAGAGGCTGATGAGCACCTGGTTCGAAGGGGTGTTCTGGGTGCCCATGCCCTGGCGCAGGAAGCCGAGCACGATGGAGATGCGGGTGAAGCAGGTGGTGGTGATGAGGATGGACGGTGCGAGGGTCAGCACCGTCAGGAGGAGCACGGCCTGGATGGTCGAGCTGAGGGCCGGGCCCTGGGGCGTCTTGCCGAAATCGATGGTGACGGTGGGGAGTCCGGTGGGTGCCTGCTGGGCCTGGAGCGCGAACCCAACTGCGAGCAGGACCAGGAGGGGCAGGAACCGGAGGAGCCGCCTCATGGCTGATCCCCCTTCAGCATGGCCTCCACATCCCGCAGGGATGTGGGGCGGGTCAGCTCCACGTGATGCTCCAGGGTCTCGTTGAAGCTCTCGGGAGGCGCGGTCTCGAGGCCATCCATGCGGGCGAGGAGGGTGATGCCCTGGGGGCCCAGGGCGATCAGGAACTGCTCGTCATCGGCGCGCAGGATGGAGACGAAACGGCGGTCCCCCAGGGCCAGGGTCTCCTCCACCTTCAGGCGGCCGCCCCCATTGCCCGGGAATTTCTTCATGCCGTATTTCCGGAAGGCCCAGAGGGCTCCACCCGCCAGTCCGATCACCAGGAGGGTGGAACCGAAGGCCCGCCAGGCCGAGGGCTCGGAGCGGGAGGTCTGCGGTTGCGTCGGTTTAACGTCATCGAGCACCAGGGGCTGCTGCAACTCCTTCTCCGCCGGGCTGGCCGGCGGGGCCTGGGCCCAAAGCCCAATGCTTGAGGACACAAGGACTAATACACAAAAAAGGAGTTTTCGCATGCAGACGGTCTCCCGACAGGGGGACCCCTCCCGTGCGACGGTTGTGCCAATCGGGCACTCCCGGACGCCCTGCGCTCGCGGAGCCGGGCCCCATACTATCGCCTCCGGCCTCGTTGCACCCCCGCAGGGGGCAGGCTACCGGGAGCTGCACCTTCATTGCCCTGCTACTCTCGAAATTCTAGCGAGGACGGCATGACGGGTTCGCAGGAAATCTTCAGGGCACTCAAGGAAATCCAGGCTCCCACCGTGCTCGCCACACTGGTGGGCGTCGAGGGTTCTTCGTACCGCAAGCCCGGCGCGAGGATGCTTCTCGGGGCCAAGGATGGCGCGGTGGGCTGCGTCAGTGCCGGGTGTCTGGAATCGGATATCCAGGCCCGGGCCCAAGGGGTCCTGGACTGCGGGAGGCCCAGTCTCGTCCGCTACGACCTGGGCGCGGAACTGGACCTGGTCTGGGGCACAGGGATGGGCTGCGAGGGCAGGGCGGAGCTCCTGCTCGAGCCCGTGCTGCCCGGCAAGCTGGCACCCTGGATTCATTTCTGCAGCCAGCAGCTGGCGCGGCGCAAGGATTGTGTGCTGGCCACCGTGCTGGGCATCGAAGGCGAGGCCCCCTATGCCCTGGGGGACCGTTTCGCCTATGATGACCGCGGCCACCACGGCCTCCTGCCCATCGACGCCGGGCTTTCCATCGCGCTTTCAAAGGCCAGTACCCGGGCGCTGGAGGGCGGGAAGGCCTTCCGGGAGCGCTTCCTCGTGCCGGGCGGCGCCGTCGAACTGCTCATCGAAGCGCTGCGTCCTCCCATCGCCCTCTGGCTGTACGGGGCCGGGGAGAACGCCAGACCTCTTTCCCGGATGGCCAAGGAGCTGGGGTGGTTCGTGGGGATCCTCGATCACCGCCCGGGGCTGGCCAGCCCGGAGCGCTTCCCCGAGGCGGACCAGGTGCTCCCGGGGCATCCCGCCCAGACCCTGCCCGGCCTTCGCCTGGACGCCCGGAGTGCCGCCGTGGTGCTGAGCCATGTCTACACCAAGGACCGGGAAGCCCTCGAATTCTTTCTGAAGACAGAGGCCGCCTTCGTGGGCCTGCAGGGCAACCGCAAGCGCAGCGAGAAGCTGCTGGCCGAACTGGAATCCGGTGGTCAGGCTCTCAGCGAGGCGGCCCGGGCCAGGCTCTACTATCCCATCGGGCTTGACCTGGGAGCCGAGGCTCCCGAAGGCATCGCCCTCTCCATCCTCTCGGAGGTCCAGGCGGTGATCGCCGGGCGCCAGGGCGGACATCTCCGGGACCGCAAGGCCTCCATCCACGGATGACGGTCGCGGCGGTCATCCTCGCCGCAGGTGCCTCCCGGAGGCTGGGCCGAGCCAAGCAGCTCGTGGCCTGGGAGGGGGAGCCCCTCCTCCGCAGGACCGCCCGTCTCGCCCTAGAATCCGGCTGTCACCCCGTGCGCGTGGTCCTGGGGGCGGAAGCGGAGAGCTGCCGGGCCGCGATCCGGGGCCTGGAGGTGCAGGTCCTCCTCAACCCCGCCTGGAGAGAGGGCATGGGCAGCTCCATCCGAACCGGTATGGCTGGGCTGGATCCTAGCGTGGAGGCCGCACTGCTGCTCGTCTGCGATCAGCCCGCCCTGGATGGCGCTCTGCTGGCGCGGATCCGCGCGGCCCATGACGCGGCTCCGGAGCGGGTGGTGGCTTCCTGCTATTCGCAAATCCGGGGGATTCCGGCCCTCTTTCCCCGGCGCCTCTTCTCCGGGCTGTCCGAGCTCCGCGGCGACCAGGGGGCCAGATGCCTCCTCCGGGACGGCGATGCCCTGGAGATCCCCTTTCCCGGAGGGGAGTTCGATGTGGATGCTCCCGGGGATCTGGAGCGTTTGAGCCCCGGAGGGCCTCCCCTCCCGCCGAAGGGGACCTGATTTATCAACCCCGGCCTGCGCATTCCAGGCAAGCTAGGGCCACCCAATCAGGACTGGAGGCCGAGCCATGAAGGTGCTCATCGTCTATGCCCACGAGGAACCCCTTTCCTTCAACGCGGCGATGAAGGATGTGGCGGTGGAGACCCTGGAGAAGGCGGGGCACTCCGTGGTGGTTTCGGATCTCTACGCCATGAAGTTCAAGGCCGTCGCCGATGGCGAGGACTTCCTCGAGCGCCGGGACCGCCATTTCCTGAAGCGCCAGATGGAGGAGAAGGCCGCCGCCCAGCTGGGCACCCTGGCCCAGGATATTCTCGAAGAGCAGCAGAAGCTCAGGGACTGCGATCTCCTCATCCTCCAGTTCCCGCTCTGGTGGTTCTCCCTCCCCGCGATCCTGAAGGGCTGGGTGGATCGGGTGATGACCATGGGGTTCGCCTATGGGGGCGGTGCATGGTACGACCAGGGGGGTCTGAAGGGCAGGCGGGCCATGCTGGCCATCACCACCGGCGGGCCGGAAGCCAGCTACCGCCCGCTAGGGATCAACGGTGCGATCGAGGAGGTGCTCTATCCCATCCAGCACGGGATTCTCTTCTTCTGCGGCTTCGAGGTCCTCCGGCCCTTCCTGGCCTGGGGCCCGGCCCATCTGGAGGAAGGGGCCCGGACCGAGCTGCTCGAGCGGTACCGGCAGCATCTTTCCGGCATCGAAAACCAGGAGGGCATCCCCTTCCACCCGCTTTCCCACTACGACGAGGGGCTGCAGTTGAGGCCCGAGTTCATTCCCTGAGGAACCCATGACGACGACCACCGCCAGCGCCCTTACCCAACAACTGAAGTGGCGCTATGCCACCAAGAAATTCGACGCCACCAAGCGGATCGATCCCCCCACCTGGGCCGCCCTCGAAGAGTCCCTGGTGCTCTCGCCCAGCTCCTTCGGGCTCCAGCCCTGGAAGTTCCTGGTCATCACGGATCCGGCCCTCAAGGCGAAGTTGCGTCCGGTCTCCTGGAACCAGGCCCAGATCGAGGACTGCTCCCATCTGGTGGTCCTCCTGGCCCGGAAGGACCTGGGTCTGCCGGAGATCGAACGCTTCGTGGATCGCATCGCGGAGGTCCGTGGCGTCACCCGGGACTCTCTGGAGGGCTACCGCGGGTTCATGGTGAGTGCTCTCGTGGAAGGCCCGGGGGCCAAGAGGATCAACGAGTGGGCCGCGCGGCAGGTCTATATCGCCCTGGGCACCTTCATGACCTCTGCGGCGATGCTGGGCGTGGACACCTGCCCTATGGAGGGCCTGGACTCCGCAAAATACGACGAGATCCTCGGACTCGAAGGGAGCGGCTGGGCCACCCTGTGCGCCTGCCCCGCCGGCTACCGCGCGACCGACGACAAGTATGCGGAACTGCCCAAGGTGCGCTTCAAGGCCGAAGACCTGATCGAGCATCGATAAACTGGGATCGTCCCTTTCGACATTCGGAATAGCCAAACGGGGCCCCTCGGGGCCCCGTTTGGCTGTTCTTGAAAACCTATCTGACTTCGAGCTTGCGGGCTTCCAGCAGGTTGCCCAGGGTCTTCTCCAGCGTGGTGACGGCCTTGGCATAGTTGATCTGGGACTGGAGCTCCGTGCTCTTGGAGGTGTCGAGGTCGTTCTGCTTGGAGAGCACGAGGAAGTTCGTGCTCATGCCGTTCTCGTACTTCTTCTGTTCGGCGTCGAGATCCTTCTCCCGGAAGATGCGGGTCTTCTCCGCGGCCTTGACGGTCTTCTCCATCGCATCGACGTTGCGGAAGGCGGTGCGGACATCCAGGATGATGCCCAGTTCCTGGTCGCGCATGCTCAGTTCGCTGCCGCGGCGGTTGGCCCGAGCCTGGGCCATCAAGCCCTTGGAGGCTCGGTTGGGAAGGGGCATGGAGAAGGTGAGGCCCACGCTGTAGCCGGGGTTCTTGGCCTGCCACAGATCCGTGTTCACGGGGGACAAGGTTCCACGGTCCACCGAGCTGCCGTTGTAGTCCAGGTTCAGATCCAGCTGAGGCATCAGGCGGTTCTTGGCGACGCCCTCGAGGAGTTGCTTGGATTCGAGATCCAGGCGGGCGCGCTTGAGTTCCACCCGGCGTTCCAGCGCCATTTTTTCGGCGCCCTTCTCATCGGTGCTGATGTGGCTCAGGGTGGGGGCATCCGTCAGCTCCAGACCCGCCGGGCGCTCGCTGGATGGGTACAGCGTACGGATGAGGGCATCCTTGAGGTTGGCGAACTGGGCTTCGGCGATGATGATATCCTGCTCGCGCAGGGCCACGGAGGCTTCGGCGCTGGTGACTTCGATGGGTGCCAGGGTGCCCACTTCGACGCGGATCTGATTCTCCTTGAGCTGCTTCTGGGCGAGGGCCAGGGCCTGCAGCTTGTTCTCGAGATTGCGCTGGGCGGCGACCACGTCCCAGTACAGAAACTCGGTATCGGCGACGAGCTTGATGATGGATTCCTGGTACTGGAAGTCCGCCGCGATGGCGCCCTTCTTGGCCACGATCACGTTCGCCTCGGTGACCTGGCGCCCGAAGCCCTTCAGCAGGGACTGGGTATAGCTGGCGCTCAGGGTGCCGGCGTAGGGCGTGGCCGTGGGCGAGCCCAGATTCCCGCTCCAGGTCGTCGAGCTGGAGTGATAGGTCGGATTGTAGGTGAGGGAGAAGTCGCCCCCCCACTCGAAGGGCTTCATTACGCCAAGGCTCAAGCTCTTGTAGCTCTGGGTGGTTTCACCGTTCTGGAAGATGCCCGTCGAGGGGTCCTGCCGATTCTCGAAGCTGAGCCTGCTGCGCCCGTAGGACGCGTTGCCGAGCAGTGTGAAGTCGAAGGCCCCCTGGGCTACGAGCACGTTCGCCTTCGTGTAGTCCCGGGTCTCGACCGCCACCCGCACCTGCAGATTGTTCTCCAACGAGGTCTTGATCGCATCCTGGAGGGACAGCTTCGCTGGGCCCGCAGGCGCCGGACTCTGGGCGACGAGGCCCCAGCAGACCATCAGGGTTGGAAACACGCGGGCTCGTAGCATCGCCACTCCTCGAAGGATCGAAAGAACTGTCTTGAACGGACGAGGGGCCTACGCATGGGGGCGACCAGTGGTTTAGACCCTGTCTATCTTGCAGGATGCACACCTCGCGAGCCGAGGGCAAGCGCTAGACTCATCACGCGTTGAAATACGGGTCCAATGGTCGTTTTCTGCCGCTGGATTGCATTCCCTGGGGGAAGGACAGGCCGCGGGAGTCATCCAGGCCACCGGACTGAAGCGCCTGCTTCTTCCGCGGTCCAGGTGGAGGGAGTCGCGCTGAGGCAAGCCTGGGACGCGAACTCAGATCTTTTCGAGGGCCTGTTTGAGGTCGGCGATGAGATCCTCGGGATCCTCGAGGCCCACGCTGAGGCGGATCATGTTCTGGGTGATGCAGGCATGGTCCTTTTCCTCGGCGGTCATGTCGGCATGGGTCATGGAGTAGGGGTGTTCGATGAGGCTCTCCACGCCGCCCAGGCTCACGGCCATCTTCATGTGCTGGATGGCGTCCAGCACCTTGAAGGCCTCCGCTTCGCCGCCCTCGGTGAAGAAGCAGAGCAGGCTGCCCGTGCCGGTGCACTGCTTCTTCCACAGCGCCACCTGGTTCTCGCCCATCTCAGGCAGGCCGGGGTAGGACACGGCCTGGACCTTGGGGTGCTTGCGCAGGAAATCCACGATCCGGACGGCGTTCTCCTGCTGCTTCTCCATGCGGATCTGCAGGGTGGCGAGGCTGCGGTGGATGAGCCAGGCGGTGTCGGGGTCGCTGTTGGAGCCCAGGATGGTCCGGAAAACCTTGATGAGGCCCACGTGCTCCTTGCTGCCCATGGCGAGACCCGCCACCAAGTCGCTGTGGCCGCCGAAGAACTTGGTGGCCGAGTACAGGATCACGTCGGCGCCCAGCTTCAGGGGGCTGCTGAAGATGGGCCCCATGAAGGTGTTGTCCACGATCAGCATGATCTTGCGCGTGTCACTGGAATACTGGTCCGCGATCTCCCGGGCGGCGCCGATGTCCGACATCATGATGGTGGGATTGGCCGGGGACTCGATGAAGATGGCCTTCACCGTCGGGTCGTTCCTCACCAACTGCTCCATGTCTTCCTTGCTGGCGCCGGCGGGAAACGGGATGGTGCGGATATTGAACATGGGCAGGACGCGGCGGAAGAAGAACTCCGTGCCGCCGTAGACGGGATCGCTGAAGATCAGCGTGTCGCCCGGCTTCAGGAAGGCCAGGCAGGTGCTGGAGATGGCGCCCATGCCCGAACTGAAGATGGCCGCGTCCTCCGCGCCGTCCCAGGCGGTGATCTTGGTCTCCAGGATCTCGCTGTTGGGGTTGTTGACCCGGGTGTAGATCAGCGCCGGGCTCTCGCCCAGCTTCATGGTGTCGAGGCCGTAGGCGAGTTCGAAGGCCCGCTTGCCCTCGGCGGCGGTCTTGAAGATGAACGTCGAGGTCCGGAAGACCGGCGGCACGGCCGCGCCTTCGGAGCGCTGGGGGTCGTAGCCCTTGGAGAAGATCGCGGTCTGGGGCTTCACGGAATGCGTGTTCTCGGTCACGGGATCCTCCAGGGAGCGCCTTGAAAGGCGTCCCCTTGACGGTAAGATTCAGCATGATTCGCCGCTATCGAATCTTTTTCGGGTGATCGACGTGAAATGGGATCTGGATCGAATTGATCATGAAATTCTGAATCATTTTCAGAAGAATGCTCGGTTGACCAACAAGGAGCTGGCCGCTGCCGTCGGGTTGGCGCCTTCCAGTTGCCTCTCCCGGGTGCAGCGCCTGCGCGCCGAGGGCGTGCTCGGGGAGGCCCATGCCTGGGTGGCCCCCGAGGCCATGGGGATCGGTCTCCAGGCTCTGGTGGCTGTGCGCCTGCGCCAGCACAGCCGCAAGCACGTCAAAGACTTCTGGAACCATGCCCTGTCGTTGCGGGAAGTGCTGGCCGTCTTCCATCTGTCGGGCGGCCAGGACTTCCTCGTGCATGTGGCCGTGCGGGACACCGCGCACCTCCGGGATCTGGCTCTGGACGCCTTCACGGCCCGTCCGGAGGTGGCCCAGATCGAGACCAGCCTCCTCTTCGACCATGCGGTGAAGCCCGCCCTTCCGAACCTGAATTCCGAATAGCTCTCCGCTTTTGTCATGATGTTGATGTTCTCAATTGATGGGCCTCCTCTCTGGGGCGGCTTCTCCGCAACGGGTGCGGAGAACGCTGCGGAGTCCTGGGCTAAGGCCATGGCGTTTCAAGCCGGAGGGCACAGCATCCATTCGAGGGCAACGCTCCTCTGGGGGACGGTCCCTGGCCTGGGCTCAGGACGGCGGCGCTGACGCGCCTGGAGGGATTCCCCTCCTGGCTGCAGCTTCGGAGTGGTCTAGACTGGATTCATGTCCCAGTTTCTCCTCGGCGCTTTCCCCCCAGAATTGGGCCCCTTCATGGAGGCTCCCCCCCGGGGATGGGAGGTGGCATGCACGGGCGTGGGGCAGTTGCTCGCCGCCGTGAGCACGGCGCGGCTGATCGAGGAGTTTCACCCCCAGAGAGTGCTGTTCATAGGCACCTGCGGGCACTACGATCACCGCCTGAAGATCGGGGACATCATCTGGGCGGCTGAAGCCATTTCCAGTTCTCTCGGGGAACACCGAGGCGAGAGTTACCGGCCCGTCATCGAGCGCACGCGTTGGCCCGCGACTCTGCCTCCCCTGGACCTGCCCGCCCACCGCGTGGTCGTGCCCCCCGCCATCACCCGGACTCACGAGGGGGCGGCCCTGCTGGGGGTGCTGGGGGAGGCTGAACATCTGGAGCTCACAGGGGTCTTCGCGGCCTGCCACTCGGCAGATGTGCCCGTGGGAGCCGTGCTCGTCGTGGTCAACGAAGTGGGGCCCCAGTCCCAGCCCCAGTGGCTGGCCAACCATGCCTCGTACAGCCTGAAGCTGATCGAGGCCCTTCAGGGGTTGGGTCTGTTCGAGAAGCCTGTTCAATCCGCTCAAGGATGCCCATAGCTGTCGTGGCACGGTCTGATGCGCCCATTCCCACATGCAAAGGTGTTCAAGGTTTCGCTGGGAGTATCCAGAGAATTCGGCATCCATGAGCTTGATGTCTGGAAGAATTAGGCATACACCAGCAAACCCAAGGTGGATG
>JAYSNJ010000105.1:0-11732 GCA_043723905.1 Holophagaceae bacterium
TTGGCGAGTTCGCGGAGGTGCCGCTGGACGGTCTTCTGTTTCACGTCTTCGGATGAACGTTTCGGTTCGGGCTCTTCATAGGCGGTTCCTTGGCCCAGCAGGCGGTACACGATCACCAGCAGCCTTCGGGCGATGGCCAGGAGGGCCTTCTTCTTGCTACCGGTCTGGGCGCTGAGATGCCGATACTTCCCGCCCAGATGGCATCCCTTCTTCTTCACCGCCGCTCCCGCGCACTCCACCAGGATGCTGCACAGGTAGGGGTTCCCCTTCCGGGCACCCGCTTTGTGCACCTTGCCGCCACTCTCCCGGCAGCCCGGTGCCACCCCGCCCCAGGCCGCGAGGTGCTTCGGGGTGGGCCAGCAACTCATGTCTACGCCGATTTCCGCCAGGATGATGCAGGCTGAGATGAGGCTCACGCCGGGGATCGTCATCAGCCGTTCCAACATGGCCCGATGGGGTTCCAGGTGCACTGCGATCTTCTGCTCGATGGCCCGGATGTCCTCCTCCACGGTCTCCAACCGCTGGAGTTCGACCGAGAGCAGATACCGGGGAATATCGGCCAGGGGCGCCTCCAGGGCAGCGCTCAGCATGGGCAGCTTGCTCCGCACGGAACGGTGCACGAGCCTGGGCAATTCGTCGATCACGCTCCGGCCTTCCGCCAGCGCTTCCAAAATCGCCCTGCCGGATGCGCCGAACACGTTGCTCAGCACGGTTCCGAAGGTGATCCCCTGGCGTGCCAGGAGGCGCTGGACCTCGTTGCGCACGGCGGTGCGGGCCTGGATGAGCTGCCTCCGGAAGCGCGTCAGCTCGCGGGCATCCCGGAACTCCGGGGGCGGCACGAAGCTGGCCCGGATCAGATCGTGCCGCACCAGGGTCGCGATCCACTTCGCATCCTTGCGGTCGGTCTTATGCCCACGCAGCGCCTTCATGTGCTGGGGGTTGCCCACCACCAGCGGGACTTGGCCTTCCAGGACGCCGTGCACGGGCATCCAGTAGACCCCAGTGGCTTCCATTCCAGCCATCTGGCACCCGCTCTCCAGGAGCCAATCCCGCAGCTCCCTCAGTCCGGCCAGCGTCGTGGCGAAGCTGCGCTCCTCGTAGCGCGGCCCCCCATTCGGCCCCGTCCGCACGAGGCACGCCGCCACCCCTGCGGAATGCACATCCAGCCCACAGGCCACCCTGTAGACAACCTCCGAGACCTCCGGGTCCATGGGACCTCCCCTGAAAAGGTGGGAATGTCCCTTGGCTCGGGGCGATTGAACGGCGACACTGCCATTCGTGCAGACTCTTCCAAGTCGCGACACATCGTGGTACCACTACCCGTGCGGGCCAGTCTAACCAACGGAGATTCGACTGCCATAGGTTTTGCGGCCATTTTAGGACATCCCCAAAATGATCCTGCGCTGCCTGGCCCGCACCTCTCAACCCCAGCGCCCCGGTTCACCGATACACCGCCGGACTTTCATCCCCTGTGGTGCCCCGAAGGCGGACTGGGTCTAACCAAGGCCTAACCAAGGCCTTCCGCACGCCTTTCGTCCTGAACATCAACATCAACCCCACCCTTGTGCCGGAAAAAACCACCGCCCTCGAAATGGAAGCCGGCTACCAGATCAGCAAAAAGTCCTACCTTGTCATGAATCTCTTCGACACCACCATCAAGCGTCCCATTGTCTATTACGTGGATGGGGGAAACGACGCCTACGAGAACTTCCCGAAGATGGGCAGCCGGGGCGCAGAAGTCGATTACCGCTGGCAGCACGCCTTCGGCATGCTGCAGGGCAGCTACAGCTACTACCAGAACAACGACACCCAGGTGCCTCTCTACCTGGTTCCCCAGGACAGCAAATCCCTGGTCGCCTTCCCCCGCCACAAGGTCGTGCTCAATTCCACCTTCAAACTCGGCGAGTCCTGGAACTTGTTCGCTGGCCTCATCTACTTCGGGGAGCGCTGGGCCTGGCAGTACGATCCTGCCACCGCCGATGGCCGTCTCGACAAGCTCGACGCCGCGCCCCTGTTCAACCTGGTTCTCACCTACAAGGGCGCATACCACGGTCTGGACATCAGCCTCGGCGCGTACAACGTGGGCAACATTCATTTCAGTTATCCCCAAGGCTACGGCAACTGGAACAACGGGACCGGCGCCGTTACTGCTCTGCAGACACCCCGGCCCGGCCAGCCCCAGGAGTTCCTGCTGAAGGTGGCCTACTCCTTCTGAACCAGACCCGTCATCCTGGACCCCGGGGCCCATCGGCCCGGGGGTCCCATGTCCGAATGCTGCGATTCCACTCCCTGTGCCCCTGCCTCCGGGCCCGGCCGCTGGCATCGGCGCGCGCTCCTGCTGGCCTGGCTCACGGTGGGCTACAACCTTGTTGAGGGCGGCGTCTCCATTGCCTTTGGCCTGGCGGACGACTCCGTGGCCCTCTGGGGCTTCGGACTCGATAGCCTGGTGGAAGTGGCCTCTGCCCTGGTCATCCTCTGGCGCCTGAGGGGGGATCTCCAGGCCCGGGCCCCGGAACGGGAGCGGCGGGCCACCCTGCTGATCGGGATGCTCTTCGTGCTGCTTTCCGCCGTCGTGATGGCCGGATCCCTTGCGCAGCTGATCCAGCGCCACCATCCGGCCACCACGCTGCCCGGCCTCGTGATCTCAGTCCTGTCGCTCTCCTTCATGGTCTTCCTCTGGCGGGCCAAGCTTCGCGCGGCCCGCGCGCTGGACAGCGCCGCCCTGGCCTCGGACGCCGCCTGCAGCCTGGCCTGCCTCCAGCTCAGCACCGTCCTCTTCGCGGGGAGCCTCCTGTTCTGGGCCTGGCCCGCCCTCGCCTGGGTGGACGCCGCCGCCGGGATGGGCCTGGCCCTGCTCGTCGCCCGGGAGGGCATCCAGGGCATCCGCGCCGCGAGCCATCCCGATTTCAGCGGCGGCTGCGGCTGTCATTGAACACGGATCGTGCATTTCGAGTAGCCGACCGCCGTTAGGCAGGCGGCGTAGAGCCGGGGGGCACAGGCTTGGTGCTGGACCAAACGGTGCCCCCCGGCGGCTCCAGCTGCCGTAATGCACCACCTGTTGGAATTGATGCGGTGTTTCAACTGGCGATCAGGACTGGATCTACCCCAGCCCCAGGCGCTTCTTCAGGGCGGGGGTCGCCCCGCGGCTGATCTCCAGTTCCTGGCCCCCCGCTAGCCGGGCCATCAGGCGGCCGAATTCCCCGGGGCGCACGCCCATCACGGCCTCGGGACGCAGGAGGAGATGGCGGTGCCCCCGGATGAGGCCGCGGCCCGCCAGGGCGATTTCGGCTTCGGCCAGACTCTTCCAGAGGGTGCGGAAGCGCTCCCCGGCATGGGCCCAGACGATTCCCTCCTCGAAGGTGAAGTGGGTCGTCTTGGCCAGATCCAGGAAGATGACCCCCTCGCCCGCCTTGGCGGGATACCGGAAGGGGCCGGTGGACTTGGGGGCACTTTCCACGGAACCGTGGGATTCCGGAGAGCCATGGTTGCGAAGCCTCTGGAGGGTCTTCTCCAGGCGGTCGGCCGTCACGGGCTTCAGCAGGTAGTCCACCACGGCCTGTTCGAAGGCCCGCACCGCGTGTTCGGCGTAGGCCGTGACAAAGACGATGGGGATGGACCTGGGCAGGTCTTCCACCACGTCCAGGCCCGTGAGCCCCGGCATCTGGATATCCAGGAAGAGGGCGTCCACCTCGCCCCCCTGGGCCAGCCACTCGAGCACGGAGGGGCCATCCTCCAGTTCGGCCACCACCTGGCAGCCCGCCTCGCCCAGCAGGCGCACCAAGCGCTTGCGGTTGTAAGGCTCGTCCTCGGCCACCAGCACCTTCAGCGCCGCGTTCATGCGCCGCGCTGAAGGTTCAGGAACAGTTCCGCCACGGTCCACGGGCCCTCCCTTCGCAGCCGGAGGGCATCCGGGCGCTCCCCCAGCAGCGCGAGCCGCTCCCGGAGGTTCTGCAGGCCGATCCCTTCCGGCGCCTCCGCGACGAGAGGCTGACCGGTATTGGCCACACCCAACCGGAGCCGCTCCCCTTCCACCTGGAGGAAGATCCGCATCTCACCCCCGCCCCGGTGCGGGGCGATGCCGTGCTTGATGGCGTTCTCCACCAGGGGCTGAAGCAGGAGGGGAGGGAGTTCCAGGGATTCGAGCTCGCGATCCCATTCCCAGGCCACTCGCAGACGAGTCCCGAGGCGGATGTGCTCCAGGGCGAGGTACTGCTCCAGGAGGGTCCGCTCGGAGGCCAGGGGCGCCTGGGCGCGCGATCCGTTCTCCAGCAGGCCCCGGAGCAGCCCCGCGAGGCTGACGAGAGCCTCTTCCGCGGCCCTGGGATCCTCCCGCACCAGCTCCGTGAGCCCGCCGATGGCGTTGAAGAGCACATGAGGGTTCATCTGGGACTGGAGGGCCCGGGCCTGGGCGGCAGCGGCCGCCCTCACCGCGTGGGTTTCCTGTCGCTCGGCCCGCTCCTTGTCCGCGAGGATCCAGCCCAGCAGCAGGGCGAAGGAGAGATTGGCCACTGCGAGGGTGACCGCCCGGGGATGCAGGAATCGGTGGGGGGGAGGCGGATCGTGCAGTTCCATGCGGGCTCCCTGCCCCATTCTGGGCCCGGGTCCCCGGCGCCCGGCGTCCCCGCCATGGTTGAGCCCCAGCAGGATCGAGAAACCCACGACCCAGACCAGATTCCAGGGGATGGCCTGCACCAGGCCCCGGGGGGTGGAGGCCAAGGGCCGCTCGTCCCCCGTCCACTGCCAGGGCACGGGGGAGAGCGCGAGGTAGGCGAAGGGCAGCGCGAAGGGATAGATGAATTCCGGCCAGTGGCTCGGAGGCGTCCCGAAGCCCCACCGCGTGAGGCTCCACAACAGGCCGAAGGCCAGGACGGCGCCCCAGGTCGCGGGGCGCCGGATCCTGGTCCAGGTGGTATTTGCCAGCTCGGGAACGCGCATCGGTCCTCAGTCTAAATCACTTCTTCTCGGGAGCGGGGCCCTCGGGGGGGGCACCGTGCCGATGGCCTTCACCCCGCCCCATCCGGCCTTCACGGCCTTCCTGGGGACGTTCCGCCCGCAGTTTTTCGGCCTTGGCCTTCTGTTCGGGCGTGAGGAGGGCCAGGCATTCCTGCAGCATGGCCCGGCGCTCGAGAGCCAGCTCGAACTGGGCCTGGGAGGCCTTCTCGTGGAGGGCCTTCAACTGGTCCAGGGGCGTGGCGGGATTCATCATGGCTTCGTGGAGGGCCTTCCGGGCGGTCATGGCGGCTTCCAGCTTGGGCTTCATGGCCTCCCGGCGGGCCGCACCCAGGGTCTTCAGGCTGGCCTTCTGAGCCTCGGTGAGATCCAGCCCCCGCATCATCATGGGACCGTGCCCCATGCCGGGGCCCCGGTGATCACCCTGGGCCGCGAGGGGAGCGGCGAAAATCGTCGCGAGAGCAAGCACGAGTGCGCTGCGGATGAACATGGTGGCCTCCTCAGAATTGCAGTTCCCGGGGGAATCCCGCTGCACACCAGTAGATGGCCTCCCGGGGCCAAAGGCTCACCCGCCTCCTGAACCGCCTTTCCAGGGCCCTGAATGGCAGAAGGGAGCCCTCCGGATGCACCTCCCCCACGACCCGAGGAATGCCTCCATAATCGGGGGGAACCCACCCGCCTACCTGGAGCCTCCATGGACCTCAAGACTCTCTTCACCGCCCACCTCCGCGAAAGGCTCGCCTACGCCGAAAAGGCCATGGCGGCCAACGCCTTCGAGGCCCTCGTCATCTCCAGTGGCGCACCCTATACGCATTTTGCCGATGACCAGGACGCTCCCTTCCGGCCCACTCCGCACTTCCGCCACTACTGCCCCCTCCTGGGCCCCCACCATGTGCTGGTGCTCCGCCCCGGCCGGAAGCCCCTGCTGGTCCGCTACGCGCCGGAGGACTTCTGGTACGAGCAGCTCAGCCTGGAGACCCTCTGGGGCGGCACGCCCTTCTGGCTGGAGGGCTTCGAGCTGATCGAGGCCCCCAGTCTCGAGGCCGTCTGGGAGGCCGTCGGCAGGCCCGCCAACGGCGCCTACATCGGCAACGAGCTCGACAAGGCCGAGGCCACAGGACTCGTGGCCAACCCCGTCAAGCTCACGGCCTTCCTCGACTGGGGCCGGGCCTACAAGAGCGAATACGAGCTCCAGTGCCTGGAGGAGGCCACGGTTCTCGGCGCCATGGGCCATCTAGCGGGCCGGCGGGCCTTCCTGGCGGGCGCCTCCGAGCTGGAGATCCACCACGCCTTCGCCCAGGCCGTGGGCTGTCTGGACCACGAACTGGCCTTCGCCTCCATCGTGGCCCTCAACGAGAAGGGCGCCACGCTCCACTACGAGAGCAAGCGGAGCCATAAGAACGGCGAGACCATGATCCTGGACTGCGGCGCCCGGGTGCGGGACTACGCCTCCGACATCACCCGCACGGTGACCGCCCCCACCTGCGATCCGCGTTTTGTCGCGCTGGTGAAGGGCATGGAGAAACTCCAACTGGAGCTCTGCGCGGGCGTGAAGCCTGGCCTGCCCTTCGGCCAGATCCACCATCAGGCCCACCTGAAGGTCGGGTCCCTGCTCCATGAATCCGGCCTCGTGAAGGCCGAGGCCGAGGAATCCGTGGCCATGGGATTCACCTTCCCCTTTCTGCCTCATGGGCTCGGACACCACCTGGGCATCCAGGTCCATGATGTGGGCGGCAAACTGGCGGGCCCTGACGGAAGCTTCCAGGCTCCACCACCGGGTCTGGAATACCGGAGCCTGCGCAACAACCGCACACTGGAACCCCGCCAGGTGCTCACCATCGAGCCAGGTCTCTACTTCATCCCCATGCTGCTGCGCCCATTCCGGGAAGGCGAACACGCGAACCGCTTCGACTGGAAGCTCATCGACGAGCTGAGCCCCTTCGGGGGGATCCGCATCGAGGACAACATCCTCGTGACAGAGGGTGAACCGCGCAACCTCACCCGCACGCACTTGCCGAACTGACCCGGAACGCCCCTGAAGGTCGCGAGGAGCCTCCTCGCGACCTTCCTGTTTCAAGCCTTCAGGTTCACGTAGGAACCGGCTTTGGGAACCGAAGCCAGCCCGGTCTGGGTTTCAGCCTGTCCCGAATAGGTGGGGGCCAATTCCGGTGCCAGGGCTCCCTGGGCCGACGGCTCCGCCTCGAGCCCCCGTGTTTTCTTAAGGGTTTCTTCAGGCCGAGCTTCCTGAGCCACCGTCCGTTTGGACGGGGACGCCAGGTTGACCAGAGGCTTTCCGAACAGTTGGGAATCGTTCAGTCCGAACCGCTGGAACCGAGCCTCCGGGTCGGCCAGAACCCGATGCAATGGGATGATGGGTGACGCCCCGATGGCCATGGGAACCTCACCTGAAACATCGGTCATTGGGGGGCTCCGGGCAACGCCCTCCTCCTCGGCCAGGGTCAGGCAGTACCGTTGAGCAGTTCCGGGACATCCATTCCGAAAAGACATCGCAATGCGACATACTCATAGCCTCCCCGGAGCTCCCATGCGCCTTGTGTCTTGCCTGATCCCCGCCCTGGTGGCCTCCTCCCTCCTGGCCCAGGACGCGGGCAAGCTCAGCCTGGAGCGGCTCTTCCATCCCCAGCAGAAGGTGAACTATCTGAGGGCGCCAGCCTCCCGCCTGTCCTGGCTCCCGGATGGCCACCTGCTGGAGAATTGCCAGGGCCAACTGACGCGCCTCGATCCAAGGACCTGGAAATCCGAGCCCTTCCTTTCGTCTTCAGCCCTGAAGGAAGCCCTTGTGAAGGCCGGGGCCTCCGAGGCAGACGCCAGGACGGCGGCGGAGAAGGGACCCGGGCTCTGGACGGAGGCCATGGACGCCTTCCTCATCACGCTCCAAAGTGACTTCTTTCTCGTGAAGCCGGACGGGTGCACCGTGCGACGCCTGAGCGTGGACGGCAGGACCAAGGCTGCCCCAGCCTTCAGCCCGGACGGTTCGAGAGTGGCCTACCTGCGGGACAACGATCTCTATGCCGTCGAAATCGCCACGGGCCGGGAAACACGCCTCACCCAGGGCGGCAGCGAGACGCGGCTGAACGGTCGCCTGGACTGGGTCTACGGCGAGGAACTCTACGGCCGGGGCAGCGCGAGGGCCTTCTGGTGGTCGCCGGATTCCAGGCGACTGGCCTACCTCAGCTTCGATGTGAGCCAGGAACCCATTCACCTGCTGCTGGATGATCGGGCCGAGCCCCAGAAGCAGATCCCGCTGCGGTACCCCAGGGCCGGCGACCCCAATGCGGGCGTGCAGCTGGGGGTGGTCGACCTGAACGGCGCCACTACCTGGATGGAAGAGCCCCGCCCTGGCCAGGAGAACCTGGTGGTGCAGGTGGGCTGGGATCCCAAGGGCCGACTGCTGGCCGCCTACCAGGACCGCATCCAGACCTGGCTGGAGCTGCGCCGCTTCGAGGGCACCTCCAGCAGGGTCCTCGTGCGCGAGCAGAGCAAGGCCTGGCAGGATCGCCTCCCCCTGCCCCACTTCCTGAAGGACGGCAGCTTCCTCTGGCATTCCGACCGCACGGGCTTCCGCCACCTCTACCACTGCGACGCCGACGGCAGGATTCTCCGGGCCCTCACCGCGGGAAACTGGGATGTGCGGGAATTCCACGGCCTGGACGAAGGGACAGGCTGGATCTTCTTCAGCGGCACCGAGCGCAGCCCCATCGGCCTGGATGCCTACACCGCGGCCCTGGAGGGCAAGGAACCCAACACCCGGTTGACCCGCCTCACCCAAAGAAACGGGAGCCACGGCGTCCAGTTCAACCGCCCCCTCACGACCTTCCTGGATCGCTGGAGCGATGCCAGGACGCCTTCCCAGTTGCTGCTCTGCGAGGGCACGGGAAGGCAGCTTCGGGTGATCGACGACGCGGCCACGGAGCCATTCAAGGCCCTGAAGCTGGGCCGCCTGACCTTCCAGCAGGTGAAGACCCGGGACGGCTTTCCCATGGAGACCCTACTCATCCTGCCCCCGGATTTCGACGCCCGGAAGCAGTACCCCGTCTTCCAGGAGATCTACGGCGGACCCCACCAACCCACGGTGCGGGACGCCTTCGGCCGCGAGCGGGACAAGCTCTGGTGGCACTTCCTAGCCCAGCAGGGATATGTGGTGTGGGTCTGCGATAATCGCAGCGCTTCGAACAAGGGCCCCGCCAGCGCCTTCCCCGCCTACAAGCGTCTGGGCCAGACCGAACTGGAGGACCAGATGGATGGCTTGGCCTGGCTCAAGGAGCAGGGCTTTGCGGACATGAGCCGCGTGGCCATCGATGGCTGGAGCTACGGCGGCTTCATGAGCGCCTACGCCCTCACCCACAGCCAAGCCTGGAAGGTCGGCATCGCCGGGGCCCCCGTCACGGACTATCGCCTCTACGACAGCATCTACACCGAGCGCTACATGGGCCTGCCCAGGGACAACCCCGGGGGCTATGCGGCCGCCAACCTGATGAAGGTGGCCAAGGATTTCCAGGGGCATCTGCTGCTCTTCCACGGCACCCTGGACGACAACGTCCATCCCCAGAACACCCTGCAGTTCATCGACGCCCTCCAGAAGGCGGGCAAGGACCACGAACTGGTGCTCCTGCCCGGCAGCGGCCACGGTCCCCGCACCCCCGAGCAGGTCTGGTTCCGCTACTGGAAGACCTGGGAGTTCCTGAAGCGGAATCTGTAGAAGCGCCTCAGCCTTGGGCGTACACGTCCATGACCGCATGAAGCAGCGCAATGGCCTCGCCCTTGGGCCGCTGGAAGGCGTTCCGGCCCATGATGCTGCCGAAGGCCCCCCCCGCGGCGATCTCGCGGACCTCCGCCAACACTTCCTCCGTGCCCTTGGCCTCCCCCCCGCTGAAGATCACGATGCGACGGCCGTTGAAGGCGCTGCGCAGAACCTCGGCCACCCGGGCCCTCAGCGTGTCCGTCGGCAAGGCGTATTTCTCGTAGACCTTGGAGGCCTCGGGCACAAAGGTGTTGGCCTTGGGCGGCTTCACCTTCACCACATGGGCCCCCAGCTGGCAGGCGATGTGAGCCGCGTAGGCCGCCACATCCGCCGCCTGTTCGCCCTCCTTGGCCAGGCCCGAGCCCCGGGGGTAGGCCCAGACGATGGTGGGCAGGCCCACGGCCTTGGCCTCCAGAATGAGCTCGCGCAGGGTCTCGTACATCGGGTTGCGCTCATGGCTACCGGGGTAGATCGTGTAGCCGATGGCCGCGCAGCCCAGGCGCAGGGCATCCTCCACGCTGCCGGTGAGGGCGCTGCAGGGTTCGACCTTGCTCAGGGAATCCGAATTGTTGAGCTTGAGGATGAGCGGGATCTCCCCGGCGTAGTCCGAGGCGATGGCCTCGAGGAAGCCCAGGGGGGCGGCATACGCGTTGCAGCCCGCCTCCAGGGCCAGTTCCACGTGATAGCGGGGATCGTAGGCCGGAGGATTGGGCGCGAAACTGCGGGCTGGGCCGTGCTCGAAGCCCTGATCCACCGGCAGGATCACGAATTTCCCCGTGCCCGCCAATCGACCCGAATTCATCATCCGCGCTAAGTTCGACTTCACGCCCGGATTGTCAGAGGCGTACCAGGAGAGAATTTCCTTCACACGTGCTGTGGCCATGTCAGCCTCCATCGGTGGGGATCGGCCTCATGACACTCCTTTTGCCTGTTTTATGCAAGTAGCCCGTAACCCCTCACCCACCTCCACGCTCAGGCGGTCGATGCTCTGTTTATTAGCGGTTTCAAGCAACTCGCGCGCCTGTTCAGCGAATGCATGGTTCTCGAAGACGGCTTCCGGGGAAGCGAGCAACTATCGGGTGGTCCGAAACATCGACATGTCTCCCTCCGCAGTGGGGGGATTGCGCGGCTCACAAGGGCGAAGGCTCACCCGTCCATCCCGTTTCGGGTGGCGCCCCGGGAATGTCCGCCTCGACCAGTTGGGCCAGCAGCAGGAGCGACTCCTGCCATCCCACTCACCGGGAACCAGCTCCAGGTAGCTTCCCCCGACCCGTGCCTCCAGGTGATGCACGCGCCCCGTGGCGCATCCTCCTATATGTGGGCAAGGCCCATCCCAAAGGTGGGCTTTGGGGCGCGTCCTTCAGCGCCCCCCCGGGCTACTTCCGGCCGAGGGCGGCCAGGCTGGCCTGCAGGTCTTGAAGACTGAAGGGCTTGGGGAGCATGGCCACCCCCGGGTGCTCCGACACGAGGCTCAGGACGGTCTGGTCGACTCGGCCCGTGGCCAGCAGGACGGGCAGCGCGGGGCGCAGCTCTCGCAGGCGCGGGAGGGTCCCGCCCCCCCCCCAGCCCGGGCATGTTCATGTCCAGGATCGCCAAATCCGGCTGCAGTCCGGCCGCGAGTTGCGCCAGGGCGTCCTCGCCGCTGGGGGCTGGGAGAACGGTGTGCCCGAGGACTTCCAGGAGCGCCTGCACGGCGATCTGGATCAGTTCGTCATCATCGATCAGGAGCACCTTCAGGGACTCCGAGGACGACTGGGAGAAGGTCTGGCCGCCAAGTTCCGGGACCGGAAGTTCGGCTTCGATGGAAGGGAACCGCAGGCTCACGAGGGTGCCTTGGCCGGGCTCGCTCCGGATGTCCAGGGTGCCGTGGTGGGCCTTCACGGTGCCATACACGATGGACAGGCCAAGGGAGCTGATTCGAACCATCTCCACTCTGATTGGCAACACTCTCTTCCATCTTCGACTCCGTGACTCCCACCAATAAACCACGGGGAGGGGCTTGGGTGATGGTTCGGGTGTT
>JAYSNJ010000106.1:0-17676 GCA_043723905.1 Holophagaceae bacterium
CGAAGTAGTCCGGGTAGCCGAGCTCCTGGGCGCAGCCGTTGCGGAGATCCCTCAGTTTGACGAGCCCATCCTTCAGCGCCGGGCCATTCTCCTTGGAGGCTGTCCACACCTTCAGGCGCTCGGCGGCGTCGGTGCTCTTGGAGAGCACTTCATCGATCTGGTTGGCGCTGACGGGCTTCCTGTCCACCTTCCAGACGAAGCCGTTCATGGTGCTGGCCTGGGCCGTCTCCGCCACGATGCGCTCACTCGTGAGCCTGGGGTTGGTCATCGGCCCCTCGGCGGCATTGAAGAGCACCCATTGCAGTTGGGCGACGGTCACAGGGCTGAGCTGGTCCTTGTGGGTCAGCAGTTCGCGGGTCTCCTGGATGAGGACGGGATTGCCGTTGAAGGCGGCGTAGGCCTTGCCCGCGGCTTCCGTGGCCGCATCGTGTTCGGGCTTTACATCCGTGGCAGCGGCCCAGGCGGCCTCCTGGGCGACGTAGGTGAGGGACTGGTAGCCTGCGTTCACCAGCTTCAGGAAACGGTCGGCCCGCTCCTGAATGGGCGACAGGGACTGAGCGATCATTGGCACACCGAGGATGAGGGCGGGGAGCAGGCGCATGGGACCTCCGGATTCAGGATCCATTCTGCACCGATCCAGGCTGTGACGAATCGCAAAGAAGCCGATGGGGGAATCTGACGAAAGGGGCCTCCGTGGTACTCTGCCCCTGTGGACGGCGCTACGCCCTCCCCCCACCTCGAAGGATGCCTCATGCGCTATCTGCCATCGGCCCCTGCGGAGGATCGTGCGCTTCTGGATGCCATTGGCGTCGCAAGCGCCGAGGACCTGCTGAAGGGCATACCTCCCGAACTCCGTCTCCACCGCGAGCTGGATCTCCCGCCCAAGGCCTCGGAGCTGGACGTGCTCCGCTTCATGGAGGCCTTCGCGGCCCAGAATCGCCGCTTCACGGCCCGCTTCCTGGGGGCCGGGGCCTACGAGCACTTCGTGCCCACGGCGGTGGACATGGTGACCAGCCGGGAGGAGTGGTTCACGGCCTACACGCCCTACCAGCCCGAAGTGGCCCAGGGCACCCTCCAGGCCATCTTCGAATACCAGACCCTGATCTGCGACCTGGTGGGTCTGGATGTCACCAACGCCTCCATGTATGACGGTGCCACGGCCACCGTGGAAGCGGCCCTCATGGCCGTGCGCGTGGCCAAGAAGAAGCACACCATCCTCATCAGCGCGGGCCTGCATCCCCACTACCAGGAAGTACTCTGCACCAACATCACGCCCCACGAAGGCCTGCAGCTGGTCCAGGTCGCCCTCAAGGATGGCGTGACGGATCTCGACGATCTCAAGGCCAAGCTCGGGCCCGATGTGGCCTGCTTCATGGTCGGCTATCCCAACTTCCTGGGCTGCGTGGAGGACCTGAAGGCCATCCAGGAGCTCACCAAGCCTGCGGGGGCCCTGCTGGTTTCCGTCACCCAGGAGGCCATGGCCTTCGGGTGGTTCGAGGCCCCGGGGCGCCTGGGCGTGGACATGGCCTGCGGCGAGGCCATGAGCTTCGGCAATTACGTCAGCTTCGGCGGGCCCTTCCTGGGCTTCCTGGCGGTGAAGGACGCCTACAAGCGCGAGATCCCGGGCCGCCTCATCGGCCAGACCAAGGATCTGGACGGCCAGACGGGCTACGTTCTGACCCTGGCGAGCCGCGAGCAGCACATCCGCCGGGACAAGGCCACCTCCAACATATGTTCCAACCAGGCCCTCGTGGCCCTCCGGGCCAATGTCTTCCTCCAGCTCGCGGGCCCCGAGGGCCTGCGCGGTCTGGCGGAGCAGAACGCCGCCAAGGCCCAATACCTCCGGCAGCGTCTGCTGGAACTGCCCGGCTTCGAAGCCGTCCAGACCCAGCCTTTCTTCAACGAATTCGTCCTGCGCTACACGGGCAACGTGAAGGCGATGCAGGAGGCCTGCGCCCTGGATGGCATCCTCGCCGGGTTGGATCTGAGCCCCTATGCTGAAAACCTCCAGGGCTGCACGCTCTGGTGCGCCACCGAAACCACCACCCGCGAGCAGATCGAACGCCTCGTCGAGGTGCTGGCCCGCATCCCAAGTCTTGGTTGAGGACACGCACATGGCCCTCCGCACTCGCGAAACCCTGATCTTTGAACGCTCCGTGCCCGGCAAGACCGGCATGGATCTCCCGAAACTCGATGTGCCCGCCGCGCAGGACACGCGGCCCGCGCACCTGAAGCGGGGAGCCTTCGAGGCCCTGCCCTCCTGCTCCGAAGTGGATGTCATCCGGCACTTCACGCGCCTTTCCAAGTGGAACTACGGCGTGGACGACGGCATGTACCCGTTGGGCTCCTGCACCATGAAGCACAACCCCCGGCTCAACGAGAAGACGGCCATGCTGCCCGGCTTCACCGAAAGCCATCCCATGGCCCAGGACATCCATGTCCAGGGCAACCTGGCCCTCATGTACACCCTCGAGGCCTGGCTGAAGGAGATGACGGGGCTGCCCTTCGTCACCCTGCATCCCAGCGCCGGCGCCGCCGGGGAGCTCACGGGCGTCATGCTCATGCGTGCCTACCATCTCTCCAAGGGCGCCCACCGGCGCGTGATCCTCATCCCCGACAGCGGCCACGGCACCAACCCTGCCACGGCGGCCATGGCGGGCTATGACGTCGTTGAACTGCCCTCCCGGGAGGACGGCACCATCAGCTTCGAGGATGTTCTGGACCACAGCACGGGCAAGGTGCGCAAGGGCTTCGCCACGCTGGTGAAGGAACTGGGTCCCGAGATCGCCGGGGCCATGATCACCAATCCGAATACGCTCGGCATCTTCGAATACCGCATCAAGGAGATCGCCGACACCCTCCACGGCATCGGCGCCCTGCTCTACATGGACGGCGCCAACATGAACGCCCTCGTGGGCACGGCCCGGCCCGGCGACTTCGGCGTGGACGTCATGCACCTGAACCTGCACAAGACCTTCTCCACGCCTCACGGCGGTGGCGGTCCGGGCTCCGGTCCGGTGGCCTGCAGCGCCGCCCTGGAGCCCTTCCTACCCCGACCCGTCGTCGTAAGGGAAACGACGAAGGTGGGCGAAGGCGAAGTGCCCCAGTACACCTACTCCCTGGACTGGGACCGCCCCGCCAGCATGGGCAAGGTGCACGCCTTCTTCGGCAACTTCGGCATCGTGATTCGCGCCATGACCTACTGCCTGAGCCATGGCGGCGACGGTCTCAAGGCGGCCACCCTGCGGGCCATCGTGAATGCCAACTACATCCGCAAGGAGCTCACCGGCGTCTACCACCTGGAATACGCCACGCCGACCCTCCATGAGATCGTCTTCGACGATAGTTTCCAGACCAAGCAGGATGTCAGCACCCTCGATATCGCCAAGCGCCTCCTGGACTATGGCTTCCATCCCCCCACGATCTACTTCCCCCTCATCGTCCACGGCGCGCTCATGATCGAGCCCACCGAGAGCGAGAGCAAGGAGGAAATGGATGTCTTCATCGACACCATGAAGAAGATCGCCCAGGAGGCGGCCGAGAACCCGGATCTCCTCCACCAGGCCCCCACCACCACGGTGGTGCGCCGCATGGACGAGACCATGGCCGCCCGGAAGCCCATCTTGCGGTGGACGAAACCCTAGTATTTCCCACATACAAGACGAGGCCGGGTTTCCCGGCCTCGTCTTGTATCAGGGGAAGGATGGGCTCAGCCGAGTCACCCCTTGGGGACCCACTCCACATCGGGCTGCTGGGCCAGGGCGTTCTCGGCCCGGGCCAGGGCGAACAGCCAGTCGCTGAGGCGATTCAGGTAGGTCAGCACTACCGGAGGCAGGGGATCCAGGTCTGAAAGTGCCACGGCCTCCCGCTCGGTCCGACGGCAAAGGGTGCGGGCCCAGTGGGCGTAGGCCGAAGCCGGGGAGCCCCCCGGGAGCACGAAATTCCGCATGGGGGGTGCCAGGGCGCTGAGCCGGTCGATATCGGCTTCCATGGAAGCGATCTCCCAGGTGGGCCGGGTCATCTTGGCGCCCAGGCGCGGCAGTTCCTCGGAGGGAGCAGCCAGCACGGCGCCGATGACGAAGAGATCCTGCTGTACTTCCAGCAGCCGCTCCCGGGCGCCCGAGCCCTCGGAGGCTTGGAGGCGCAGCACGCCGATGACGCTGTTCAATTCATCGAGGGTGCCATAGGCTGCGAGGCGGGAATCGGCCTTGGAAACCCGTTTTCCCCCGAAGAGGCCGGTCGTTCCTGCATCCCCGGTGCGTGTGTAGAGACGGCTCATGGGTCCTCGGCGGCTGGGGGTGGGGGCGAGTCAGGCGTTCGGTTGGGGCGAAGGCCTGGGGCTCATTCTTACCATATCTGGCTTCGCCCCCGGCCCCGGGAGTTCCCCGGGAAGCCCTGGGGTTTGGATGCCCGGCGCAAATGGAAATGCCGCTCGGCATGAACCGAGCGGCATTTTATGGGCGGGCTGTTCGCCGAAGGGCGGAGTGCCTCAACCGGCGACGATGGCTCCGGTGGGGCAGGTGTCGGCGCAGGCGCCGCAGTCGATGCAGGTCTCGGCGTCGATGGTGTAGATGGGATCGCCTTCCTTGATGGACTCGACGGGGCATTCGGGCAGGCAGGCGCCGCAGGCGACGCAGGTATCGGTGATGGTATGGGCCATAGTGAACCTCCGGACAAAGGACCGTTCCGAGCTTAGAACGAAGGGCGGGTGGAGAAGATCACATCCCGTCCGGGTGCTGCCTGAAGGCCTTGGCGGCCACCGCGCCCAGTTGCCGCAGGGTCCCGTCGGCGAAGCTGCCCCGGCGCCAGACCAGGGCCAGTGTGCGGAATGGGGCGGTATCCCAGTTCCTCGAGCCGGGGGGATTCCGGGCGCAGGGCACGGCTGAATCCTGATCCAACCCATCGATAGTATTCTGGGAGACCCCGAGGGCCTGTCCCCCGGGGTTTTCAAAGGTGTTCTCATGATCCAGGGTCCGGTAGTGCTCCTCATTCTCGATGGCGTGGGGGATGGCCTGCGGAATACCTTCGACGCCCCCTTCCAGGCGGGGATGCCTCACCTGAACCGCCTGCGGGGCCGCTACGCGGCCACTCAGCTGCAGTCCGGTGGGGAATTCGTGGGACTGCCGGAGGGCCAGTTCGGGAATTCGGAAGTGGGCCACATGAACCTGGGCGCGGGGCGGGTGGTGTGGCAGGAACTCACCCGCATCGACGCGGCGATCAAGAAGGGCACGTTCCGCCAGAATCCGGCCATGGGACAGTTGCTGTCGGAACTGAAGACCTCGGGCAAGCGACTGCATCTCATGGGACTCGTGAGTCCCGGCGGCGTGCACAGTCACCAGAGCCATCTCGTGGCCCTGGCCCAGTGGGCCCAGGCCGAGGGTGTTCCCACGGTCATCCACGCCTTCCTGGATGGCCGGGACACGGCCCAGAAGAGCTCCGAAGGATTCCTGGCGGAGCTTTCGGAAGACCTCAGGCCCTGCCCCCTGGTGAAGATCGGATCCCTCTGCGGCCGCTATGTGGTGATGGACCGCGACAACCGCTGGGAGCGGGTGGTGAGGGCCTGGACGCTGCTCGTGGAGGGGCAGGCCGAATTCCGGGGGACCGATGCCCAGGCGGGCATCCGAGCGGCCTATGAGCGCGGCGAGACGGACGAGTTCGTGAGCCCCACCGCCACCGCGGATTTCCACCCCATCCAGGACGGGGACGGCGTCATCTTCTTCAATTTCAGGGCGGACCGGGCTCGGGAATTCAGCCACGCCCTGGTCAATCCCGCCTTCGCGGGCTTCCTGCGCACGACGAAGCCTTCCGTGAAGCTCGTGACCTTCACCCAGTACGATACGGAACTGGATCCCTTCGTGAGCGTGGCCTATGCGCCCCAGAACCTGGCCAACATCCTGGGCGAGCTGGTGGCCCGCCAGGGCTGGAAACAGCTTCGCACCGCGGAGACAGAGAAGTACGCGCACGTCACCTTCTTCTTTAACGGCGGGCGGGAGGTGCCCTTCGAGGGCGAAGAACGCCGCCTGGTGCCCTCTCCCAAGGTCGCCACCTACGATCTGATGCCGGAGATGAGCTGCCACGAAGTGACGCGAGGCCTGGTGGAGGCCATCCGGGCCGGAGCGCACCGCTTCATCGTCTGCAACCTCGCCAATGGCGACATGGTGGGCCACACGGGCGACCTGAATGCCGCGGTGATGGCCTGCGGCATCGTCGACGACGCCGTGCGTCAGGTGGCCGAAGCCGTGCTGGCTGCGGGGGGCGCGCTGTTCGTCACCGCCGATCACGGCAATGCGGACTGCATGCGGGACGAGGCGGGCAATCCCCACACCGCCCACACTTCCAACCCCGTGCCCGCCGTCCTCGTGGCGGCAGGCTTCGAGGGGCGCCAGCTCCGCTCCGGGGGTGCCCTCTGTGATGTGGCGCCCACCCTCCTGGAACTGATGGGCCTCGATAAGTCCGCCGAGATGGATGGCGAAAGCCTGCTGAAGCTCAGCGGAAAGAGCGAAACGGCCTACTAGGTCTTGAACCTGCCCATCAGCGCCGAGAGGCCATCTGCGGTGCGTGCCAGTTGATCGGAGGTCTGGGCGTTGTTCTCCACGGTGGCGGAGAGCTGGACGCTGGCGCTGGCATTTTCGACGGCCTTCTGGGCGCCGAGTTCCACCTGCTGGGTCACCTCGGCGCTGGCGTGGGCCTGCTCCTCCGTGGAGGAACTGATTTCGAGCGCCATCGAGGTCACCTGGCCGATATGCTCCCGGATCTCCGCGAGGGCATTCACCGCATCCTGGACCGTGGACTTGCCCTGGGCCACGGCCTCGTTGCTGCCTTCGATGAGGGTGGCGATCTCCCGGGCGGACTGGGCGCTGCGCTCGGCGAGCTTGCGCACTTCCTCGGCCACGACGGCGAAGCCCTTGCCCATGGCCCCGGCCTTGGCGGCCTCGATGGCGGCGTTGAGGGAGAGGAGATTCGTCTGCCGGGCAATGTCCTGGATGACGCGCACGGCCTGGACCACCTTGGCCGTGGACTGCTCCACCTGGGCCATGGCCTGGATCGCGGCCTCGCCGGAGCGGTGACCCGCCTGGGTGGCTTCCACGGCGGATTCGGCCTGTCGCTGGCTGGCCCTGACGTTGCTGGAAACCTCCTCGATGGAGGCGGTCAGTTCGGTCATGGCCGAGGCCATCCGCTCCACGGAGCCGCGCTGCTCCTCGGCATTCCGGGCCAGTTCATGGCTGGTGGTGGCGATCTCGTGGTTGGCGGAGGCGAAGGTCGTGGCATTCTCCGTCACACGCATGGAATCGAAGCGGATGCGGTTGATCATGCCCTTGAGGTGGGACTGCATGCCCCGGAGGGTGGCCAGCAGACTGGTGGCATCGCCCGGCTGGGTCTCGATCTCCACTCTCATGTCACCTCCCGAGATGGCCCGGGCCACGCGGATGGCGTACTCCGGATCCCCTCCGATCTGCGCCTGGATTCCCCGCACGACGAGCACGGAGATGAGAATGGAGGCGAGGATTCCGCCCAACCCCCCCAGGACCGGGATCCAGAGAGCCCGGCCCGAGAGGCTCTGCAGCGAACCCATGGACAGGGCGTTCAGGACGAGCAGTGCGGAGAAGATGGCGATGACGAGACCGAAGGCCAACCGCAGGCGGTTCCCGAAGGTCATGTTCGGCAGGGGGATCCAGGTCTTTCGCTGGGTTTCGGCGAAGCTCTTCCCCTGGTTCACCAGGGCATAGACCCTCTCGGCTTCGCGGATCTGGCTGCGGCTGGGCTTGCTCCGTATGGAGACGTAGCCCACGGTCTGGCCCTGCTCCATGACGGGGGTCACGTTGGCGTCCACCCAGTAGAAGGCGCCGTCCTTGCTGCGGTTCTTCACGTAGCCCTGCCAGGGCTTACCGGCCTTGACCGTGGCCCAGAGATCGGCGAAGGCGGCCGCTGGCATATCCGGGTGCCGCACGAGATTGTGGGGCTGGCCGATCAGCTCATCGCGGCTGAAGCCGCTGAGGCGGATGAATTCATCATTTGCAAAGGTGATGACGCCCCGGGTGTCCGTCATGGACACCAGGAAGGCACCCTCCTGGACCTGCTTCTCCACCTTGGTGACGGGCTGGTTGACGCGCATGGAAACCCCTCATACCAGGCCCCCAGGGGGGCTGGTATGAGGATTATCGTCTCCGGGCCTCTGCGGTGTGAATTTGGGCTTAAATCGCAGAAATGATGCGAAATCTAGGCCTTGGCAAGGGCCTGCGCCAGGTCGGCGATCAGATCCTCGACATTCTCGATGCCCACGGAGTAGCGCACCAGGCCATCGCTGATGCCGCTGGCCAGACGGGCTTCCTTGCCCATGCTGGCATGAGTCATGGAGGCAGGGTGGCTGATGAGGGTCTCCACGCCGCCCAGCGAAACGGCCAGGGTAGCCAGCTTCACATTGTCCATCAGGCAGCGCCCGCCCTCCACACCGCCCTTGACCTCGAAGCTGAGCATGGCGCCGGGGCCCTTCATCTGCTTCTTCACCAGTTCGTACTGGGGGTGGGAGGGCAGACCCAGGTAACTCACCCATTCGATCTTGGGATGCTTCTCCAGCCACTGGGCGATTTCCATAGCGCTCTGCTGGGCCCGGTCGACCCGGATGGAGAGGGTCTTGAGGCCGCGGCTCACGAGCCAGGCCTGGTGGGGATCCATGTTGCAGCCGCTCATGACCATCATGGCGCGGAGCTGCTTGTAGAGGGCCTCGTCCTTGGCCACCAGTACCCCGCCGACCACGTCCGCGTGGCCGTTGATGAACTTGGTGATGGAGTGCAGCACCACGTCGCAGCCCAGATCCAGGGGCCGCTGCAGATAGGGGCTGGCGAAGGTGTTGTCGACTACCACCAGGGCGCCATGGGCGTGGGCCAGCTCCGCGATGCCTGCCAGGTCCGTCACCTGCATGCCGGGATTGCCGGGGGATTCGACGTAGATCACCTTGGTGTTGGGCCGGATGGCGGCCTTCACCGCGGTCAGGTCGGTGGTGTCCAGGAAGGTGGACTCCACGCCAAAGCGGCTCATGTGCTTTTCCATGAGGATGCGCGAGGGCCCGTAGACCGAAGCCTGGCTGACGATATGGTCGCCGGCGCTGAGGAGGGCGAGGTACACGGTGGCGACGGCGCTCATGCCGGATGACGTGGCCACTCCGCCTACGCCGTTCTCCAGCTGGGCCATGGCCTCTTCCAGGGCGTGGATGGTGGGGTTGGCGATGCGGGTGTAGATGTAGCCTTCGGCCTTCCCCGCGAAGCGGTCCGCGCCCTCTTGGGCGTTGCGGAAGGCGAAGGTGGAGGTCTGGTAGATGGGCGTGACGGCGCTGCCCATGGGGTCGTCGGGAATGCCCGCGTGCACGAGCTTGCTATCGAATCCGAGATTGCGTGTGTCCATGGGTTCTCCAATGCCTCCAGTTTCCCGGGAATGGGCGGGTCTGCCTACTTCAAGGTGAGGATCAGTTCCCGCAGACCGCCCCAGACGATCTGCACGCCGATGGCCAGCAGAATGAAGGCCGAGACCTGGCTGATGGTGGCGGCTCCCGTGTTCCCCAGGCGCCGGAGCACCTTCCCGGAGTAGCGGTAGAAGATGAAGACCGTGATGGCGGCCATCCCGATGCCGCTGGCGATGGCCAGGAACTTGACGAGGGTATGGGGGTCCAGGATGTGCCCCCGGGGCACCAGGCTGAGGGTGACGGCCATGGCACCCGGCCCCGCCGTCACGGGCAGCGTGAGGGGGAAGAAGGCCTTGTCGAGCATGTAGGTCTGGAGCTCCGCCTTCTCGGACTCGCTCAGCTTCGGGTCCTTGTTGAGCATGTGCCAGGCGCTGTGGAAGAGCAGCAGCCCCCCCGCGATGGCGATGACGGGGATGGAGATGCCCAGGAGCTTGAGCAGCCATCCACCCACCAGCAGCAGGGCCGTGAGGAAGCCGAAGGTATAGAAGGCGATCAGCGCCGCCAAGTGGTTGCGCTGGGATTCCTTCACGCCCGCCGTGAGCTGCAGGAAGACCGGCGCCATGGCGGGAGGATTGAGGATGGGGAAGAGCGCCAGGAAGGCGAACATCATGGTGCTGACGAAACCAAGCATGGATCACTCCCGGGCCCCAGGGGCTCCAGGTTCCATGGTAGGCAATCCGCCTTCATCCATCGGCCTCGGCCGACGTACTGTCAACTTTTCCAGGACCCCATAAGCCATGACAGGGGTGATGCCCGGAGGTCCCGTGGGGATCCAAGAGGGGCTTCGCGACTTCAGGGGGCATGCGGTCCCCCCTCTTTCAACATAGACACGATGCACGGGCTCTGCCCGGGCACGGTGTGGGGGTCAAAGGGGGGACGTAGCGACCGCAGGGAGCAGGCGGTCCCCCCTTTCTAGCATGGACCCCTATTTGCCCCGGTTGCTGGTGCGGGTGCGTCCCGTGGCCTGCTTGGAGGGGGCGGGCTTGGTGGTCTTGTGGGCGGAGGGGGCCGGGTGGCGCTCAGCGTGGCCGGGCATGCCCGGCTGAGTGCCGGCCGCAGGGCCGTCCTGTCCGAGCTTGCCGGTCAGGCTGTCCAGGAGGTTGGCGGTGATGGATGGATTGGGCTTGGACATGGCGGCACCTCGGGATGCGCAGAGGCGAGGGGAGAACGCCTGAGTGGATTCCCCACCAGTGTAGACCATTCCCGGAGTCAGGCCGGTTCAGGGGAGCTTTTTCCCCACATGCAGGGCCACGATACCGCCCGTGAGGTCGGTCCAGGCCACCTCCGAGAACCCCGCAACGGCCAGCTCCGAGGCCAGGGACTCCTGGTCGGGGAAGGTGCGGATGCTCTCGGGCAGGTAGGTGTAGGCCCGGGCATCCCCGCTGACCCAGCCGCCGATCCGGGGCAGCACCCTCCGGCTGTAGATGTCGTAGAGGGCCCGCAGCCAGGCCCAGCGGGGGCGGCTGAATTCCAGGATCGTGAGGCGCCCTCCGGGTTTCAGGACACGCCAGAATTCGGCGTAGGCCAGGGGCCGCCGCTCCACGTTGCGGATGCCATAGCAGATGGTGACGCCATCGAAACTCTGGTCGGCGAAGGGCAGGGCCTGGGCGTCCGCGCCCACGCTGGCCCAGACGAGGGCGGACAGGCCCTTCCGCTGGAACTTGGCGGGCCCCAGGGTCAGCATGCCCTTGGTGAAATCCGTGCTGATGACCTCTGCCCCCCGCCGCGCCAGGGCGAGGCTGGAATCCCCGGTGCCCGCGGCCACGTCCAGCATTCGCCGGCCGGGCGCCGCGCCGGACACCTGGGCCATGCGCCGCCACCAGTAGAAGTCCAGGCCCAGGCTCAGCAGATGGTTCAGCAGATCGTAGCGGGGCGCGATGCCGCTGAACATGGACTGGACCTGGAAACCCTCGGGCATGGAACCCCCGGATTCATCATCGCCGGAATTCGGAAAAAACCGTTGGGGGAAGATGCCTCGAGCCTCAGGTACAATGGCTCCTTGCCTGAATCTGTATCCTGTTGGAGATTTCATGGAAACGACGCACGAGACGACCTTCGGAGGCAGCTTTCTGCTGACTCCCATCGGCAGCCAGGCCCAGTTCACGCCCGAGGAGCTGAGCGAAGATGCCCAGGCCATTGGCCAGGCCGCCCGGGAATTCGTGGAGGGGGAGATCATTCCCCGGGATGCCGAGATCGACAAGCTGGATTTGCCCCTATCCAAGGAGCTGCTGCGCAAGGCAGGCGAACTGGGTCTCCTGAGCCTGGAGATCCCCGAGGCCTACGATGGCATGGATCTCGACAAGCTCTCGGGCCTCCTGGTGCTCGAGGAACTGGGCCGCCAGGCGAGCTTCTCCGTCACCTACGGCGCCCACACGGGCATCGGCACGCTGCCCATCGTCTACTTCGGCAACGAGGCTCAGAAGGCCAAGTACCTGCCCAGGCTCGGGAGCGGCGAATGGGTGGCGGCCTATGCCCTCACCGAACCCGGCGCGGGCAGTGATGCCATGAACTCCAAGACCGTGGCCACGCTGGACGGCGACTCCTGGGTGCTCAACGGTTCCAAGATGTGGATCACCAACGCCGGCTTCGCGGATGTCTTCGTGGTCTTCGCCAAGGTGGACGGGCGCAAGTTCACCGCCTTCATCGTGGAAAAGAACGATCCGGGCTTCACCATCGCCGCCGAGGAGCACAAGCTGGGCATCAAGGGCTCGAGCACGCGCGCCCTTGCCTTCGACAACTGCCGCATTCCCAAGGACCGGCTCCTGGGCGAGATCGGCAAGGGCCATCGCATCGCCTTCGGCATCCTGGCCATCGGCCGTTTCAAGCTGGGCGCAGGCTGCAACGGCATCGCCAAGGAAGTACTGAAGTACACCCTGAAGTACACGGGCGAGCGGATGCAGTTCAACAAGACCATCGACAACTTCGGTCTCATCCGCAAGTTCCTGGCCGACATGGGCACCCGCATCTTCGTGGCCGAGAGCATGAACTTCCGCACCATCGGCTACATCAACGACGGCATGCACGCCGCCAGCTGGGATCTGCCCGATGCCGCCAAGCGGAAGATGGAATTCATGGACGAGTTCCAGATGGAGGCCTCCATCATGAAGGTCTGGGACAGCGAGGCCCTGGGCCTCATCGCCGACGATTCCGTGCAGTGCTTCGGCGGCTACGGATTCTCCGCCGAGTATCCCCCCGAGAAGATCTATCGCGATAACCGCATCAATCGCCTCTTCGAGGGCACCAACGAGATCAACCGCCTCATCATCGCGGGCCAGGTCTTCAAGAAGTCCAGCAACGGCACGCTGCCCCTGCGCAAGGACACGGCCGATCTGCCCCAGCTCGGCGCGGGTCCCATGGCCAGGGCCAAGCAGGCCGTGGAGCTGGCCAAGCGCCAGGCCCACTACGCCACGGCGGCCTGTCTCGAGATCACGGGCCAGAAGCTCATCGAGAACCAGGAGGCTGCCGCCCGGGTCGCCGACATGGTCACCGAGATCTACACCATGGAATCCGCCGTGGTGCGCGCCGCCAAGATGACCACCGCCGGACATCGCTGGGCCGAATTCGCCAGGGATTGTGCCGAGATCCATGTGAACGAGAGCTGCGGCAAGGTGCTGAACCACGCCCGGCTCCTGCTGGCCGAAGTGCTCGAAGACGACGCGCTGGATCAGGCCCTGAAAGCCCTCCGCAGCTTCGATGGCTTCGTGCCCGTGGCGGGCGCCAAGCTCCGGGATCGCGTGGCCACCCAGCTCATCGAGAAGGGCGGCTACCCCATCGAGCATTTCTGACCCCGGGCACAATCCCAATGGGCAGGAGCGCGAATCCCTCGGCGATGCTGGAAACAGCATCGCCAGCCTGGGGCCTGGGGCTCGAAGAGGCGCCTCGACCGCCCGGTGACGGAATTAGAGTGTGCGGGGGAGTTGGGACGTGTGGTGGTGGAGGATCGGGTTCGCCAGGGCGAGATCGACGATGAAACTGAATCGGGCCTCGAAGTTGAGCAGCTCACCGTCCACCGCGAACCGCCAGCAGTAGATGCCGCAGAGGGAGTGCAGGCCGTTCCCCAGAGACTGGACGGCGAGCGTCTTCTGGTGGAGGGCGAGGCTCAGGTCCTCCCGCTGCATCAGTTTCCCGAAGTACTGGCGGATCTTCTCCGGCACGTCGAGCAGCCTGTTGGAAAAGGTGGGGATGAGGATCGCATGCGCCCCGTAGAGCGACAGCAGGCTCTCGAGATCACCCTCGTTGATGTTGGACATCCAGGCCTTGAGCAGGTCCTCGGGGGTCGTGAACAGCATTTCCACCTCACCGGACCCGGGTCAGCCCCATGCCTTCCCCCGGTCTGGAGATAGGTTGTCCCATCCCTCCGTTCCGTTCCCCCGGTCGAGATCTTTTTGTCGGACCCTTCAGGCTCCGCCCCGGACCCGGCTCCAGGCGCCCGTGTCCTGGCGCCATTCGGCCAGGGAGGCGCGGTCATCGCCCTGGAGGATGCCCCGGATCTCGGCCCGGGCCGCCAGTTCCTCGAAGGTGGCCAGGACTCGCAGGTTCACCTTCGCCGTCCGGAAGGCCTCCTCGGCCACCGGCAGGCCGTAGCTGAAGAGGGCGAGGATCTCGAGCACCTCGGCGCCCTCGGCCCGGAGTCCTTCGGCGCACTTGAGGCTGGAGCCGCCCGTGGAGATGAGATCCTCCAGGAGCACGACGCGGTGGCCCCAGGTATCGGGTCCCTCTACCTGACGGCCCATGCCGTGCTTCTTGGGTTCGGGGCGCACATAGGACATGGGCAGCCCCAGGCGATCGGCCACCAGGGTCGCCCAGGGAATGCCCGCCGTACTGGTGCCCGCGATGAGTGTGGGCTTGGATTCCGCCGCAAGCTGGGCCAGGGCCTCCGCGATCCTGCTCCGGAGCTCCGGCGCGCCCAGCATCTGCCGGTTGTCGCAGTAGATGGGCGCCTTCATGCCGCTGGCCCAGGTGAAGGGCTCCCGGGGCGAGAGGCGCACCGCACCGGCGTCCAGAAGGCCGGACGCGAGATCGAGCGGGGTCATGGCAGCTCCTGGGAAATATCGGCCACGGGGAACTTGCTGAGGTAGCGCTCGGCGCCATCGCAGAGCAATGTGACGACGCGGCTCCCCGGGGTCAGTGTGCGGGCCAGCTGCACCGCCCCGGAGGCATTGCAGCCGCTGGAACCGCCCACCAGGCAGCCCTCGGTGAGGATGAGTCGGCGCGCCGTGGCGAGACTGTCCTCGTCCGTCACATCCAGGATGTGATCGGCCAGGGAGAGATCCAGCACCGCGGGCACTTCGACGCTGCCGATGCCCTCCACCTCCCATTCGCGCACTTCCCTGTCGCCGTAGCAGCTCCCCTGAGGCTGCAGGCACCAGGCCACCAGCGACGGATGGAGCTCCTTCAACCGCTTCACGATGCCGGTGAAGGAGCCCCCGCTGCCCGCCGCGATGGCGATGCCGTCCAGGCGACCCTCCATCTGGCTCCAGATCTCCATGGCGGTGGTCTCGGCGTGGGTGCCGGGGTTGTCCCAGTTGTCGTACTGGCGGCTGAGCCAGGCATGGGGGATGGCCCGGGCCATTTCCTCGGTGCGCGCCACGGCGCTCTCCATGCCCCCCGCCTTGGGCAGCACGACCAGTTCCGCCCCCAGGGCCTTCACCAGTTGCATCTTCTCCTGGCTGTACTTGGTGGTCATCACGATGATGCAGCGGTAGCCCAGGGCCTTGCAGGCCAGGGCCAGACCCAGGCCCGTGTTGCCCGCCGTGGCCTCGATCACCGTCGAGACCCCCGGGATGAGCTCGCCCCGGGCCTCCGCGGCCCGCAGCATGCCCACGCCGATGCGGTCCTTGATGCTGCCCCCGGGATTGAGGTATTCCAGCTTCCCGAAGATCTCGAAATCCGGCGCGAAACGGCGCAACCGCAGCATCGGCGTATTCCCGACGAGCTCCAGGATGGAATCGATCACGGCAGGTGCAGGCATCGGGGCTCCGGATCCCTCATTCTAGCGGATGCCGAAGCCCCGAACGACACGAAAGGCCAGCAACCATGCGGGTTTACGATTATGTACAGGGAGCGAAATATTCCCAACAAGCCTCGGCGGCTATTTGACGACGATGCTCACGAGGGTGCCGTTGGGGGGCACGACCACCTTGACGATCTCCTTGCCGGTCAGGAAGCCCTGGGCCTCGGGGCAGGCCAGGGCGGCCTCCCGGCGCTCATCGGGTGTGGCGTCGACGGGGAGGCTGACGCGGCCCCGCACCTTGCCGTTCACCTGTACGACGACCGTGACGGCTTCGTCCACGCAGAGGGCCGGATCGAAGGCGGGCCAGGGCTCGGCCTGGAGCGAAGGGGCATGGCCCAGTGTCTCCCAGAGTTCCTCCGCCAGGTGCGGCGCGAAGGGGTGGAGCATGCGGATGAGCATCTCCACGGCCTCCCGGGGCAGGGGATCGGCCTTGGCCAGGTCGTTGAGGTAGATCATCATGGCCGAGATGGCCGTGTTGAGCCGCAGGGCCTCGATGTCCTCGCCCACCTTCCGGAGGGTCTTGTGCATGAGGCGCAGCAGCTCGCCTTCCACGGGGATCTCGGCGACGGCCTTCTGCCCCAGGTTCCAGGTGCGCTCCAGGAAGCGGCTCACCCCCTGGATGCCATTGGTGTTCCAGGGCTTGGTGGCCTCCAAGGGCCCCAGGAACATTTCGTAGAGGCGCAGCGCGTCGGCGCCGTGGGCCTCGATGACCTCGTCGGGGTTGACCACATTGCCCCGCGACTTGGACATCTTGAAGGCCCGGGCATCCACAACGATCGAGGGATCGGCCTTCAGCACCACGTTGCCGCCCTTCTTCTCGGTCGCGTCCTCGGGAATCCGCTGGGCTTCGACCACCTCGCTCGCCCCCTTCCGCCGATATCCCCCTTCGGGATCACTTTCTACAAATTCGCGGGAAATGAATTTTCCCGCGAATTTGTAGCCTGTGTACTCCACCTCGCCCAGGATCATCCCCTGGTGCACCAGCTTGGCGAAGGGTTCGGGCACGTTCAGGTGCCCCGCGTCCAGCAGCACCTTGTGCCAGAAGCGGGCGTAGAGCAGGTGGAGCACCGCGTGCTCGGCCCCGCCCACGTAGAGATCCACGGGCAGCCAGCGCTGGGCGGCCTGCGGACTCCAGGCGGCCTCGGGGTTCTTCGGGTCCATGAAGCGCAGGTAGTACCAGCAGGAGCCCGCCCACTGGGGCATGGTATTGGTCTCCCGGGCGTACCAGAGACCGTCCTTCTGGAAGAAGCGCCAGTCCGCAGCCCGGGCGAGAGTCCCCGCGGGGTCCTCGCCGGGATTGAAGTCCTCCAGTTCCGGCAGGCACAGGGGCAGTTCGGATTCGTCCACAGCCATGGGCAGGTCGTAGCGGATGGTGTGGGGATCGCCGTCCCGGGGATCGCCCGTGGTCTCCACCGGGAAGTAGATGGGGATGGGCTCGCCCCAGTAGCGCTGGCGGCTGAAGACCCAGTCCCGCAGGCGGAATTCCACCCGCTCCTTGCCCTGGCCTGAGCCTTCCAGGTCCTTCGTGACGCTCTTCTTGAAGTCCGCCGTGGGAAGGCCGTCGTAGGCACCGGAATTCACGGCCAGACCGTGCTCCGTGAAGGCCTCCGCCATCTCGCCTGGGGTCGCCTTCCCATCCCTGCTCACCACCTGGAGCACGGGGATCTGGAACTTGCGGGCGAACTCGAAATCGCGCTGGTCGTGGCCGGGGACGGCCATGATGGCCCCGGTGCCGTAGCCCATCATCACGTAGTCGGCCACCCACACGGGCACGGGCTGACCCGTGAGCGGGTTGGTCACGAATCCGCCCGTGAAGACGCCCGTCTTCTCCTTGGCGGCCCGGCGATCCAGGTCCGAGCGGTTGATGGCCTGGTGGGCGTAGGCCTCCACGGCGGCCTTCTGGTCGTGGGTGGTGAGGCGCTCCACGAAGGGGTGCTCGGGGGCGATGACCATGAAGGTGACGCCGAAGAGCGTATCGGGGCGCGTGGTGAAGATCTCCAGGAAGCCGTTGCCATCCACCAGGGGGAAGCGGACCTCGGCTCCCTCGCTGCGGCCGATCCATTCCTCCTGCATGGTCTTGGTGCTCTCCGGCCAATCCGCCAATCTGAGATCGTCCACGAGGCGGTCGGCGTAGGCGGTGATCCGGAGCATCCACTGGCGCAGGGGCAGGCGGATCACGGGGAAGCTGCCCCGCTCGCTCTTACCA
>JAYSNJ010000107.1:0-11090 GCA_043723905.1 Holophagaceae bacterium
GGCCTGGTGCTCGACGGGTTGCGGGGCAATCTGCTCAAGCTCAACACCGAACGCATGGTCGTGAGAGCCTGCCACGGCAGCCAGCCCATGGAGCGCGAGGCCATCGACGCAGCCTACGGCCGGCGAAGGCTTTCGGCCAGCGCCAAGGGCTTCCGCAGTATCGACACCCTCTTCGAGATACCGGAAAGCTATTTGTACGCCGTGCTGGTCGATGGCAGGGAACGGGGCTGGATCAAGGGAAAGGACTGCCTGGATCTCTTCCAGGACGTGCGGTGGGCCATCGACACCGCCCACCGCAACGGCGAAATGAAGGCGGAGATCCTCGCCAACCGGGAGTTCTACATCCTTCGGGATCCCGAGCTGCCGGCCGCCCTGGACCGCTGGAGACGGGCCGGCAAGAAGCTCTTCGTCGTCTCCAACAGCGAATGGCACTTCACCAAGGGGGTCCTGAGCTTCCTGCTGGACGGCCAGGACCCCGCCCTGCCCTCCTGGGAGGACTACTTCGATCTCGTGGTGACCAGCTCCCGGAAGCCCATCTTCTTCGAGGAACCCCAGCTCGCCCTTCCCACCGAGGGTCACCCCAAGGCCTTCACGGGCGGCAATGCCGCATGGCTCGAAAACCAGCTCCAGGCCTTCGGCGAGGAGATCCTCTACGTCGGGGACCACATCTACGGCGATATCCTGCGATCCAAGAAGAACGTCTCCTGGCAGACCCTCCTCCTGATCCCGGAACTCGGCACGACGCTTCAGCGCCTGGAGGATCTCGCCGACGATCTCCAGCTCTTCCTCCGCACGGAGACCCAGCGCCGACGGAACGAAATCCGCGTCTCCCTCCTGGAGGACAAACACAAGCGCAACCGGGAGCACCGCCACCTCCTGGCCGCCCGGCTGAGTCCCGAGGCCCTGCGGGCCCTGGACCTGGAAGCGGGCCAACTCCGGGAGGAGATAAACGCCAGTCAGAAGCGTCTAATGGAACAGGAGGCCTTCGTGGCGGCCCTGGACACGCAGCTGGAGGCAGCCTTTAACCCACGCTGGGGCAGTATCTTCCGTGACGGCTACCAACAGACCCGCTTCGCGGACCAGATTCAGCAGTACGCCAGTGCCTACACAGGTCGGATTAGCAACCTATACTTAATCGACCCCACCGTCGCCATCTACGCACCCGTTCCCACACTTCCCCATGAAAGAATTTAATGAATCTGAATATGAAACCCCTTGAATGCTTTTTTTAACCAGCCTAAGGTTGAGCCTTACAAGCTAACCCCAATCACACCTCACGGGAGATTCCCTTGAAGCGTTCAGAAGCCCCCTCCGATTCCAACCCCTCCCTCAACACCCTTGGTGAGCGCATCAAGGCTGTGCGCATGCTCTGGGCCTGGTCCCAGGAAGAGATGGCCGAAACCCTCCGCGTGGATCAGGCTTCCATCTCCTTCTGGGAACGGGACAAGATCAAGCCCTCCGGGAGTGCGCTGGTCGCCCTGGCCGCCCTGTTCCGCACGAGCCTCGAGGCCCTGGAGCACGGGAAGGGCTTCATCCTGCCCGATCCTCCCTCCCGGAACCCTGCCTCCAAGAAGGCCGAGCGGGAGATGCCCCGGAGCGTGAGCCTGCCCAGGGGCGAGGAGGAGCCCATCGTCATCGTCGATCTCCTGGACGGCTCCTCCAAGGGTAAGCAGATCTCGGAAGCCATGATGGTGCTGGTCCAGGCCGTCAAGGACGGCCGCAAGATCTGGATCGTGCTGGAGTAGACCCACTCTGCCGCTTCCCTTCAGGGCCCCGATCTGGGGCCCTGAAGTATTTTTCGCGTCACCCAGCGCCGTGTTGGCATCTTGGAAACCCCAATAAACAGCGACAATTTGCACCTGGTTCGAGGCGCCGTCGAGGAATTGTGTGTCTTCAAGGAAGGGAAGCCCCAGGAGGAGACCGAAAAACGCCAGGAGTTCCCTTGCTCCTTACTCAGTAGCTGAAGGTGCTCCCCCCGATGAACTCCCGGAGGATGGACGTGTGCGGCACTTCGTCGGCCAGCACGGGCACGAACATGCGCAGGAAGTGCAGCAGGCGGTAGGTCTCACCGAAGGCTTCGTGGTCGCTGGGCACCTCCAGCAGGTAGCGCTCTGCGAAGATCCGCAGCAGTGCAGGCTCATAGACCAGGGTCGAGTTGAACATCACATCCGCTTCTTCCTGGAAGGGAAAGATGTTCGCGCGCTCCCCCCGCAGCACGGAGGGCCACATGCTGATGGTGCGGGCGGCGCTGTGGCCGCGATATCTGCGGTCCCGCACGATGCGCCGAATGAGGCGCACGTCCGTGGTCAGAATACGGTTATGGCCGTCCAGGCTCAGCTGGGTGAGGGCGCTGATGTAGATCTTCAGCTTGTGGCCCGGATCCACGGCTTCTGAGAGTTTGGGATTCAGACCGTGGATGCCTTCCACGATGAGGATATCGTCGGGCCCCAGGCGCATGGGCTGAGCGCGGCTGGAGCGGCTGCCCGAATGGAAGTCGTAGATGGGGACCTGGACCTCTTCTCCCGCGAGCAGCTGCTCCAGGTGCTGGTTGAAGAGGGGCACATCCACCGCCTCAAGGCATTCGAAGTCCGGGTTCCCTTCGGCATCCAGGGGAGTCTCCGCCCGCCCCAGGAAGTAGTTGTCCGTGGAGAGCGTGAGGGGCCTCAGGCCGTTCACTTTGAGCTGCACCATCAGGCGCTTGCTGAAGGTGGTCTTGCCCGAGGACGACGGCCCTGCGATCAGCACGAGGCGCAAGGTCTCCCGCCGCCGGGCCACCACGTCGGCGAACTCCGCGATCTTCTTCTCGTGAAAGCCCTCGGCGACCTTGATCACCTCCCCGATCTCCTCGGAGAGACAGGCCTCGTTAAGCTGCCCCACGTTCACCACACCCAGAATCTGATTCCAGGCCTTGGTCTCCTTGTAGATCTGGAAGAGGCCTGGTTCCAGGCCCACCACGGGGCCTGTCTCCGCGGGGGCAGCCTTCGCTGAATCAGGAAAGCGCATCACGAAGCCCGGCGGGTAGGGCACTAGATGGAACCCGGCCAGGTAGTCCGTGGAGGGCACCACGGGCCCATGCTGGATATCCCTGAAATCCCCGCAGCCCACGAGGCGCACCTCAATCCACCGGGAGGTGGTGAGAAGCTTGATCTTGTCTTCGAAACCCTCCTGCCGGAAATACTGGATGGCCTCCTCGCTGGTGATGGTCTGCCGGTGGAAGGAGCGCTTCTCTGCCACGATCTGCTGCATCCTGGCCTCGACATCCTCCAGGACTTCGGGATCCACTGCCTGCCCCTCCAGATCGAAGTAGTAACCCCCCGCCAAGGACTGACCCACGACGACTCGGACGAGGGGGTAGAGTTCCTTCACCGCCTCATAGAGCAGCAGGCAGGCGGAGCGGCGATACACAGCGATGCCCTCCCGGTGGCCGAAGCCCACGGGAGTGACGCGGCAGTTGAAGCGCAAGGGGGTGTCCAGGCTCACCAGATGCTGGTTCAGCTTGGCGGCGAGGGGACGCCATCCGCCCTCGGGCGGGTAGCGCTTGAGAAGGTCACTGATCTTCTCCCCCACCTTTACCTTCAAGCAGTGGCCATCTATCTGGACTTCGATCAGGGGGTGGCTCATGGCGTCTAGCTTTCCTTGAATACGGCGGACATCCATCCAATGATCGGCACCGGGTGGGCACGCCAGTTTCAGGCCGGGGTCTTCCCGATCACATGCTGGATGGCCGCCACCACCTGGTCCTGGTCCTCCTCGGTGAGACCGGGCCAGAGGGGGATCGACATCAGGCGGTCGCCGCTCCATTCGCTGTGGGGCAGCCCATCCTGGGGCAGGGCGTTCGGGTGCTGGGCGTAGTAGTCGCGGTAGAAGGCGTGGATGTGGGCGGGGCGGTAGTGGATGCCGGTGCCGATGTTCTCGTCCTTCAGGGCCTGCACGAAGGTGTCCCGGTCCATGCCCACTTCTTCGGGCTTGATGCGCAGCACGAAGAGATGGAAGCAGTGGCCGTGGATGGCGTCGCCCTCCCAGGGCAGCACGAGGCCGTCGACATCCTTCAGCAGTTCCAGGTAGCGGTGGAAGAGATGGCCCCGCCGGGCGTTGAAGCCGTCCAGCTTCTTGATCTGGTGCAGGCCCAGGCTGGCCTGGAGGTCCATGAAGTTGGCCTTGCGACCGGGCTCCAGGACTTCCGTGTGGGGCGAACCGTCCTTGGCGAAGCGCTTCCAGGCGTCCTTCTCGATGCCGTGGAAGCGAAGGCGCTTGATGCGATTGACGAAGCGATCGTCGTGCAGCGTGATGGCGCCCCCTTCGCCGGTGGTCATGTTCTTGTTGGGATGGAAGCTGTAGACGCTCATGACCGAACGGGGATCGCTGCCGATCTTCCTGCCGTTGTAATGGGCACCCATGGCCTGGGCGGCGTCCTCGACGACCCAGAGGCCGTGCTTCTCGGCGATCCTCCAGATCTCTTCCAAGGGCGCGGGCAGGCCCGTGAGATGCACGGGAATGATTCCCACTGTACGGGGCGTGATCATTTCCTCGATGCGGCTGGGATCGATGTTCAGCGTTTTGGGATCGATGTCGGCCAGCACGGGCACGCCGCCCTGGAGCACCACGGTGGAGAGGGTGGAGACCCAGGTCATGGAGGTGGTGATGACCTCATCGCCCGGCTGGAGCCCCAGTACCTGGAGCATGATCTCCTGGGCCGTGGTGGCGCTGTTCATGGCCAGGCAGTGCTTCACGCCGTTGTAGCGGGCCAGTTCCTCCTCGAACCTGGCGGACTTGGGCCCCGTGGTGATCCAGCCCGAGTTGATCGAATCGATCATCTCCTCGATCTCTTCCTGCCCGATGACAGGGCGAGTAAAGGGCAGGAAGGAATCTCGGCGTACGTATGTCATTTTGGCCTCTTCGTTGTCATGGCAGGAGTCTGACTACCCCCGGATCGCACAGCGCACCGCGCTGTGCTCCCGCTCCTCGCTTTGCTCGATCGCGGACGGGGCCCCGTCCTGCCCGATGACGGGCCGGGTGAAGGGGAGGAAGGTGTCTCGGCGGGCGTAGGTCATGGGGGCTCCAAGGCGGAACCTCCATTCTCCCATGGATGAACGAGGGTGCGGCTCAGGCGATGGGCAGTGTCAGCGTGAGGGTGGACCCCATCCCCTGGCCTTCGCTCTGGAGGGCGATGGTGCCCCCCATCATCTCCATCAGGTGCTTGCAGATCACGAGCCCCAGCCCAGTGCCGCCGTACTCCCTGGAATGGCCGCCCTCGGCCTGGACAAATTTCTGGAAGAGCAGGGCCTGGTCCTCGGCCCGGACGCCGATGCCCGTATCGATCACCTGGATCGTCACCTGGCCGAAGCCCCGCTCCACCGCCACGCGGACACTGCCCTCCTTGGTGAATTTTAGGGAATTGGACAGGAGATTGAGCATCACCTGTTTCAAGCGACCGGGATCCACCATCACCTCGGGGAGCTCACTCAGCCCCCCGGGCCACAGCAGCTCCACCTCCGCCTTGTGGGGGTAGGCCTGGGCGATGGGTTTCACCTCCTCCATGAGGACATGGAGGCTGAAGGACTCGAGATGGACCTGCATGCGCCCAGATTCAATCTTGGCGAGATCGAGAATATCGTTGAGGAGGGAGAGCAGATGCTTTCCGGAGGCGTAGCTGTCCTGCAGCATCCGCCGCATGTCCTCCTCGTCCTCGTAGAGTTCGTCGATGACCAGCCGTGTGAAGCCGAGAATTCCGGTGAGGGGGGTCCGCAGCTCATGACTGGTGAGGGCCAGGAATTCGCTCTTGAAGCGATCGGCTTCGCGCAGCGCCACGTTGGCCTTTTCCAGCTCCCCGGCCTGCCGTCGGAGGGTGTCCCGCTGTTGGCCCAGGTCCCTGAACAGCCAGGCGTTGTAGATGGAGACGGCCACCTGGCGCTGCAGGATCGTGAGGCTGTCCTGGTCCTCTTCCATTTTGCGCCCCGTGTCCAGGGCCAGGATAGCGAAGCCCATGAGGAGGAGCTGGTGCTCGAAGGGTACGAAGTAGAGCGAAGTGTCCGGGGAGACGCGCAGGATCTCCAGGGGGCCCCGAATGGCCGCCTGGTCCAGCCACTGAGACTGGAAGAGCACGATGGGAGAATGGGGGAAAGGGTTGGGAGCGGGCAGGCCGAGTTGGGTCCAGGCGCTCCGGGGCAATCCGTGTCCCACCTTGGGCTGGTAGGTGGAGCCCTCGTCTTCGAGGATCCACACGCCGCAGGCCTTGGCAGAGAATTCCTGGACGAAGACGTCCTGGAGCACGCTGGCGACCTGAGCCACCTTGGGGGTGGCGGCCAGGATCTCCGCCACATGCTGGAGCACCGTCATCTGGTGGGTGCGGCGGCCGAGCCTGGAACGCAGTTCGATCAGTTCCTGGGCCTGCTGGGAGATAAGCCTCTGGGCCTGCACCAGTTCGACCAGGACCTCCTGGCCCTGCCCTCGCGGCTGCGCACCGGTACCCGGTTGGGCAGGGGCCCCAGGCTTGTAGGGATTCGGGGAACCCTGGGACGGGGACCCCGGCGGATAGGGATTGGAGGGCGGAAAACTCATCCTTTCCCTAGAATGCCCGCCCCGGAGGCCAATGCAAGGAGTCTTACCAATCCTCCCCCACTAATCCAAACTGGATCCCCAGGCCTCCTCGAGGACCCATGACGAAGCGTTCCCTCAAACCCCCTGCCACGGAAAGGCTCATTTTCTGGAGCGTGGCGATTCTGCTGCTCACGCAGATGGCCTGGTGGATCGGTGTGCAGGTCCACGAATCCAGGCGGCTTCAGGATGCCCGCATCGCGCAGATGCGCGCGGGCCGGGCAGAAGCCTGGCAGTTCGATTCCATGGCCTCCCTCCGGGACAGTTTTCCCAAGGACCCGGGGGAGGGCCCCGGCGTGGTGGTCGGACGCTTCTCCGATACCCGCACCTTCGATGAGCGCAAGAACGCCATCGAGGAGCGCTTCCCCTATGTGGCGGTGCTGCCCTCTCCCATGGCCCTGGACGATCCGCTGCTGCTGACCGACAAGACAGCCTATCTCACCCTGCGCCCCGAGGTGCTGGAGGCCATGGACCGGGAGCGCACCCTGGCCCTCTGGCGCACCGCGGGCGAGGCCCTGGTGCTCGTGGCCGCCGTGCTCATCGGCATGACCTACATCTACAGGAAGCTCAATGCCGAAATGGAGATGATGTTCCGCCAGCGGAACTTCATCGCCTCGGTCACCCACGAACTGAAGACGCCCATCGCCAGCCTGCGGGTCTGGATGGAGACGATGTTCAGCCGGGAGTTGAGCGAGACCCAGAAGACGCGCATCCAGACCCTCATGGACGGGGATCTCCACCGCCTGGCGGACCTGGTCTCCAATCTCCTGGAAACCGCCCGGGCAGAGGCGGGGAAGCTGGAGATCCACATGGAGCCCACGGAACTCGCCCCCCTCGTCCAGCGGGTCTGCCAGGACATGGACCGCCGCCTCGGCGAAGGGCTCCTGGGCCTCCGGATGGATCTGGCCCCCGGCATCATCGCCCGGGTCGATGCCAAGGCCTTCGCCATGGTGCTGGAGAACCTCCTCTCCAACGCCCTCAAATACGCCTCCGAACCTCGGGAGACTGCCATCACACTCGACGGGGACAACGAGGACGCCATTCTCGTCGTGGCCGACCGGGGCCACGGGATCTCCCCCAAGGACCTCCCCCGCATCTTCCAGCGCTTCTACCGGGTGGGCGACGAGATGACCCGCTCGGTCCCCGGGACCGGCCTCGGCCTGTTCCTCTGCCGGGAGATCGTTCGCGCCCACGGGGGGGAGATCCGGGTGACCAGCCTGGGATCCGGCCTCGGGACCACCTTCACCATTCGCCTATCCCGACTGGCACGGTAGAGTTAGAGGCAATGGACAAGGACCGACTTCCCGAGGCCGAACTCATCACCCGATCCATCGCCGGCGACGGCGAGGCCTACGGGGCCCTGGTGGAACCCTACCTGGGGCTCTTTTCCGCCGGCATCCAGCGCATCCTGCAGGACACGCTGGACACCCAGGACGCCCTGCAGGAGGCCCTGCTCAGCATCTTCACGGAGCTTCACCGCTTCCAGGGAAAGAGCAAGTTCAGCACCTGGGGGTACCGGGTCTGCCTCAACGAGGCACTGATGCTGCGGCGATCGCGGATCCGCCGCCGGGAAGACACCATTGAAGATTTCCTGCCACACTTCACGCCCGACGGGCATCACATGGGCAAGGAAGGCCTCAAGGATCTCAGCCAGGAGGCCACGGCCCTTGAGAGAGTCGAGGAAGAGCAGGTCCGGGAGAGGGTCAAGGAAGGCCTGAATCGCCTTTCAGACGAACAGCGTGCGGTTTTCGTTTTGAGGGATCTGGAAGGCATGGATACCGAGGAAGTCGCCACCATGTTGGGAATCAGTCGCGGACTGGTGCGCCAGCGCCTGCACAGGGCCCGACTGGGCCTGCGTGGGGTCCTTTCGCCCTTTCTCTCGGGAGGCAAGCTGTGACCCGGCGCCTCACCTGCCAGCAGGTCGTCGCACGTCTCACCGACCTGGACGAGGGCACCCTTCCCTTCACCGAAGTGCTCCGCCTGCGTCTCCACCTGCTCCACTGCCTCGAATGCCGGGAGCTGAACGCCGAACTCCGGAAGCTGCCCGGGATCATTCAAGCCCTCCCCGCCTCCGAAGCGAAGGAGCTCCTGCCTCTGGCCCAGAACGCCCTCCGGGCGGCCCTGACCCGAGTCGCGGAGTTCCATCCTCACCGCCACGCCCAGGCCTCCCCGGTCCCGAGTGAAGTCCAGCGCCTCCTCCAGTCCAGCGCGGACCTGACCCTGCGGATTATGGAATCCGTGCACCGGGCCTTTGCCGAGGGCACGGCCCCCCTCCAGGCTCCCTTCCTGCCCCCTTCCGTCCTCTCGCTGCTGCCCGCCACCGGGACCTGGGATTGGAAGATCCGCGGCGGAGCCCGCATCGCCACCCTCCTGGATACCGGCAATGGCGGTCCCCGCCTGAGTCTCCTGGTAGCCCCCCACGGCTTCCGCACACCCTCCCATGTGCACTTCGGCAGCGAACAGATGCTTGTCCTGGATGGCCTGCTCGAGGATGGAGAGGCCGCCTACCCCACGGGCCACTGGGTGCATTTCGGCGAGGGTTCCACCCATGCCCCCGTCGTCCTCAACGACGAGTGCTGGTGCCTCATCCGCGAAGAGGGCACCGTCCACTACACGGGCCCTCTGGGCTGGCTGCGCAATATTCTGGCGGCCTGACCAAGGTGTACTCCCGGTAGCTAGCGCCGAAGGCGATAGCGTAGAGCAGCACGAACCAGGCTCACCCGAAGGGTGAACTGGAGCGTGCTGCGCCCGGGAGTGCCCGATACCAAGGTGCCCCCCCGGCAAGCGCCGACACGGCTCGCCGGGAGGCTTGGGGCTGGGTCAAAGCCTCCACAGCCCGCCCTCCCGGAGCTGGTCTCCCGTCAGCACCCCCCGATCCAGCACGAGGCTCGTCACCAGGGCGACGGGGGTCATATCGAAGGAGGGGTTGAACACGGGGCTACCTTCCGGCGCCCAGCGCAGGTCCCCGTAGCCGCGCACTTCCTCGGCCCGGCGCTCCTCGATGGGGATGGCGCGCCCGTCCGGACAATCCAGATCCACCGTGGTCCAGGGCGCCACCGGATGGAAGGGGAGGCCGTGGTGGGAGGCCTGGACGGCCAACCCGTAGGTGCCCACCTTGTTGGCGAAATCGCCGTTGGCGGCCACCCGGTCGGCGCCCACCAGCACGCGCTGCACACGCCCCTCCCGCATGAGAATCGCCGCCATGCTGTCCGTGAGGAGCGTGTGGGGGATGCCCAGGCGCAGCAGCTCCCAGGCCGTGAGCCGGGCGCCCTGGAGCAGGGGACGCGTCTCGTCCACGAAGACATGGCGCAGCTTGCCCAGTTCGAAGGCGCGGCGGATGACTCCCACGGCGGTGCCGATCCCCACGGTGGCCAGGGCCCCCGCGTTGCAGTGGGTGAGCACGCTCTCGCCGGGGCGGATGAGGGCCGAGCCCCGGGCGGCCAGATTCTCGCAGAGGGCCACATCCTCGTCGAAGATCGCCTCCGCCTCGCAGGCGAGTTCCGCGGAGGAAGCTCCCGCGTCCATCAGCCCCTTCATGCGGTCCATGGCTCCCATCAGGTTCACGGCGGTGGGGCGGGCGCTCCGAAGAGCCGCGCAGGCTTCCCGCAGGGGCCCTTGCGAGGCCCCCGCCTCCGCGAAGCGGGCCAGGGAGAGGGCCGCCGCCACGCCGATGAGCGGGGCTCCCCGCACCGACAGGCGCTGGATGTGCCCCACCATGACCGCGGGGTCATCCCCGTCGAGCCAGCGCTCCTCGTCCGGAAGTCGTGTCTGGTCCAGGACCCACAAGCGACCCCGTTCCACCTTCAATGCTAGAGAATGCAGTTCCTTCATGTCCTCCAGCCTATCCTCGGCGCCCTGACCGGAATGGGGGAAAATCTCCGACTGGCACTCGGCTCACCGGATGCGGGGCCCCAACTCCTCCCGGATCCGCCTGAGCGCCGCGAGTTCCTCTCCCGGCAGGGGGGAGAGCCCTCCCAGTTCCACGGCAGCCTTGAGGATCTGGGCCACGTGTTCCAGACGTTCGATGCCCCCCATGGCCTCGGCGAGATCCTCGCCCCAGCAGACCGCCCCATGGCGGGCCAGGACCAGCAGACGATGGGCGGGCAGGAAGGGCTTCAGAGCCTCCCCCAGGGCCGCCGTGCCGGGCCGGGCGTAGGGCACGATGGGAATGCTCCCCGCGCCCAGGATGACCTCGGGCAGGGCCTCGGCAGGGAGTTCTTTCAGGTCCGGCCGCGCCAGTGTCCAGGCGATGGCCATGGGCGGATGGGCGTGGACCACCACCCTCGCCTCCGGGCAGGTCTCGTAGATGGCCAGGTGCATGAGCCTTTCGCTGCTGGGACGACCCTGGAGGATTGTGCCATCCGGATCCAGATAGGTGAAGTCCCCAGGGCCGATCCAGGCCTTGGCGACACCCGAGGGCGTCATGGCGATGCGCCCATCGGGGAGGCGGGCACTGAGATTCCCGTCCCCCGCCGCCAGCAGGTTGCGGTCGTGCA
>JAYSNJ010000108.1:0-42055 GCA_043723905.1 Holophagaceae bacterium
TAAAATGAGCAATTGGAACGTCCGCGACAGAACCATCAAATGCAATGCCCGCAGTCACCCCATCATTTGCATCCAGGACCTTAAGTGAACCGTATTGGGCCTTGGCCAGGGTGCAGCAGCTGAGCCAGACCGGGCTTCTGGAGCCCCACTGCACCCAGCGCCTCGCCAAGGATGGTGCCGTCCTGGCGGTCTCCATGATCTCCACGGCCCTGGTGAACGAGGCCGGGGCGATCTACGCCATCGCCACCACGGAAAGGCTGCTCTCCCCGACCGAGGCCCCCGCATGAAGGCCCGGTGAAGACCGCCGAAGGGCAGGGGCGCTGATCCGTGATCCCCGGCATCGTGAAGGCTTCCGCGCTCGGGTAAACTGCTGGATTGGGGGCCGGCATGAAGGTGCGCGTTCTGGTGTCATTGAAACCCGGGATCCTGGATCCCCAGGGCAAGGCCGTGGAACACGGTCTTCACGGCTTCGGCTTTGCGGTGGAGCATGTGCGCATCGGCCGCATGATCGACCTGGAGGTGCCCGCCACCACCGCCGAGGAGGCGAAGGCCCAGGCCCAGGCCATGTGCGACAAGCTCCTGGTCAATCCCGTGATGGAGAAGGCCATCATCGAGGTCCTGTGATGCGCGTCGCCGTTCCCATCTTCCCCGGCTCCAACTGCGACCACGATGCCCTCCATGCCTGCGGCACGGTCATGGGCTGGGAGACGCGACCCGTCTGGCACCAGGAGAAGACCCTCCCCGAGGGCACGGATCTGGTCTTCGTGCCCGGCGGATTCAGCTATGGCGACTATCTGCGCTGCGGTGCCATCGCGGCCCTGGCCCCCATCATGGCGGACGTGAAGCGCTTCGCGGAACAGGGCGGCCTGGTGGTGGGTGTGTGCAACGGCTTCCAGATCCTCTGCGAGGCGGGCCTGCTCCCCGGGGCCCTGCTGCGCAACGAATCCCTGCGGTTCATCCACAAGGAGGTCCACATCCGCACCGAGCGCACGGATCTGCCCTTCACCCGCGCCTTCAGGCCCGGCCAGGTCATCTCGGTGCCCATCGCCCATGCGGAGGGCAACTTCACCCTGGACGACGAGGGTCTGGTGGAACTGGAGGCCCAGGGCGGGGTGGTCTTCCGGTACTGCGGCCCCAAGGGTGAGGTGGCCCCCGAGTTCAATCCCAATGGCGCTGAGAATGCCATCGCGGGGATCGTGAACGCCCGGGGCAATGTGCTGGGCATGATGCCCCACCCCGAGCGGGTGGTGGAAGCGGCCCAGGGCGGCACGGACGGGCTCTGGCTTTTCCGGAGCCTCGGGGCTTGAGGGTTGCCCGATTCGGGCCGGGACTTCCCCCACAGTAAAAAATGCCGACCTAGAAAAAAACATGACGGTAGAAGAGATCGGTGACATCCTTCCTTGTATTCCGACTCCGGATTTTTCACAGCGGCCATGTCCAACCACGATCCCAAGAATCTCCAGACCTATACCAGCGGCTCCTTGCGGCTGATCTCCCTGAAGCGGGACCCCGTTCCCGCCAAGGCGGCCCCCAGCCGGGACGCCTGGACCCTCCTGCTTCCCACGGGCCCTATCCGGGTCTGCACGGGCGAGGACCATGAGGAGGGCATCGTCCCCCGGGGCAGCCTCGCGCTGCTCCTGCCGGGCTTCGGCCACACCCTCAAGCGCCATGCGCCGGACCAGCCCTTCGGCTTCACGGCGCTGCAGTTGGACGGGCCCTTCCCCGAGCCCCTGGTGAGCATCCTCCAGCACCCGCCCCGCAAGTGGCAGGAGCTGAGCTTCGCCGCCCTGCGCAGCCAGAGCCTCAAGCAGCTCTTCAGCATCTTCACCCAGGAGATGGCGCATCCGGATGGGCTCCAGCTGATGACGCGCGAACTCTTCCTCATCCTCCTGGGCGCAGAGCTTCTGCGCCTCACGGAGAAGGAGGATCGGGGCCGCTTCCCCTACCGGCTCTCCCGCTCCACCCTGCAGCTGGTGCTCGATCACATGGAGGCCCACATCGGCTCCAGGAACTCGGTGCCCGATCTCGCCAAGCTGGCCCGCTGCACGCCGGACCACTTCATCCGCCTCTTCCGCGAGGCCACCAGCACAACCCCGCACCAGTACCTGATCGAGCGCCGCCTGCAGCGGGCCGTGCAGTTGCTGTCGGACGGCGAGCGACCCTCGGATGTGGCGACCAACCTGGGCTTCTACGATGCCAGCGCCTTCACCCGGGCCTTCAAGCGGCGCTTCGATGTGCCGCCCAGCAAGTTCGCCCAGGAGGCCTACGACCGTCAGTTCCCCAAGAAGGGCTGAGGTGGAGGGCCCGCGGGAGATCGCGCGGCGCTTCCAGCTGGAGGGGGAGATCCGCGGGGCCCAGCCCTACGGCAACGGCCATATCAATGCCACCTTCCGGGTGGACTGCCGCGGCCCCGAGGGGACTCGCCGATTCATCCTGCGGCGGATCAACGGGAGCGTCTTCCGGGACCCCGCCGCTCTCATGGCCAACCTGGGGCGCATCACCCGGCACCTGCGGGGCAAGCTGGAGGCCGAGGGGGCTCCGGACCTGGAGCGCCGCGTGCTGACCCTCATCCCCTCCCTGGAGGGGCGGGACTTCGTGCAGGACGAGACCGGAGGCTACTGGTCTTGCTGCCCCTTCATCGAGGGCACCCGGGAGGTGATCCGGGTCGAGGACCCGATCCAGGCCTTCGATGCCGGATCAGCCTTCGGCACCTTCCAGCGCCTGCTCTCGGACCTGCCGGGGCCGACCCTCGAGCCGACCATCCCCCGCTTCCACGACGCCCGGAAGCGCTTCGAGACCTTTGTGTCGGCCGTGGACAGCGATGTCCTCAACCGGGCGCACCAGGCGGTTCCGGAGATCCGTTTCGCCTTGGGGCACCGCCCTCTCTCGGAGTTCTTCGCTGGATTCATCGCCCGGGGGGAGATGGCCGAGCGGGTGACCCACAACGACACCAAGCTCGACAACCTGCTCTTCGATACCGTCTCGGGCAGGGCCATCTGCGTCATCGATCTGGATACGGTCATGCCCGGTCTGGCGCTCTACGATTTCGGCGACCTGGCCCGCAGCGCCGCCTGCAGGGCGGCGGAGGATTCCCTGCAACTCGACGGCGTGCGCGTGGATCCACGCATCTTCGGCGCCCTGGCGAAGGGGTTCCTGGAGGGGGCCGGGGGCCTGAGTGCCCTGGAGCGCGAGAACCTAGTGGGCGCTACCCAGGTCTTCGCCTACACCCTGGGCCTGCGCTTCCTCACGGACTTCCTGGAAGGCGACCGCTACTTCCGCATCCATCGCGAGGGGCACAACCTGGACCGGGCCCGCGCCCAGTTCGCCCTCCTGCGCGATCTGCAGGAGCAGGAGGACGCACTGCGGGCGGCGACTACTTCGTGACCTTCTCGGTGACTGCCTTGGCTTTGTCGGCGCTCTTGGCTGCGCCCCTCTTTGTCTTGCCCTGACTCTTGGCGGCGGCCCCCTTGGTCTTGGCTTCGCCCTTGGCCACGACCGCCTTGGCCTTGTCCCCGCCCACGGGCAGGGCGGCCGCCTTGGCATCCGCCTTGGCCTTGGTCTTGTCCACCTTGGCGTCGGCCTTCGTCTTGGCCTCATCGACTTTCTTGTCGGCCTTGGCCTTGGTGGCGTCCACCTGGGTCTCCGCCTTGGCCTTGGCGGCACCCTTCAGATCCTCCAGGGACTGGGCGCCGAGGGCGAGGGAAGCGGCAACGATGAAAAGGGCGATGCGCATGAATCCTCCTGGGAAAGGTGAACGTGTGGAATGCGAAAGGTGATGGACTCGGTGTGGCATCGTCCACAGGACGATGCTTCGCGATTTCGGGAGTGATCCGCTTGGTGGCACAGCTCAGAGGCCGAACACGGCCGCACGTGATTGACTCGGTGTGGGTCCCCGCTGCGCATCGTCCGCAGGACGATGCTTCGCGACCCACATCCGAGTCACATCCGGGTCAGATCATCGTCAAGGTTTGCAGACCTTGCAGGCCTTGTAGCCGGCCTTCTCGGCCTCGGCCTTGGTGGCGAAGGTCACCTTGTTCTCGGCCTTGAGCTTGGCGGCCATTTTGCAATCGGCCTTGTGCAGGGTCTTGGAATCCTTGTTGCCCAGGAAGCCGGTGGCGGGAGCGGGTTTGGCCTCGGACTTGGGAGCCGGAGCAGGCTTGGCCTCCGCCTTGGGCGCGGGGGCAACCTTCTTGGTGTCCTTGGCGGGGGTCTGGGCGAAGGCCAGTGTGCCCGCGAGTAGCAGTGCGGTGGCGAAGACTTTCATGGGCGATCTCCTTTGGGAGGGGTTGAGGGGCCCAGACTGATCCTCTTGGGCAGGGGGGTCAAGGCCTTCAGGCGAGTTTGGCGGTGGTGGGGAAGGCCGGGGGCCGCCGGGCCCTGGCCAGCCGCTCGAAGGCGTAGGCGAGTTTCAGCAGGGGCCCCTCGCTCCAGGCGCGGCCGAAGAAACTGAGGCCCACCGGCAGGCCGAAGACGAAGCCCGCGGGCACGGTGATGTGCGGAGTGCCCGCCACGGCCGCGAAGCTGGAACAGCTGGCACTGGATGCATCACCGTTCACGGGGTCCGTCAGCCAGGCGGGACTGCCGGTGGGTGCCACGAACGCGTCGAGCCTGTGCTTCCCGCAGAGCGCGTCCATGTCGCGGCGCGCCTGGCGGCAGGTCCCCAGGGCCTTCAGGTAGGCTTCCTCGGTGAGGGGTCCCTTGGCCTGGGCCTGCAGCAGGATCTCCTGGCCGAAGAAGGACATCTCGGTCTCTCGCCGCGCCTCGTTGAAGGCGATGAGGCCGGCGAGATCCTTCACGGCTCCGCCCCGCGCCGCCAGATAGGCGTTGAGGCCCGCCTTGAACTCGAAGAGCAGTACCTCCAGTTCGGCTTCCTCGAAGGCGCTGGACTTCAGTTCCACTTCCACCAGGGTGGCGCCGCCGGTCTTCAGCAGTTCCAGCGCCGCCTGGATCACCCGGTCCAGATGGGTGTGCTGGCCCAGGAGATTCTTCACCACGCCGAGTCGCGCCCCCGCCAGCCCTTTGGGATCCAGGAAGCGCGTGTAGTCCAGGGAAAGCTGGCGCCCGGCCTCTTCCGTGGCCCGGTCCCGGGGGTCCACCCCCGCGAGCACAGTGAGCAGGATCGCCGCGTCCCGCACCGTGCGTGTCATGGGGCCCGCCGTGTCCTGGCTGTGGGAGATGGGGATGATCCCGCTGCGGCTCACCAGGCCCACCGTGGGCTTGAGCCCCACGATGCCATTGAGGCTGGCGGGGCTCACGATGGAGCCATCCGTCTCTGTGCCGAGGGCCGCGGTGCAGAGATTGGCGGCAACGGCCACGGCGCTGCCTGACGAGGAGCCCGAAGGCGTGCGGTCCAGGGCGTAGGGATTGCGCGTCTGTCCGCCCCGGCCGCTCCACCCGCTGGTGCTGCGGGTCGAGCGGAAGTTGGCCCACTCGCTGAGGTTGGTCTTCCCCAGGAGGAGGGCCCCGGCCTCCCGCAGCCTCTCCACCACGAAGGCGTCCCGGGCGGGGGCGGGGGCATCGGCCAGGGCCAGGGAGCCCGCCGTGGTCTTCATGCGATCCGCCGTATCGAGGTTGTCCTTCACCAGGATGGGGATGCCGTGCAGGGGCCCCCGGGACCCGGTCTTCCTGCGCTCTGCGTCGAGGGCTTCCGCCAGGGCCAGGGCGTCGGGGTTCACCTCGATCACCGCGTGCAGGCCGCCATCCAGGGATCCTATGCGCGCGAGGTACGCGGAGGCGAGAGCCTGGCTCGTCCAGCGTCCGGACTCCAGCCCCAGGCGGAGTTCGTCCAGGGTCGCCTCCTCCAGGGAATAGGCCGGGGATGCGGGCTCGGCGCCCAGGGCCGGGCCCCGGGCGATCAGGGTCGCCGTGCCCGCGGCGATTCCCGTGGCGAGAAAGCTGCGGCGATCGAGCGAGTCTTCCTGGGGCATGGGGGCTCCTGCGGGGATGGGATCCTGGATGATACGCCTCCCCGGGGACCTGGAATCCCGGGCCCTCGCCGACCCCTGCCTCCGTTGGCCGGTCCTCGGGGCGGGACCGCCGATCCGGTGCTTGCGGCCTGGTCGGGCGGGCCCACCCTGGAGTCCGGAGATACCCATGGCCACCTTCCTGCTCTGGCTCATCCTGCTGATCTTCTGCTGGCCCCTGGCGATCCTGGCGCTGGTGCTCTACCCCCTGATCTGGCTCCTGCTCCTGCCCCTCCGGCTCCTGGGCTTCGCTGTGGGGGGCGTGATGCAGTCCGTGAAGGCGCTCTTCCTGCTGCCGTCCCGGGCTCTCGGAGGCCGGTAGCAAAAATTGTTGTTTTTTCACAGCACGCGGAACTCAAGGGGTGGATACTCCAGGCCGAAAGCCTTCCTAGCGAAGGGTTCGACTCATGGATTTGCGCGCAGCAAGAGAAGGAGCCCTGGGGCTCTTATCCCGCCGGAGGACCCTGGTCGGGGCCGTGGCCCTCTTCCTGTCCGCCTGGCTGGTCGTCGGCATCGCCTCGGGGAGCCCCCTTCGGGGCTTGTTCGGGGGCCTGCTGCTGGGCCTGCTGGGGGGAGCGCTTCTCGCGTGGAATCCCAGGGTCGAGGAGGGAGCCGACCTTCCCGGGCTGGAAGCCCCTCCCGCGATTCCAGGGGCGGAGGACGAGACGGGTCCCCTGTGGCACCTGGGCAAGGCCATCATCCCCGTCTGGGCCCGCCAGACCAGCGCAGCCCGCCAGCAGACGGAAGAATCCATCAATGGCCTGACCTCCCAGTTCGCCTCCATGCAGCAGGAACTCCGCCAGGCCGCCGGCGGGGGCGGCATGGAGAAGGCCGAGGGGATGGCCCGGACCCTCCTCCAGGGCCAGGCCACCCTCCAGGGGCTGGTGGATTCCCTGCGGGAGGCCCGGGAGACCCGGACTGAATTCCTGAGCCGAATCGCGGACATGGCCCGGACCATCACCACCCTGGAGGAGATGAGTGCCGAAGTGGCCGCCATCGCCACCCAGACGAACCTTCTGGCCCTGAACGCCGCCATCGAGGCCGCCCATGCCCAGGAACACGGGAGAGGCTTTGCCATCGTGGCCAGCGAGGTGCGCAAGCTCTCGGAGCGCTCCGGCGCCACGGGGCTGAAGATCTCCGAGCAGGTGGCGGGCGTCAGCCAGACGCTGGAGGCCAGCCTGAATTCGGCGAGAGACTTCACGGACCGGGACGACGCCTTCATCCAGGAGGCGGAGGAGAAGATCCACGCCGTGGTCTCCGAATTCAGGCAGGTTGCCGACGAGATCTCGGACTCGGCCCGGGGAATGGAATCCACCCATTTCAACGTACAGCAGGGCATCTCGGAAGCCCTCGTGCACTTCCAGTTCCAGGATCGGGTGAGCCAGATGCTCTGGACCGTGGTTCAGGACATGGAAAAGCTGGCTGACCATCTGGAGCAGAATCCCGCCGGTGTCGAGGCCTCCAAATGGCTCGACGAGCTCGAGCGGACCTACACCACCCAGGAACAGATCGCCATCCACAAAGGGATCGATATCCAGACTCCCGCCTCTTCCGAGATCACCTTCTTCTGAGAGGGCCCATGGCCAAGACGATCATGATCATCGACGACTCCATCAGCCTCCGGCAGGTGGTTTCCATTGCGCTCACGAGCGCAGGCTACGAGGTCATCGAAGCCTGCGACGGGCAGGATGCCCTCGCCAAGCTCACGGGGCAGAGGGTCCACCTCATGGTCTGCGATGTGAACATGCCCAACATGGACGGCATCAGCTTCCTGAAGGCCATCCGGGCGCACCCGAACTACAAGTACACCCCGGTGATCATGCTCACCACCGAGGCGGGCGAGGAGAAGAAGCTGGAGGGCCAGGCGGCCGGGGCGAAGGCCTGGGTGGTCAAACCCTTCAAGCCGCTGCAGCTGCTGGTCGCCATTTCCAAGCTCATCCAGCCCTGAACCCACGCCTAGCGGCGGAGGATCGATGCTCACCTACCACGCCACCCACGTGAACGGCCAACCCGCCCTCAAGCTCACGGGGGTTTTGACCATCTATACCGTCGCCGAGGCCCGGCACGAGATCCCGGCGCGGATGGACAAGCACAAGGCCCATGTCCTGGATCTCTCCGGGCTCGAGGAGCTGGATACCGCAGGCGCGCAGCTCCTGCTCTGGCTCAAACGCGAGGCGGCGAATCGCGGTTCCGCCCTGGCCCTCGCCCACCACAGCCCCGCCGTGGTGGAGGTCTTCGATCTGCTGAAGCTGACGGCGACCTTCGGCGATTCCATCCTTCTCGCCCCCTCCGCCTCCTGAAGGAGCCGTCATGGATCTCGACAAGGCGAAGCAGACCTTCATCATCGAGGCCAGGGAACTGCTGGCGGCCATGGAGGAGGCCCTCCTGGGCATCGAGGGGCAGGTGGATCCGGGCGAATCCATCAACGCCATGTTCCGGGCCGTGCACACCATCAAGGGTTCGGCGGGGCTCTTCGGCCTGGATCCCGTCGTGCGCTTCGCCCACACGGTGGAGAGCGTCATGGACCGGGTCCGCGCCCGCCAGATCACCCTGGGGCCGCCCTTGGTCGGACTCCTGCTGGAATGCCACGATCATCTCGAAAACCTGATCTCCTCCTCCCAGGAGGGTGTCGAGGAGGCGCCCGAGAGCTGGGAGGTGAGCCAGAAACTCCTGAAGGGCCTGATCCCCTATCTCGAGGAGCACGGAGTCTCCGCGCCCACTCCGGGCCTGGTGGCCACGCGCCCTCCGGAGAGTCCGGGAGGGGGCTGGAACGAGTGCTGGCACCTCTCCATCCGCTTCGGCGAGGATGTGCTACGCAACGGGATGGACCCCCTCTCCTTCATCCGCTATCTAGCCACCCTGGGCCGGATCGTCCATCTCTCGCCGGTCCTGAAGACCCTTCCCGCCGGGGAGGCCTATGATCCGGAGCGCTGCTATCTCGGGCTCGAGCTGGATCTGGACACCGACGCTGACCGTCAGGCCCTCGAGGATGTCTTCGAGTTCGTCCGGGAGGAAAGCCAGATCAAGTTCATCGCCCCCCACTCCAAGGTGGAGGAGTACATCGACTTCATCCGGGAAATGCCCGAAGACGAGCGCTTCCTCGGGGAGATCCTGGTGGCCGGAGGCTGCATCACGGCCAAGGACCTGGAGGAGGCCCTGCGGACCCAGAAGGCCGAGACCCTGGAGGACGGTGTCATCCACGGGCGCCTCATCGGCACCATCCTCATCCAGGACCAGGCGGTGCCCCCGCCCGTGGTGGCAGCGGCCCTGGACAAGCAGAAGAAGAGCCAGGAGCGCCAGGCCCAGGAGATGAAGGTCGTCAAGGTCCAGGCCGAAAAGTTGGACCGCCTGGTGGATCTGGTGGGCGAACTGGTGATCGCCGGGGCCTCAGCGAACGCCATGGCGGCCCAGTCCCACGATGGCCGGATCCTCGAGGCCACCACCATCGTCAACAAGCTGGTGGAGGAGATCCGCGACAACGCCCTCAGTCTGCGCATGGTGCAGATCGGGGAGACCTTCAACCGCTTCCGCCGCATCGTCCGGGACGTCTCCCAGGAGATGGGCAAGTCCATTGAGCTGGAGCTCCACGGGGGCGATACGGAACTGGACAAGACCATCGTGGAAAAGCTCAGCGACCCCCTGATGCATCTCGTCCGCAACTCCATCGACCACGGCATCGAACCCCCGGAGGTGCGCCGGGCGCGGGGGAAGCCCGAGACCGGCTCCCTGTCCCTCAACGCCTTTCACGACTCCGGCAGCATCGTCATCGAGATCGCCGACGACGGCGGCGGACTCAACAAGGCCAGGATCCTGAAGAAGGCCATCGAACGGGGTCTCGTCCGGGAAGGTGCAGAACTCTCCGACTCGGAAATCACGAACCTCATCTTCGAGCCGGGCTTTTCCACGGCCGAGGCCGTCACCAAGCTCTCGGGGCGGGGCGTGGGCATGGACGTGGTGCGCCGGAACATCGACGAACTGCGGGGCACCATCGAGGTGGAGTCGTACGAGGAGGCCGGCACTACGCTGCGCATCCGCCTGCCCCTGACCCTGGCGATCATCGACGGCTTCCGGGTGGGCGTCGGGGCGGCCTCCTATGTGGTGCCCCTCGACATGGTCATCGAGTGCCTGGATCTCGGGCCCTTCCTGGAATCCGAGGAGAACCACCTCATCAACCTCCGCGGCGAGGTGCTCCCCTTCCTGCGCCTCCGCGAAGTCTTCAGGAGGACGGATGACCCTCCGGCCCGGGAGCGCGTGGTGGTCGTGCAGTACGGCGAGACCCGCGCGGGGCTGGTGGTCGACCGGCTCCTGGGCGAATTCCAGACCGTCATCAAGCCCCTGGGGAACCTCTTCAAGCAGGTCCGAGGCGTGGGCGGCTCCACGATCCTCGGTTCCGGCGAGGTCGCCCTCATCCTCGACGTGCCCCAGCTGATCCAGCTCGCGGCGGATGGTGGCTCAGGCCGCCGCCGCAGGCCCGCTCCTCTCGCTTCATCCCTCTAGGAACGCAGTCCGACCAAGGAGAACGACATGAACTGGTACAAGCAGCTCCGTCTGGCCACCCAGCTCATCATGGCCTTCATCTGTGTGGCGCTCATCGCGGGAGTCATCGGGGGCATCGGTATCGTCAATGTCGGCGAACTTGCCGCCAGCGACAAGTTCATGTTCGAGCATGCGACGGCGCCCATGAAGAACCTGGATGCCTTCAACGGCAACTTCCAGCTGGTGCGGAACTCCTTGAGCAAGTTCCCCTCCGCTCCGGACAAGGAGAAGCTGGACATGATCCAGGTGGCGAGGGACAAGCACTGGAAGCTCATGGAGGAGGCCCTGGCGGCCTATTCCCTGCAGGTGTCGACGCCGGGGCAAAAATCAGATCTGGCGCGGCTGAAGGAGTTGGTGGCGATCTATGAAAAGGACGTCTCCCAACCGATCATCAAGGCTAGGCTGGAGGGCAAGATCGCCGAGGTGGTCGCCATTTCGTTCAGCCCCAGTGTCGGCAAGATCACCAACGAGCTCAACGACCTCCTCAACAAGATGATCAACCTGAACGTGGAAGAGGCTCAGAAGATCGCTGCGGACAACGCGAAGGCAGCCGCGTCCGCCTCCACCGAAATGGGGATTGCGGTCGGGGTGGGCATATTGCTGGCCATCGGCCTGGGGCTGGTCGTCACCCGGGTCATCAAGAACCAGGTGGGGGGCGAGCCCAGAGAGGCCGCCGAGATCGCCCAGCGGGTGGCGGGCGGGGATCTGTCCGTGGAGGTGCGCACGGCTCACGGGGATTCCACGAGCATGATGGCGGCCATCAAGGACATGGTCGGTAAGCTCGGGGAGATCATCGGCCAGGTGCGGGATAACGCGGAAGCCCTGGTGGGCGCCTCCGACCAGCTCAGTGCAACGGCGCAGTCTCTCAGTCAGGGGGCTTCCGAACAGGCGGCCAGCGTGGAGGAGACGAGTGCCTCCATGGAGGAGATGAGCGCCTCCATCGCCCAGAACAACGAGAATTCCAAGGTGACGGGCGACATCGCCACCCGCAGCGCCAAGGATGCCGTGGAGGGTGGTCAGTCCGTGCGGGAGACCGTGGCGGCCATGAAGCAGATCGCCAAGAAGATCGCCATCATCGATGACATCGCCTACCAGACGAACCTGCTGGCCCTCAACGCCGCCATCGAGGCCGGGCGTGCGGGGGAGCATGGCAAGGGCTTCGCCGTGGTGGCGGCGGAGGTGCGCAAGCTGGCGGAGCGCAGCCAGGTGGCCGCAGAGGAGATCGGTGAACTGGCCTCGGGCAGCGTGGGATTGGCCGAGAAGGCGGGCGTTCTGCTGGAGGCCATCGTTCCCTCCATCCAGAAGACCGCCGATCTGGTGCAGGAGATCGCCGCGGCGTCCGCCGAACAGAATTCCGGCGTGGGGCAGATCAACGGCGCCCTCACTCAGATCACCCAGGCCGTGCAGCAGAATGCCGCCGCCTCCGAGGAACTGGCCTCCACCTCCGAGGAGGTGAACGCCCAGGCCCAGGAACTGCAGACCAGCATGGAATTCTTCAAGCTGGCTGGAGGGGCCGGGACCTCGGTGGCCAGGAACAGGAAGGCGCCGACCCGGGTCGGCCTCTCCCGGGCCAGCGTTTCCGAGGACATCGACGAGCGGCAGTTCAAGCGCTTCTGAACCCCAAGGAGCCCGCCATGGCGGAATCAATGCCGCTCGCCACACGCACGTCCCAGCTCCCCGGCCTCCAGGGCGGGGAGACCGGTCGCAACCAGTTCCTGACCTTCTCCCTGGGAGGGGAAGTCCTGGCGGTGGAGATCCGGTTCGTCAAGGAGATCCTCCAGTACGGCAGCATCACCGAAGTTCCACTGGCTCCTCCCGCGGTCCGCGGCGTGATGAACCTCCGGGGAGCCGTCATCCCGGTGATCGATCTCGCGGTGCGCTTCGGCCGCCCCACCACCTCCGCTGATCGGCGAACCTGCATCGTCATCCTGGAGGTGGAGGAGGAGGAGAGGGCTACGGTGATGGGCATCGTCGTGGACCACGTGAGTGAAGTCCTGGAGGTCCCCCAGGCGGACATCGAGCCTGCCCCGAGCTTCGGGAACACCCTCAGGGCCGACTTCATCCAGGGGGTGGGGAAGATCGGGGGTCGCTTCGTCATCCTGCTGGATGCCGAGCGCGTGCTCTCTGCCGAGGAGCTTGGGAAATTCGATCCGGCCACCTGAGGGGCTGCCTTCCTGGCCTCTGTTCCGCATGCCGTGTCCCGTCCTGGTAAGGAGATGCAAATGAATTTCGTTTCGAACCTTCGGCTGTCGGCCCGCCTGCTTCTCTCCTTCACGCTGGTCTCGGCCATTTCCGTGGTCATCGGCAGCATCGGACTGTCAGGCACCTCCAGGGTCAGCGGGCTGATGCACGACAGCTACGCGAACTACACCCTCGCCATGGGCTACATGTTGAACAGCGCCGTTCAGCTCTCCGCGCTGCAGCAGCGGGTGATGTACACGGTGATCGTCCAGGATCCCAAGGACATTCGCGCAGAGATCCAGAAGACGGAACCGGCGATCAAGGAACTCCAGAGCTGGGTCGCCAAGGAGCGAAATACGGAAATGAGCGATAACGAAAAGGGGATCTGGAAACAGTTCGACGACGTTTGGCCGACCTATCTGGCCGCGATCAGGAAGGCCATGGATTTCGCCGAAGTCAACAAGGGCGAAGAGGCGAGGAAGACCCTTCTGGCAGAGGTCCGCCCCAGGTACATCGCGATGCGAACCATGTTCCAGAAGGTCTCGGACGACAACGCGAAGAACGCCGATGAGGCCAACAAGGCAGGTAGAGCCACCTACGAAAAGCTTCGCCTGGCCTCCATCCTGGCCATGGTGATCGGCTTTGCCGTCTCCATCGGCCTCGGCATTCTGGTGACGCGGATCATCAAGAATCAGGTGGGGGGGGAGCCGACCGAGGCCGCCCGGATCGCCCAGCGGGTGGCGGGCGGGGATCTCTCGGTGGAGGTGCACACGGTCCCTGGCGACAGCACCAGCATGATGGCGGCCATCCGCGACATGGTGGCGAGGCTGAGCGAGATCATCGGGCAAGTGCGGGACAATGCGGAAGCCCTGGTGGGTGCCTCGGAGCAGCTCAGCTCCACGGCCCAGTCCCTGAGTCAGGGCGCCAGCGAACAGGCGGCCAGCGTGGAGGAGACGAGTGCCTCCATGGAGGAGATGAGCGCCTCCATCGCCCAGAACAACGAGAACTCCAAGGTGACGGGCGACATCGCCACCCGCAGCGCCAAGGATGCCGTGGAGGGCGGACAGTCCGTGCGCGAAACGGTCGTGGCCATGAAGCAGATCGCCAAGAAGATCGCCATCATCGATGACATCGCCTACCAGACGAACCTGCTGGCTCTCAACGCCGCCATCGAGGCGGGTCGCGCCGGCGAGCATGGCAAGGGCTTCGCGGTGGTGGCCGCCGAGGTGCGCAAGCTGGCGGAACGGAGCCAGGTGGCTGCCGAGGAGATCAGTCAGCTGGCCATGGGCAGCGTGGGGCTGGCCGAGCGGGCGGGAGCCATGCTGGAAACCCTCGTGCCGTCCATCCAGAAGACCGCCGATCTGGTGCAGGAGATCGCCGCCGCGTCCGCCGAACAGAATTCCGGGGTGGGCCAAATCAACGGGGCTCTCAACCAGATCACCCAGGCTGTGCAGCAGAATGCCGCCGCCTCCGAGGAACTGGCCTCCACTTCCGAGGAAGTCAATTCCCAGGCCCAGCAACTCCAATCCGGCATGGAATTCTTCACGCTGGCGGGCGGCAGGTCCTCCTCAACCAGGAAAAGGCCGAAGGCTCCACCCAGGGCGTCCGCCCGGCGGGCTGGGGGCTCTGAGGATCTGGATGATCGGCAGTTCACGCGCTTCTAACCCTGCTTCCTTAGGAGAATCCCGTCATGGCGGAACCGCACAAGTTCGGGGCCCGGAAGCTTCAGGTCGGCCCTCCCCCGGAGCGGAAGAAGCAGTACCTGGCCTTCGGACTGGGGGGTGAGGCCTTTGCCATGGAGATCGGCTACGTGAAGGAGGTCATCCAGTACGGTGAACTCACCGAGGTCCCGCTGATGCCCTCCTTCATCCGTGGCGTGATCAATCTCCGGGGCGCCATGGTGCCGGTGATCGATCTCTCCGTGCGCTTCGGCCGTGCGCTCACGGAGATCGCCCGGCGGAGCTGCGTGGTGATCCTGGAGGTTCCCCGCCCCGAGGGGCCCGTGGTGGTGGGCGTCATCGTGGAGAACGTGAGTGAGGTGCTCGAGCTCGCGGCCTCGGACATCGAGCCCGCGCCTGCCTTCGGTGGGGATCTCCGCTCGGAATTCCTGAGCGGTGTGGGGAAAATCGGTGCCCGCTTCGTCATTCTCCTGGACGTGAACCACGTCCTTTCTGTGGACGAGCTCTCGGCCCTTTCGGGAGATCGGGCCGTCCCGTGATCTCGAATTCTCCTCCGAGCTCCGCCCCGGGAGGACCGCTTCCGAACGGCGGAGGCTTCGCTCCCATCACCGACATCGAATTCGCCCAGTTCCAGCGGCTGGTCCTGCGGGCCACGGGCATCACCCTCTCGGACCAGAAGCGGGCCCTGGTGGTGGGTCGGCTCGGTTCACGCCTCCGGCACCGGAAGGTGGACAGCTTTTCCGCCTACCACAAGCTCCTCCAGGACCCCCGCGAAGGGGATGAGCTGCAGGCCGCCATCGATCTGATCACCACGAACGAGACCTCCTTCTTCCGCGAGGCCGACCATTTCAACACCCTCCGCGACTACATCCAGAGTCTGCGTCCCGTCCCTTTTCCCTTCCGGGTCTGGAGCGCCGCCAGTTCCTCCGGCGAGGAGGCCTACACTGTCGCCATGGTGCTGGCGGATGTGCTAGGCAGCGCCGAGTGGCAGGTCCTGGGCACGGATATCAGCACACGGGTGCTGGACCGGGCGCGCAAGGCGCTCTATCCCATGGAGCGGGCCGGGACGATCCCGAAGGACTTCCTGCAGCGCTTTTGCCTCAGGGGCCAGGACCGCCACGAGGGGCTCTTCCTGATGAGTCGCCAGATCCGGGAACGGGTCTCCTTCGTCCAGGCCAATCTCTGCCAGCCCCTGCCGCGCCTCGGGCCCTTCGATGTGGCCTTTCTGCGGAACGTCCTGATCTATTTCGATGTGCCCCAGAAGCGGCGGGTGGTGGAGGCCGTGATGGCCCAGGTGAAGCCCGGAGGGCTGCTCATTGTGGGCCACTCGGAGAGCCTCACCGGCATCGGCGAGGGCCTCGTCTCCCTGCGTCCCACGGTGTACCGTGTCGCCTGAAACCAAGTTGCTGCCGGCGGTAGGGCTTTCCCGCAGGAAAGCCCGTCAAGAAGCCCGGGCCAGAACGGCCGAGAAACGAGTCTGGAACGGGCTTCGACCGCTGGAGCACGATTCGACCCCCTTGCCACGGGCATCAAATCGACCTGAAACCACCTCTGCAGGTCCTGGGTGGATCCGCGCTTGGAAGGAGCCCAGGTGACGCTCGCCCCTCCCATCAGGGTGCTGATCGTGGATGATTCCGCGGTGGTGCGCCAGGCGCTGGTCGCCATCCTCGGCAAGGACCGGGGCATCAAGGTCATCGGTCACGCCATGGATCCCATCTTCGCCATGGAGAAGATGGCGAAGGAATGGCCCGATGTGATCCTGCTGGACGTGGAGATGCCGCGGATGGATGGCATCACCTTCCTGCGCAAGATCATGGCGGAGCGCCCCACCCCCGTGATCATCTGCTCCTCCCTCACGGCGAAGGGAGCGGAGACCACCATGCAGGCCCTGGCGGCCGGGGCCTTCACGATCTTCACCAAGCCTTCACTGGGGGTGAAGAACTACCTGGAGGATGCCTCCCAGGATCTCGTCACCGCCGTGAGAGCGGCGGCGAGCGCCCGGATGTCGCGGTTGCCCATGCTCCAGCCCTTGAGCCCGCCCCCCAAGCTGAGTGCGGACGCTGTGCTGGCCCCCGGGCACGGAGCCATGGTCGTCACCACGGACATCTTCACGGCCATCGGAACGTCCACCGGGGGCACCCAGGCCCTGGAATTCCTGCTCTCGGCACTGCCCCGGACCTGCCCGGGCCTGGTGGTCGTCCAGCACATGCCGGAACGCTTCACGGCTGCCTTCGCCGAGCGCTTGAACTCCATCTGCGAGATCGAAGTCAGGGAGGCCCGCACCGGGGACCGGGTGCTGGCCGGGAGGGCCCTCATCGCGCCGGGGGGCAAGCATCTGGTGATCAAGCGCAGCGGGGCCCAGTATCAGGTGGAAGTGGTCGCTGCGCCGCCCGTGAACCGGCACTGCCCCTCCGTGGATGTGCTCTTCCGCTCGGTGGCGAAATTCGCAGGAAAGAATGCCACGGGCGTGATCATGACAGGCATGGGGGACGACGGCGCCAGGGGCCTCCTGGAGATGAAACAGGCCGGCGCCCGCACCCTGGCCCAGGACGAGGAATCCTGCGTGGTCTTCGGCATGCCCAGGGAGGCCATCAAGCTGGGGGCCGCCGATCGGGTGGTTTCCCTCCAGCAGATTCCCGAACTGATCTCGCGATGATGGCCGTCCCCCCGCCGGCAGGCGTGCCCCTGGACGAAAGGCCCCGGCGGTGGCTGGGCATGATCGGGGGAAACCGCGGGATCGCCCTGCTGGCGGGCCTGATTACCCTGCTCTCATTCGCGCTGTTCATCCGGGGGCTGAATCGCTTCCGGGCCTTTGCGCAGCAGCAGCAGCGGGCGGCCCTTGTGGAAAAGACCAGCATGGCCCGCCATGCCCTGGAGCCCATCCTGGCGGATCTGCGCTCGGGCAGGACCACCCGGGAGGCGGCCCTGGAGGCGGCCCGGGAACGGCTCCGGACCCTCTGCTTCGAGGATGCCTATGGTCCCAACTACATTTTCCTGAACGGCATGGACGGCCGGGTGATCCTCAGGCCGTTCCGGACCCAGGACGAGGGCCTGCCGAATGCCGCCAATGTCCAGGGCGGAACCGCCCTCCAGGAGGTGATCCCGCAGCTCCGGAAGCGCCCGGAGGGGGTCTTTCACGCCTACCCTTTCCCGAATCCCAAGACCCGGCAGCTGGATGACAAGCTCTCCTTTTTTCAGGTGGTGCCCGAACTGGACGTGATGATCGGGACCGGCGCCTACCTGAGCGAAGCGAGTCGAGCGCAGTTGGCCACCCTGCGTTTCGAGTTCCTCCTCTTCCTGATCCTGCTCCTCCTCTTCCTGGCGCCTCTCGCCCTGGCCCTGAACTCGCTCCGGGCCCAGAACCTCCGGTTGGCCCGGGAGGTTGGAGAGCGCCGCAGGATCGAATCCACTTTGAAGGCGGTCTTCGATTCGGCCCCCGTTGGCCTCGCGTCCATGAAGGAGCGCCGCTTCCTCGAGGTCAACGAGACCTTCGCCCGGATCTTCCAGCGGGACCGCGCCGAATTCCCGGGACAGAGCTCCCGCATGGTCTACCCGAGCGACACGGATTTCCAGCTCGCGGGTGACATTCTCTACGGCCCGCCATCCCCCTCGGAGGCGATTGAAGTGGAGGGCCAGCGGGCCGACGGGACGAAGGTGACCCTGCTGGTGCGCACGGCCCCCCTGGAGCTGGAAGGGGGTTCGGGAGAATTCGTGACCATCGCGCTGGACATCGCGGGGCAGAAGGCCACCGAGGCCGCCCTGCGTGCGAGCGAGGCCAGACTCAAGCTGGTCCTCGATACCGTGCCCCAGTCCGTCTTCTGGAAGGACCACGCCGGCACCTTCCTGGGCTGCAACGAGGCCTTCGCCCGCGCCGCCGGGTTCGGACACTCCTCGGAGATCGTGGGGCGGAGCGATTTCGATATGCCCTGGGGGGAGCACGCCGAGGCCTACCGGGCCGATGACCGGGCGGTGGTGGAATCGGGGCGGCCCAAGCGTCACCTCACGGAACCCTTCCGGGACGCGGAGGGGCGGGAGCTGTGGGTGGACACCACCAAGGTGCCCCTGGAGGACGAGAAGGGAGAGGTGCTCGGCGTCCTGGGCCTGTTCGAGGATGTCACCGAACGGAAGAAGGCGGAGGAGGCCTTCCTCGAGGCGGAACAGCGCCTGACGGATATCGTCAACTTCCTGCCGGACGCCACCTTCGCCATCGACCCGGAGGGGAAAGTCATTCTGTGGAACCGTGCCATGGAGGAGATGACCGGGGTCGATGCGAGGGACATGCTGTCCAGAGGCGATTACGAATACGCCGTGCCGTTCTATGGCGCCCGCAGGCCGATCCTGATCGATCTGGTCTTCGCATATGAAAAGGACGGAGAAGCCAAGTACGACTTTGTCCAGAAGGTGGGGGATGTGCTCCTGGCCGAGACGAAGACAACCGTGAGAGGCAGGGAGATCGCCCTCTGGGGCACGGCCAGGCCCCTCTACGACACCAAGGGCATGGTCATCGGTGCCATCGAATCCATCCGGGACATCACCCTGCAGAGGCGCACCCAGGAGGAAATCCTCCACCTGAAGAACTACCTGTCCAACGTCATCGATTCCATGCCCTCCGCTATCGTGGGACTCGACCACGAGGGCTGCGTAACCCAGTGGAATCGCGCGGCGGAGGAGCTGCTGGGGGTTCCGGCTGTGGTGGCCCGGGGGCGGCTCATCGGGGAGGTGGCGAAGGACTTCACGCCCTGGATCGCTTCCCTGCGTCAGGAGATCCTCCGGGGCCACCGGTCCGCCTCCGTGGAGAAGCTGCCCCTGGAGCGCGAAGGCGAGCGGAGCTTCTTCGAACTGATGCTGTACCCCCTGGTGGCCGATGGGATGGAGGGGGCCGTCATTCGCATCCAGGACATCACCGAGCGGGTCCGCATCCAGGAACTGATGATCCAGACCGAGAAGATGATGTCCGTGGGCGGTCTGGCCGCCGGCATGGCCCACGAGATCAACAACCCCCTGGGCATCATCAGCCAGGCGGCCCAGAACATCGAGCGGCGCCTCCTCGCAGATCTGCCGGCCAACAGCGTCGAGGCCCAGGAGCTCGGCCTGGAACTGGTGCCCCTCCGTTCCTATTTCGAGAAGCGGCAGATCCCTCAGTTCCTGGGCAGCATCCGGGAGGCCGTCGGCCGGGCCGCGCGCATCGTCAGCAACATGCTCCAGTTCAGCCGCCAGGCGGATTCCGCCCGGCATCCGGCCTCGCTGACGGAGCTCATGGAACAGGCCCTGGACCTCGCCGCCAACGACTACGATCTGAGGAAGAAATTCGATTTCCGCAGCATCGAGATTCGCCGGGAATTCGAACCAGGGCTTCCCTCCGTGCCGGTGGTGGCCATCGAGATCGAACAGGTGCTTCTCAACCTCTTAAAGAACGCCGCCCAGGCCATGGTCGCCAACCCCCCGGGAAAACCGCCCTGCCTGGTCCTGAGAGCGCGCCGGGATCCCAAGCATGTGGTGCTGGAGATCGAGGACAACGGTACGGGGATGGAGGAAGCCACCCGGCGGCGAGTCTTCGAGCCCTTCTTCACCACCAAGGAGCCCGGCGTGGGCACGGGGCTCGGCCTCTCGGTCTCCTACACGATCATCACCCAGAACCACAAGGGACTGATGGAAGTGGCCTCGAGCCCGGGGCGAGGCTCACGCTTCACCGTGCGCCTGCCTGCGATGAGGGAGCGCGAAGATGTCTGACAAGCGCACACTTTTGCTCATCGACGATGGACCCGCAATCCGTCTTCCGGGGGCCGCCCGCCTCGAGGACAGAGGCTCCTGTGGCCTGGAGGCCGGGGATGGACGGGGAGGGCTGGATGGCAGGAGACGATGAAATGAATCCGTCGGAAAAGATCCTGGTGGTCGATGACGAACCGATGCTGCGGGAGAATCTCCGGGCCTTCCTGGAAGACATCGGCTTCCAGGTGCTCGAGGCCGGCCAGGGAGACGTGGCCCTGGAGTTGTGCCTCCGGGAGCATCCCGATCTCGTGTTGCTCGATATCAACATGCCCGGGAAGAACGGCTTCGAGGTCTGCCGGAGCCTCAAGGCGCATTCGGAACTGCGGGAGACTCCGGTCATCTTCCTCAGCGGCCTCATGGAGACCCGCGACAAGCTGGAGGCCTTCACCTCGGGCGGCGTCGACTACGTGGGCAAGCCCTTCCAGTTCGAGGAACTGGAGGCCCGGGTGCGCACCCACCTGGAACTCCGGCGCCAGAGGCGCGAGCTGGAGGAAAGCCGCAGGAGCCTCGAGCGTGCCCTCTTCGAGGCCCGGCAGGTCAACCGCAAGCTGCTCGAAGTGAACGAGCGCCTCCGGCAGTCCGAGGAGCTCAAGAGCCACTTCATCGCCAATATGCGAAACGAGATCCACGACCCCCTGGGCTCCATTCTGGGGCTGGCTGACGAGATCGGCGATCCGCGCCTTCCCGTCGAAAAGGGCCGGTCCCTGGCCAGCCTCATCAAGGCGGAGGCTACCCATCTCGAGTTCGAGCTCCGCAACATCTTCAGCGCCGCCGAACTGGAGGCAGGGGAGGCCTCGCCCTCCATCACGAAGGTGGACCTGGAGTCGATGCTGCGGGATGCGGCGGAGGCCTTCGCAAGGGAGGCCCAGGCGAAGACACAGACCCTCGTGGTGAAGGTTTCCGAGCTGGGCAGTCCCTTCCCTACGGATGCGGGGAAGCTGCGCATCATCCTGGCGAATCTGTTGGCCAACGCCATCGAGTTCTCTCCCGCCGGAGGCCGCATCGAGCTGCGCGCCCTTGGGCAGGATGGGGACCTGGTCCTCGAGGTGGAGGATCAGGGCCCCGGGCTCAGCGAGGCGGAGAGGTCCGTGATCTTCGAACGCTTCCACCAGTTGGAGGCGGGCCATACCCGGCTCCACAGAGGCCAGGGGCTGGGGCTGGCCGTGGTGAAGGCCCTGGCGGACCTGTTGGGCGGGGAGATCCTCGTGGACAGCGAGCCCGGTCGTGGCTCGAGATTCATCTGCCGCTTGCCGCCAGGGACCTTGGCCGGGGGCCCGGGAACCTCCTCCTTCGACGGGAACCTCTTCATCTTCGACGAGCCGCGCGAGCTTTGAGCATGCTCCCGCCGGTCCCGCCTGTGCCTCGGCACCACTTGAACCCGTGCATGCTGGTCGCGCGCCGGGACGAGCTGGAGGTGACGACGCTGCTGGGCTCCTGCGTCTCCGTGTGTCTCTGGGACTCCCATCTGGCCTGTGGCGGGATGAACCACTACATGCTGCCCCTCTGGAACGGTGAGGGACTCCCCACGCCCAAGTACGGAAATGTCGCCATCGAGAAGCTCATCGAGAATCTGCTCGGGCTGGGCTGCCGGAAGGAGCATCTCGTGGCGAAGTGCTTCGGGGGGGCCAATGTGCTCGGAGACACTTCGGGGCGCACCTTGATCGGCGATCGCAACATCACCTTGGCCGACGAGCTCCTGGCGATCCATCGAATCCCTGTGCTGGCCCGGGAAGTGGGCGGCCTTCGGGGCATGAAGATCATCTTCAATACCAGGACTGGGGTCGTCCTCGCGGGTCGACTCGTCGCGCCGCCAGGGACAGTGGATCGTATGACCCCTAGCTCAGTGCCTCGGCCAGCTGACGAAGAGGCTTAAGGCCTTCAGGATTGCGAACACCAACAGGGCCCCCAGGGCTGCGAAGCAGAGGGCTCGGCCCCATGGGAATTCCCGGGGTGGCAGGGATTCCTGGACCTCGGGGGAGGACTGGATCGAGGAGGCCCCGAGGCCGAAATCCACGCGGCGCCAGGTCTCTTCCACATGGCCAGGGAGAAAGGCTGGTTCTTCGCCGCGGGTTTCGATGAGCTTCTGGCCTGGCATGGCGATTCCTCCAGGAGCCAGATGCTACTCCCAGAAGCCGAGCAGCTCCACGTCGAAGACCAGCATGCCTGCGGGTTTGCCCCGCTCGCCGCGGTAGGCGAGCTTCTCGGGGATCCAGAAGCGGGTCTTCTCGCCGGCCACCATGAGCTGGATGCCCTCGGTCCAGCCCTTGATGACCTCGTCCAGGCGGAAGTTCGAGACCTGCCTTCGCAGGAGGGAGCTGTCGAACATCTTGCCGTCCGCGCTCCAGCCCGTGTAGTGCACGTTGACGTGGCTGCGCTTGGTGGGATGCGCCGTGCCTGTGCCCGCCCGCAGTTGGCGGAACACGAGGCCCGAGGACGTCAGGCGCGCCTCCGCCGGGGGCTGGGCCACATCCGCTGGAGCCTGGGTGGGCGGCGGATCCACGGAGAGCAGCTGCACCTCAAGCACCAGATCCCCTGCGGGACGGCCCTTGGCTCCGGCGAAGGCCAGCGCCTCGGGGATACACATCCGTCGCGTCTCGCCTTCGACCATGAGGCTCACGCCTTCCCCCATGCCCTTCATCAGGCGCTCCAGGGGCAGGATGAGGGGCTCCGCGCGGGCCAGCGTGCTGTCGAAGACCTTCCCGTCCAGTGTCCAGCCCGTGTAGTGGAGGGTCACGTAGTCATTGGGGCCTGCGAACTTTTTCCCCGTTCCGGCCTTCAGGAGCTTCGTCGCGAGGCCGGAGGACGTCTTCACAGCATCGGCGGGAGCCGTCAGGCCGGGGGGTGTGGCCAGAGGCGCAGTTTGCGAGAAACCGAGCGTGACTGGAAGAAGGAGTGTGGTGATGGCGACGGCGGTTCGCATGGTGGGGCGGTCCTAGAAATATCGCGATATCTCCTGGGGGGAGACCGCAATAGAGAGTGAAAAGCGGCTTTGCAGCTCGCCATCGGAAATGGCCGAGAGAGTCAGGCTAAGATTGATCTGGAAATATTTAAATCATTCTCAATCAAGTGTTCTGCGATCGCTTTCACAATGTTCATATCTTCAGAAAGTCGATAAAGGTCCGACACATCATCTGGATCGATGATCGGGTCAGCATAGGCATGAGCGATAGCGCAGCGCCCTGAACCATATAGGTATTTGGGAACATCCGACTCAGTGGTGCCAAGGACTCGGAGTCGCCGCAAAGCCATATCGCATTTCAATTTCGGTATCGTCTCTCGAATGCCCTCTATTATGGCATTTTTACGCTCGCCATCGATGGTTGTTGTTTTGTCATTCCAAAATATATTGAGAATTTTGAAATAGCTCAAAAACGCGAAAGGGACACTGTTGACGGTTCGACCTTCCCGAAAGAGTGCGAGGGACAGGCGAGCTTTTTTGCTCCCCTCAATGGTGCGATAAAAAGGGAAGACTGTGGATGAGCCAAGGATTCTGGATTCTCTTGGAACAGCCGCAGGGACTGGGTTTCCAGACCACCCATATCGATTCTCTAACGGTTGATCGTCACACCATGAGAGGACGCTCAAAAAGCGGTTGATCAGGGTCAGGGCATCCCTATCGGAAATGTTTGCAAGATTGATATGGACAGACTGTTCCGTATCTTTGGTCGCGGGTTTCAGGCAGAGTCGGTTTCCCCCGAAGTCAATGTTGATCTCTTTTGAAGGCCAGATTGCACCTCCTTGCACTCCAACATTAAGCCATCGATCCATGTCGAATCACCCCAGCGCCGTCTCCAGGGCATTCGCATGCACGACCTTCAGCTCTTTGGCTTCCGCGTCCAGCAGCGGCTTTCCATCCACGGCGACGGTGATGCGGCTGCCGCCTGTGGTGCCGATCTTGGTGAGCGCCACCCGGTGTGTGCTGGCGATCCTGGCGAGGCTGGATTCGCCTTCGGGGCTCACGCTCACGACGATGCGCCCCGCGCTTTCGCCGAACAGCAGGCTGTCGAAGCGCAGGCCGTGCCTGGACAGCATGACCTGGCAGCCCATGCCGCCCGAGAAGGCGCTCTCGAGGGCGGCGATGAGGAGACCGCCCTCGCTGGTGTCGTGGGCGCTGCGGATGAGGCCCATGCGGATGCCTTCCCGCACGCAGGCCTGAAGCCTCAGTTCCTCGTCCAGGCGCAGTTCGGGGCAGGCGCCGAAGATCCGGCCCGTGCGCAGCTTCAGATACTCGCTGCCCCCCAGTTCCTCCCGGGTCTCACCCAGGACAAAAATCCCATCATGGGGCGCCCGGAAGCCGGAACCGCAGAAGTGGTTGCCGGTGGCGCTGAGGCCCTTGCCATCCTGGGCTTCTACGTTCACGGGCATCGCGTAGTCCTCGATGAGCCCCACGGCGCCGATCATGGGCGTGGGGAAGATGCCCACCCCTTCGGTGTCGTTGTAGAGGCTCACGTTGCCGCTGACGATGGGCACGTCGAAGGCCAGGCAGGCCTGGCGCAGGCCCAGGATGCCCTGGGCGAAGGCCCACATGTTCTCGGGCTTCTCGGGGTTGCCGTAGTTGAGGCAGTCCGTGAGGCCGATGGGCTCGGCGCCCACGCAGGCCAGGTTGCGGCAGGCCTCGGCCACGGCGTGGGCCGCGCCCCAGAAGGGATCGAGATAGGCGTAGCGGCTGTTGCAATCGCTCTTCATGGCCACGGCCTTTTGGGTGCCCTTCACCCGTATGAGGCCCGCGTCCGCGGCACCCTGCCCGATCAGCGTATTGCTGCGCACGGTGCCGTCGTACTGCTCGAAGATCCAGCGCTTGCTGGTGATGGTGGGGCTGGCCAGCAGTTGGCGAAGGGCGGGTTCCACCTCATCGGGTTCCAGATCCGCGGGCAGGGGTTCCCGTGCGATGGTCTCCAGGTAGGCGGGCCGGGCCTGGGGCCGGTCGTACTTGGGGGCGGCGTCGGCCAGGGGCTGGATGGGCAGATCGATGACCTGTGCGCCGTGCCAGAGGCCGATGAAGCGCCCGGAGGCCGTCACTTCCCCCACCACGCAGGCGTCCAGGCCCCACTTGTGCAGGACAGCCTCGATCCTGGACTCGCAGCCGGGCGTGGCCACCAGCAGCATGCGCTCCTGGGATTCCGAGAGCATGAGTTCGAAGGGCGTCATGCCCTCCTCGCGCATGGGGATCTGGTCCAGGCGCAGCTCCAGGCCCGTGCCCGCCCGGCTGGCCATCTCGAAGCTGCTGGAGGTGAGGCCCGCGGCGCCCATGTCCTGGATGCCGATGATCCAGTCGGTCTCGAAGAGCTCCAGGCAGGCCTCCAGCAGGAGCTTCTCCGTGAAGGGATCCCCCACCTGCACCGTGGGGCGCTTCTCTTCGGAGCCTTCGCCGAATTCGGCGGAGGCCATGCTGGCGCCATGGATGCCGTCCCGGCCCGTCTTCGACCCGATGTACATCACCTTGTTGCCGACGCCGGAGGCGAAGCCCCGGAAGATCTTGTCGCCCCGCATGACGCCCAGGGTGAAGGCGTTCACCAGGATGTTGCCGTTGTAGCAGGCGTCGAAGCCCACATCGCCGCCCAGCATGGGGATGCCCATGCAGTTGCCGTAGCCGCTGATGCCCGCCGCCACGCCCTTCACGAGGCCCTTCATGCGGGGGGCGCTGAGCTCCCCGAAGCGCAGGCTGTTCATGTTCGCTAAGGGGCGGGCGCCCATGGTGAAGACGTCCCGCAGGATGCCGCCCACGCCGGTGGCGGCGCCCTGGTAGGGCTCGATGTAGCTGGGGTGGTTGTGGCTCTCCATCTTGAAGCAGACGGCCCAGCCGTCGCCGATGTCGACCACGCCCGCGTTCTCGCCGGGGCCCTGGAGCACCCGGGGGCCCGTGGTGGGCAGGTTGCCGAGGTGGAGGCGGCTGGATTTGTAGGAGCAGTGCTCGCTCCACATGGCGCTGAAGATGCCCAGTTCGGGATAGGTGGGCATGCGGCCGTCCACGAGGCGCAGCACGGTCTGCCATTCCTCCGGCGAAAGGCCCAGCTTCAGGGCGAGGGCTTCGTTCACGACGGGATCGGCGGCGCAGGACATGGGCTCTCCAGATGGCGATTCTAACAGCCGCGGAGGCTAGGCCCGGCGGGCTGTGACCTCGGCCTCAGTCGCCGTCCTCCGGCTGCGTCCCGTGGCGCAGGATCAGGCCCTGCACCAGCCTGCGGAAGAAGGTCGCCTGATCGGGGTTCCAGGTGATGTAGAGATGGGCCTTGAGATCCGTGACCAGGGGGCGCCAGACCTCGGGGGCGCCTCCCTGGCCCAGCACCAGGATCGGGCAGGCCGGGGGGTGAGCCTCCACCAGGCTCCGCAGTCGATGGCGCTCCTCCCCGTCGGCGCCTGCGGTGTCCACCAGCAGGAGCAGGGGAGGGGGCTCCAGGGCCTCCAGGAAGGGCCCCATGACGGGGGGGGAGCTCCGCACTGCGTGGAGGCCTTCCAGGGCGCGGGCCACTTCGCTGGCGAGCCCGCCGTCCCGGGTGACCAGCAGGACTCCCTGGGCCGGAAGCTTGGGCCGGGCCGCCTGTTCGGCTCGGGCCCGGAGTTCAGAGCGGTTCTCCCAGCGGCGCCGGGCCTCCTCGATGCGGGGCTCCATCCACGCCTGGAGCTGGGCTGCGGTTTCCGCCCCCGGGGTCGGGTCGAACCTCAGGCCGAGGTACTGGCCCTGGCCGTGGCAGATCCGGGCCTCCAGGCGCAGGCTGGGGCCCTGTTCCAGGCTCAGGGCGAAGGAGAGCCTGCCCCCTGTCTGGAAACCCTCGGCGGGGATGGGCTCCATGCAGAAGACGCCGGCTCCGAGCCTGGAGATGTTCTCCAGCGAGATCCGCAGAAGGCTCCCGGCCTGGCTGCCCAGGGCCCCCTGGCAGCGCCCCACCCGGTCCAGGCGGTAGGCCTCCCGCTGTTCGTCGGGTTCGAGCGCCTCGGGGATCGCCAGGCGCAGGGTGCGGCGCTGGTCCCCCTGCTCATAGCCCAGGACCCGGGTGAGGCCTCCGTAGAAGGAGAGCCCCCAGGGGAAGCGCAGCCTCAGCGGCTGCTGCCCCAGGACATGCCGGGCCGCCTCCCGGCTCATGGTGGCCCGCACCCGCAGCTCCCCCTCCACCATCTCCATCACCCGGGAATCGAAGCTGAGATAGGGCGTGGCCAGGAGGCAGGCCTGCCGACGGGTGCAGAGCTCGGCCAGGACTTCGTCCCTGAGGGACCCCTGGAGGGTTCCCTGGGTCCTGGGGGGCTCCCGGAAGGGCAGCTTCATCGTGCCTCCCCGGGGCTCCCCGTCTCCGGTGGGGCCAGGGGGCCCTCGCCGCCATCCATGTGGCGCCGAATCATGCCTCGCACCAGGCGCAGGAGGAAGGCATTGCGCCCGGGATGCCAGGTCATGGCGCTGGAGGCCTTCCACTCGCCGGCCAGTTCGAAGAGGGTGGCCCCGTCCAGCTCCGTGCCCAGCAGCAGGGTGGGGACCTTGCGCTGGGCGATCTCCAGGAGGGTCTTGAGGCGGCGGCGCTCATCGAGCCCGGCCCCCCCTACGTGGAAGATCGCCAGGGAGGGCTTGGCCAGCAGGGCCTCCTTCAGGGCCTGGGCGGTGGGCGCCAGCCGCGTCAAGGTCCGGATCTCCTCGAGGCTGGCCCTCAGCTCCCGCTCCAGGTCGGGATCGGAGCTGATGAGCAGGATGCCCAGCTCGGGGAAGCTGCCCCGACTCTCGGGGCGGACTGCCAGCTCCATGCGACGGGCCAGGCGTTCCCGTTCCTCCTCCCGGCGCAGGAAGACCCACCGGGAGAGGGATTCGAGGGTCTCGGGGGGCGGCCCGGGCTCATAGTGCAGCCCCAGGCTGCGCCCTCGCAGGTGGCGAACCAGGGCCCCGGTCTGGATGGAGATCTCGTCGTTGAGGGGGATGGAGACCTGGATCCGGTCCCCGGGGTGCAGGGCCCCTTCCGGCAGGTCCCGGTGGAGATGGATCCGTGCGCCGCTGGTGCTGAGGTCCAGCAGGGTGGCCGTGTACAGCTCGGGCTTCGGCGTGCTGAAGGTGACCTCCACCCGGCCCACCCGCTCCACGCGGTAGGCCACCCGCTGGTCGTTCTCCGAGACGACCCGGGGCAGGGAGAGGCGCACGGTGCGGCGGCCCTCGTGGAGGCCGAGGCCGAGTAGCTGGACGGAGGTCTCGAAGAAGCCCATGCCCTGGGGGAAGCGCATCTTGAGCTCGCTGGTCTTGAGCCCGAAGACCGCGTCATCCCGGCTCATGGTGGCCAGCACGTGCAGTTCCTCGCCTTCCAGGGCCACGAAGCTGGACTCGAAGCGGAGGTAGGGCGTGGCCAGGATCAGGAGTTCCCTGCGGGCGCAGGCCTGGACCAGCACCTGCCGGATATCCTCCTGCCGTTTGAGAATGGTGGTCACTGAAGCCTCCGACCTCCTCTTATCGTGCAGGGAAGAGGATACAGTTTAGGAAGCACACCATCTATTGTGAAACCAGCCTGGTTCCAGGCGACCCGGGGAGGGCATGGGCCAGTTCAAAGCGAGCACCCCAGAAGAGGTCGGGGAGATCCTGGCGCTGGCCTGCGCCAACCGGGAGCTGCTGATCCTGGTGACGCCCTACCTCCGCTTCGAATCGAACTTCCTGCAGATCGAAGGGGGCGCCCTCCATGCCCGGGTCACGATGGGGGCCGAGGAGGCGATGTACGGGCTGCGCAGCGAGGATCTCCGCTTCCGCTTCCCCCATGCCACCCGCCTGCTCGAGGGCCGGACCCGCCTGCTGGGCTTCGGCATGGTGGAGGGGCGGCGCAGCCTCAGGCTCGAGATCCCCAAGACCCTCTCGGACGATGATCTGCGGGGCGCCTACCGGGCCGAGCGGGTGGGGCGGGTGCAGGTCAGCTTCAGCACCCCGCGGTTCGAACTCCGTTCCGGCACCCTCACGAACCTGAGCACGACCGGTGCCCGGATCCACGCCTCCCAGGAAAACCTGGAGGCCCTCTTCCAGATCGGCGATCCCATGACGGTCACCATCCCCATCTCGGCAGAGCTCAAGGTCAACAGCCCGGCCCTGGTGAGATGGGCCCAGGGCCGCAACCTGGGGCTGGAGTTCATGCCCATCCTGCCGGAAGCCGTGCTGACGCCCCTCTCCCGGTGGATCTTCCAGCGGCGGGAGGAGGACAGGGACCGCCTGAGGGGGCTGGCACCCCTGAGCCCCGTGCCATCGGCCGGGGAGGACGGCGGTCTGGTGCTGGTCTCGAGCTCCACGGAACTGGAGCAATCCCTCCGGGACTACCTGGTGGGGCTCCCCCCCCTGCGCCGGGTGCCCCCCACCATGGCCGCCCTGAAGGAAGCGGCCATGAGCCGCCCGGCCCTCCTGCTCTTCCATCTGCCCAGCCTGGGCCTCGACGACCGCAAGCGCCTCCGGGCCCTGGCGGAGGTGCTCCCGGCCCGTCTGCCCTTCCTCCTCCTCGGCTCCGGCGTGGAGGCCTCGGCCCTCATGGAACTGGGCACGGAGCTGAAGGCCGCCGCGGCCTTCGTGCTGGGCCCCAAGCCAGGCCCCTTCTTCCAGCGCCTCCTCCAGGGCATCCTCCGTCGCCACTACGAGGGCGGCGAAGGCGTCCTGGCGCCCCGGGAGCCCGCGTGAAACCCTCCACCCTGCTCGTCTACAGCGCGCCTCGCAGCGGCTTTGGCGACGAATGGATGCGCTTCCTGCCCATCGGGCTGGGCTACCTGCAAGCCGCCCTGAAACAGAAGGGCTTCCCCTGCCAGCTGGCGAATCTCTCGGGGATGTCCCGCAGGGAGGCGGTGGCCTACTTCCGTTCCCGGGAGGCCGACCTCATCGGCGTCTCCATGTTCACCTTCAACCGCAAGCGTAGCTTCGAACTGCTCTCCTGGGCCCGGGAGGCGTCTCCGGGCGCCGTGCTGCTGGCGGGGGGACCGCACCCCACCCACCTGGCGGCGGAGGTCTTCCAGGAATGTCCCGCCCTGGACGCCATCGTGAAGGGCGAGGGCGAGCTGCCCCTCCTCGGCGTCGTGGATCGCCTGGCAGCGGCTCCGGGATCCGAGCTCTGGAAACGCTCGCCGGGGCTCATTCTGCGGGAGGGCGAGACCCTCACCCAGGCCCCTCTGGAGGATCTGGATTCCATCCCCTTTCCCGCCGAGCACTTCGAGGCCGATTTCCTGGACGACGTGGGTCAGCTTGCCTACATCAGCACCAGCAGGGGCTGCCCCGCCACCTGCAACTTCTGCAACACGCCGGAATTCTGGGGCAGCTCCATCCGCTTCCGCAGCCCGGCCTCCGTGGTGAGGGAGATGCGGCTCCTGCGGGAGAAGCATGGCCTCACCTACACCAGCTTCCGGGACGATACCTTCACCGCCAACCGGGCGCGCAGCCTGGAGCTGATGGCGCAGATCCGGGCCTCCGGACTGTACCCGCTGTGGAACTGCCAGAGCCGAGTGAACCTGGTGGACGAGGAGCGCCTGGTGGCCATGAAACGGGCGGGCTGCGAGTTCATGCAGTTCGGCGTGGAACACGCCAGCGAGCGGGTGCTGGCGCTGCTGGACAAGGGCACGAACATGCGCCAGGCCCGCAATGCCCTGTCCCTGGTGCGCAAGGTGGGCATGAACCTGGGCGTCTACCTCATCACGGGCATCCCCGGCGAGGAATGGGAGGACGTGGAAGTGAGCGCGGCCTTCATCCGGGAGACCCGGCCCCACGATGTGCAGATCTCACCCCTGGCGGTCTATCCCGGGACGCGGCTCTTCGACCGCTACCGGGCCGAGGGCCGGGTGGGCAACGACTTCTTCCGGGCCACGGGCGACGCGGAAGTCTTCGCCCGGGTGGACGCCCACACGGAGCGCGCCCTGCGGCACCTGGAGCGGGTCGCCATCCAGACGCAGGAACGGGCCGCCTACACCCCTGCCGAATTCAGGGCCCAGAAGGCCTGGCTGGGCTTCTGCGCGGTGACGAACCTGCTCTGCGGAGGAGAGGCCGAGCAGGCGGGCCTTTTCAACGAAGCCGAGGCGGAGTACGCGGAGGTCATCGCCCTCGAACCCGGTAACACCTGGGGCTTCCTGAAGCGGGCCCTGCTGAAGGAGAAGCTGGGGCGCAGCTCCGAGGCCCTGGCGGACCTGGCGGAGGTGCTGCGCCTGGCACCGGGCAATCCGGAGGCGGAGGCGCTGAAGGTTCAGTGGTCCCGGGGCAGACACAGGGCCAAGGCCCGGGGCCCCTCCCATGGTCCTTCCGCCGAGATGAAGGGCGCCCAGGCCTTTCTGGAGCGGCCCCGGAAGTAGTTCCTGCCGCGGAGCGGCGGGTCAGATCTGCGATGAGCCACGGGGGGGGCGGACAGGGGTTTTTTCCCGGCGGTGTGCACTAGACTAAGGGGGCGCCCGCGCATCGGAGGTCCCATGAGCGAATTCCCAGCACCCTGCCTGCTCGATCCCCAGCAGATGGATGCCTACCTCCTGCGGGTCTCCCGGGAGATCGCGGCGGCCTTCGGCCATGACGAGAACCTGGTGCTCGTGGGCATCCGCAGCCGGGGCCTGCCCCTGGCCGAGCGCCTGGGGGCCAAGCTGGAGGCCCTCCTGGGCCGGGAAGTGCCCATCGGGATCCTGGATATCACCCTCTACCGGGATGATCTGACGGAACTGGCGGGCAGCCCCATCGTCCGCCCCACGGAGATCCCCTTCCACCTCAAGGGCAAGACCGTGGTTCTCGTGGACGATGTGCTCTTCACGGGGCGCACCATCCGCGCCGCCCTGGACGCCCTCCAGGACTACGGGCGGCCCAAGCGGGTCTGGCTGGCGGTGCTGGTGGACCGGGGCGGCCGAGAGCTGCCCATCCAGGCCGATTTCGTGGGCCTGAAGCTGGAGGTCCCTTTGAACCAGCGGGTCTCCGTGCGGGTGATGGAGATCGACAAGATGGACGGGGTCTTCCTGGAAGGGCGAATCTGAGATGACCACGCCGCGCTACAGCTTCCCCCACAAGCATCTGCTGGGCATCGAGCCCCTCAATCCCCAGGACATCACCGTCCTGCTCGATCAGGCCGAGGCCTTCGAGGAGGTCTGCGAGAGGCCCGACATCAAGATCGTCCCGGCCCTGCGCAAGCGCCTAGTGGTGAACCTCTTCTTCGAAAACTCCACGCGCACCCGAAACAGTTTCGAGATTGCCGAGAAGCGCCTCTCCGCCGAGATCATCAACTTCGACGCGGACACCAGCTCCCTCAGCAAGGGCGAGACGCTCATCGATACGGCCCTGAACCTGGAGGCCATGCATCCGGACCTTATCGTCATGCGCCACAGTGCGCCCGGAGCCCATGCCCTCCTGGCCAGGCACATGAAGGCCAGCATCATCAATGCGGGGGATGGAGCCCACGAGCATCCCACCCAGGCCCTGCTGGACGCCTACACTTTGCGCCAGCGATTCGGGAAGCTGGAGGGCCTGAAGGTGGCCATTGTGGGCGATATCCGCCACAGCCGCGTGGTGCGCTCGAACCTCTGGCTGCTCACCAAGATGGGCGCCAGGGTCACCCTGGTGGGGCCTCCGACCCTGTTGCCCACGGAGCTGAAGGACACTTGGCCCCTGGTGGATTTCAGCTACGACCTGGATGCGGTCATCCCCGAGATGGACGCCATCATGATGCTGCGGGCCCAGTTCGAGCGCGGCACGGGCCAGTTCATCCCCGGCCAGGGCGAATACATCCGCTACTACCAGATCAACGCCGCCCGCCTGAAGCGCGCCCGGAAGGATGTGGCCATCATGCACCCCGGCCCCATGAACCGCGGCTTCGAGATCACCTCCGAAGTGGCGGACGGTCCCAACAACGTGATCCTGGAGCAGGTGACCAACGGCGTCCCCGTGCGCATGGCCGTGCTCTACCTCCTCTCCAACGCCCACGGCGAGCAGGTGCCCTGACCCGCCATTCGCCGGGTATGGAAATACCGCTCAGCCTTGGCTGAGCGGCATTTCCCGTTGAAGGGCTCGTCTTATTTGGGGTGTTTCAGCCCGGGCTCAGCGCCGCGGACGGTCGGAGGAACGATCCGGACCCGAGGATCTGGGCGAGGGGCTGGGACTGGGCGCGGGAGCCGGTGAAGAGGGGCGCTCCTGGCGGATTTCCCGGGAGGGTTCGGGACGGGGTGATTCCCTGGGAGGAGGGGCCTGTCGTTCCCGGGGACCTTCCTCGCGAAAGGATTCCCGGGGTCGTTCCCGAGGGGCTTCGGGGCGCGGGACCTCCCGGGGGGCAGGCCGTTCGATCTCCCGGGGGCGTTCCTGCTGCACCCGCTCCCGGGGCGAGGGACGGTCCTCCAGGGCTCGGCCCCGGGGTTGGGTCGTGCGGCCGGGATCCGTGGGGCGGGCTTCCCGGCTTCGATCGGGTTGGGCTTCCCGGGGGCTGGGCTGGGAGATGACGGCAGGGCGGGGCTCCCGGGCCACAGGCCGTCCGGGAACGGGGCGAGATCGGTCCTCGAAGGGCGTCGGCCGGATCTCCCGGCTCTGGGGCCCGCGATTGGCAGCCACCGGTCCGGGTTCCCGGCGCAGGATCGCGCGTCCCGTGGTGCTGCGGGCCTGGCGGTCATAGGTCTGGAGGCGCTCCTGGAGCAGGGGACGCTGCGTGATGACCCGCTGGAGCTGGCCGGGATTGGCGAATTCACCGCGTGTGACCAGCAGGGGACCACGCCGCCAGGGCGGTGTGAGGGTCCGCCCACCGCCGCTGGGGCCGTGGTTGAAGGTGCGGATGATGTTCACATCGGAGTAGATGCGGGTGCGCAGATTGGAGTGGCCGATGTAGTTCACGTTCACGACATTCCAGCAATGCCCGCCGCCCCAGGCGCCGTAGCCCCAGTTGCAGGGGCCGTTCCAGTAGCCCAGGGGGGCCCAGCCGAAATAGCTGTCGTAGGTGTCCCAGGCGACCCAGGCCGGGCTGAAGTAGACGCCGGGAATCCAGTACCAGCCCAGGCTTGCCCCCCAGCCCCAGCGGCCGTGGTGGTGCGTCACATAACCCCAGGGCTCGTCACTCACCCAGGTCATGCCGCCTGCGTAGGCGCCCCAGTGGCCGTTGTAGTAGGGGCGCCATTCCGCGCTCAGGCCGGTGGGCCTCCAGCACCAGCTGCTGGTCTCGTCCACAAAGACCCATTCGCCGTAATCATCCAGGTCATCGGCGTAGTAGCGGATCTCCCGGGGCACCTTGTCCCAGCTGGCCCGGCGGCGGACGGTGAGCTGATCCTCGCACCACCCATCGAAGGCATCGGCGTCGTAGGTGTTGAAGCTGCGCACGCGGTCCAGGCGGTCCTGGCTGCTGTAGACCGTCAGCCGCTCGCCCGCGGAGAGGGTGTTCCGGTCGGCATCGTTGGAGAACGTGATGCGGCCGCTGTGAACCCGGAGTCGCACGGTGCGATCCTGTTCGACCTCGCAGGTGGCGCTGCCCTTGTCGGCCAGGGTCGCCGTCCCGGAAGGGGTATCCACGCGGATGCGGGCCTCGCTCTGGGAGCCCAGGGAAACGCGGATGCGCCCGTAGTCGAGGCGCAGGAGGACCTGGCGCTCCCCTTTCTGGTCGGTGAAGAGGGCAGCGACCTGGAATCGCGTGTTGTTCCCGAAGGCGATGCGGCTGCCATCACCCAGTTGCAGCACACCGCGACCGCGGCTTTCCACCACATCGCCTTCGGCGACGGGAATCCCCCGGGTCAGGGCTTCTTCGCCCTCACCCTTGTGAACGCGTACATCCCCCTCGATGATCTTCACCTGGGCGTAGCGCTCCGGGCTCTCTCCCTCGTAGGTGCCCTCGTCCGGAGACGGGGCTTCCTGGGCGTGCAGGGCCGGGGCAGGCGCGAGAATGGCAGCGGGGACCAGCAGCAGGGCCAGCGTCAGCTTCGTGAGGTCGAATGGGTCGCGGTGCATGGCATCCCTCCAGGGTTCGGTTGGGTCCATCGGATCCCGCAGGATCCGAGTTCAAGTTTGGTTTCCTGGAGGGCTATTGCCAGGCTCGTGCCAAACCGCTACTCCTTGGGAAAGGGCTGGAGAGCCGTGCCCGGCTTGGGGGCCGGGGCGGGGGTTCCCAGGAGGATGAACTGGGGCAGGAGGCTCAGCCAGGGCAGGGACCAGGCATCCCGGGGGCGATCGGTTCCGGCGAGTCCCTGCTGAACGACCAGCTGCTCCGGAAGGAACTGGAGATCCAGCCCGGCCCCCTCGGGCAGGGACAGATAGGCCACCCGGGATGTGGCAGGATGCAGCACCGTGAGGAGGCGTTCCTCATCATCGAGGATCCAGAGGGTTCCATACAGGCCCGGCCTGAAGTCGGGCTGACCCAGGGGGAGGGCGCCGATGCCCTCCCGGAGGGGAGTCTGAGTGGGGAAGCTCCAGGTGCCCGAGGTGCCGGGAAGGGGGCGTCCCCCGTCCCGCCAGAGCTTCCGGGGGCGGCCGGGCAGGCCCGTGCGCAGGAGGATGATGCCCTTGGCATCCACCACCCTCAGTGCCCCGTCCGGGTCGAGGCTCACCCGGAGCGGCCCCATCTCCGGAGCGGCCGGAAGGGGAGGTGCGGAAGAAAATTTCTCTGCCGAAGCGGCTCGCCAGGGCAGGCTCTGGGCCCTGTCCCAGGGCAGGCCTCGGGCCGACTGGGCCGCCAGGGTGGTCGCGATCAGAAAGAGGGAGCCCAGCCGCACAGTTCCTCCAGATTCCGTGTGGTCAGTTCAGCCAGTTCCAGAGAGGAGATGCCCCGGAGCCGGGCCAGCTGGTCGGCCACGAAGGTGACGAAGGCCGGTTCGTTGGTCCTGCCTCGGTGGGGCACGGGAGCCAGGTAGGGGGCGTCCGTCTCCACCAGGATGCGGTCCTTCGGAGCCCAGGCGGCCACTGCCTGGATCGCCTCGGCCTTCTTGAAGGTGAGGATGCCGGAGAAACTGAGGTAGAAGCCCAGATCCAGCGCCTGCCGGGCGAAGGGCAGATCCTCCGAGAAACAGTGGATGATGCCCCGGACATCCCGGGCCCCCTCTTCCTGGAGAATCCGGAGGGTGGCCTCCGGGGCCTCGCGGGTGTGGATCATCAGGGGCTTCTGGATCCGCATGGCCAGCCGGATCTGCTCCCGGAAGACCTCCTCCTGGAGCTCCCGGGGGCTGAAATCATAGTGCCAGTCCAGTCCGGTCTCGCCCACGAAGCGGGCGGCGGGATCCCGCAGGAGCCCTTCCAGGGCCTGGCTCGTCCCGTCGTCCCAGGTCTTCGCCTCGTGGGGGTGGATGCCCAGGCAGGCCCGGATATCCGGAGTGGCCCGGGCCAGCGCCAGCACTTTCCGGGAATCCTCCAGATCCGTGCCCACGGCGACGAAGCCTCCCACCCCGGCGCGGCGAGCCCGGTCCAGGGTGGCCTGAAGCTTTTGTTCTTCCAGATGGCTGCCGAGAAGATGGCAGTGGACATCCACGAGCATGATCGACTCCTTCATCATGTTGGCATGATGAAGGTGCCACCTCGGCGCACAACTCGGTTACCGTGAGGGTCGAGCTTTTATGGACCGGCTTCTGGTGCAGTTCCCTGGCTTGGGTCGTATCTGCGGCCGGGTGTGGATCCTGCTCCTGGTTCTCAGCGGCTGGAGTGCGGCCTTCCTTTCGGCCCAACCTCTGGCCTTCCGCCGTTTCGATGACCGGGACGGACTCCCCCAAAGCCAGGTCCGCGCCCTGCTCGAGGACCGGGATGGCTTCATCTGGATGGGCACCGTCGAGGGTCTGGCCCGCCTGGGCGCCTCCGGCTTCCACCCCTACCGGGCCCAGGATGGGCTGCTGCCCACCCAGGTCAATTGCCTGATGCAGGACCGCCGGGGCAGCATCTGGGTCGGGGGACAGGAATCCGGCGTGGCGGAGATCCGGGGCAGCCGCATCCGGAATTTCGGCGACGCCGAGGGGCTGAAGGTCACCACCATTTTTTCCCTCCTGGAGCGGGGCAACGGGGACATCCTCGCCGGGGCGAGGCAGGGGCTCTTCCGGAAGCGGGGTGACCACTTCGAGCGCGTGGAGCTCCCCGACCCCTACAAATACCTCCCCATCTATGCCCTGGCGGAGGATGCCGAGGGCTGGCTCTGGATGGGGTCGCGGAAGGGGACCCTGTTCCGCTGGGACGGGAAACGGGTCGAGGCGGCGGTCCTGCCCCCCTCCCTCGCGGAAAAGGGCGTCCAGACGCTCACCCGGGACCCCGAGGGGCGGCTTTGGGCCCTGTACCCGGAGGCGCTGCTCCGCCAGGATTCCAAGGGGGCCTGGGTGCCCCATCCGCTGCCCCCTCTGGTCGGCCGCCCCCTTTTCAACAGTCTTTCCTTCTCTCCGGATGGGGAGATGCTCCTGGCCATGAGGGCGGATGGTCTTCTTTCCCTGGATCGCCAGGGCCGCTCCAGGATGTGGACCTATCGGGATGGGCTGCCGCGGTCGGGTGTGGAGGTGGCGCTGAGGGACCGGCGGGGGGTGCTCTGGATCGGTTCGGATGGTGAGGATGCCCTGGCCCAGGCCATTCCCGGCCTCCGAGTGCTCCATACGGATCCCGAGACTGGTGCCGGGTTGGGTCTGGGCTCCTTCGCCAGCTTCCTGGAACTGCCGGGGGGCCAAGTCCTCCTGGGGGGATCCCGGGGCCTTGCCCTCTGGCAGGAGGGGCGGGGGATCGCGGGACGCTGGCAGTCTGCTCCCGGGTCCACGGTCTTCGAGGTCTGGGGTCTGGTGGCCCATCCCCAGGGAGGGGTCTGGGTCGGGGCCACCAAGGGCTTGTTCCGGTGGAAGGATGGGCGGATCGAACCGGGAACACCCCGACTGAAAAATATTTCTGTCGGATCCCTTCTCCTGCACGGAGGCCGGCTCTGGGTCGGCACGCTGGGGGAGGGGCTGGCGGAACTGAGCCCCGAGGGGCGTTTCATCGCCTTCCATGCCCTGCCCCAGGAAATAGGGAAGGGCTTCGTCTCCAAGGTGCTGCCCTGGGACGGGCCGACGGGGGCCGGCCTCCTCATCGCCACCCAGGTGGGTCTCTACACCTTCCGCCTGGAAGGCGGGCGGGGGGTCTTCCAGCGTGCCTTTGCAGGTACGCCGGTGCAGCCGCCGACCGACATTGCCACGATGTACAGGGAGCCCTCGGGCCAGCTCTGGGTCTCCACCAAGGAGGGACTCTTCGGATTCCCTGAGGGGAAGCCTCTCGGGTGGACCCATCCCGAGGTCGGCATCCAGGGGACTCCCAACTGGATCTGCCGCCTGCCCTCTGGCCCCCTGGCCGTGGGTCACGCCGGAGGCGTCTCCCTCGTCTCCGAGAATTCCGTGGTTCAGCTCACGAAGAACCGCGGCCTGCTTTCCGATGAAACCACCTCGGACGCCGTGATGCTGGACAGCCGGGGAAGGCTCTGGATCGGCATGAAGGAGGGGGTCTCCATCCTGGATACGCGTCAGCCCCTGAAGGCAGTCCCTCTACCCCGACCGAAGGTGATGGAGGTCGCCTGGGGCTCCGGCTCCAGCTGGCTTCCGGAGCGGGTGGAACTGCCGCCGAGGCCCGGAACACTGGATGTCCTATTCGACACGGGACTTCCGGCTGCCCCGGTGGTGCCCCGGTACCAGGTCATGATCGAGGGGCTGGACCGGGATTGGCGCGGTGTGGACGCCAATGCCACCAGCATTCAGGTCGCCCAGGTCGGCCCCGGAAACTATCGGTTCCGCCTTCGGGCCACCCTCGACGGCCGCGACTGGGTCGAGTCCGATCCGCTGCCCATCCGCGTGCGGCCGGCCTGGTACCAGTGGGCTGCCGCCCGGGGGCTCTTCATTCTCCTGGGGGCCGGGATCCTCGCCCTGCTCGTGTACTGGCGCCTCCGGTTGCTGCAGCAGCGGGCCCACCTCCTGGAGGCCAAGGTCGAGGAACGCACGGAGACCCTCGCGCTGCGCAACAGGTCCCTGGAGCGGTTGCACCATCAGCTGAAGCAGTCGCTGGAGAGCCGGGTGCAGTTGATGCGCACCGTGAGCCATGACCTGCGTTCTCCCCTGACGAGCATCATGCTTTCCGTGGACCGGCTGCGGGAGGTCGATGACGGCCAGTCCAGCGAGGCGAAGCTGAATGTCCTGGACCGGGAGGCGAGGCGGATGGAGGCGATCATTCGCGGTCTGCTGGACCAGGCGAAATCGGAATCCTTCACGGACAGCCTCAGCCAGCGCCTCTGTCGGCCTTCCGAGGTCATGGAGGGCCTCGCCGACACGCTCCAGATGAAGGCCGAATCCCACGGCCTCTCCACCCAGCTCGACCTGGATCCCAGGGCTGATGGGGTGTGGATCCTGGCCGACACCACGGCCCTCCAGCAAGTGCTCTTCAACCTCATCGAGAATGCCCTGAAGTTCACGGACGCTCCCGGAACCGTCGGGATTCGCTCGCGGCTGGGCGAGGAGACCTGGGCCCTGGAGGTCTGGGATACGGGCCGAGGCATCGATGCGCTGCTCCTGGAGGATATCTTCCAGGCCTTCCTCCAGGCCCAGGAAGGGGATGAGCGGAAGGGGTGGGGCCTGGGCCTCAGTATCTGCAAGACCCTGGTGGAGGCCCACTCCGGGCGCATCGAGGTGACGAGCGAGGTGGGCAAGGGCTCCACCTTCCGGGTGATCCTGCCCCTGGTCATGCCCAGCAGAGACACTGTCCTGCCGATCCCTGAGATCTAATCCATGGAAGGTGTAGGCTGACGATGACCCCCTGAGGGCGTACTCTCTTGAGATGCGCTCCCTGTTGACCATTCTCATCGTGGATGACGAGCCGGGCATCCGGCGGTCCCTTGGCGAATCCCTCTCGGAAGAGGGCTACGCGGTGCTCAAGGCGGAGCGGGGCGAGCAGGCCCTGGAACTGCTGGAGAACTCCGACCCGGACGCCATCCACCTGATGCTGCTCGATGTCTGGCTGCCCGGCATCGACGGCCTGGAGACCCTGCAGCGGGCCAAGGTCCTGCGGCCCGAGCTGCCGGTGGTCATGATCAGTGGCCATGGCAGCATCGAGACGGCCCTCCAGTCCACGCGTCTGGGCGCCTTCGATTTCCTCGAAAAGCCCGTGGACCTGGATCGCCTGCTGCTGGTGGTGAGCAACGCCCTCAAGCAGCGGCACCTGGAACAGGAAAACCTGCGGCTCCATCAGGAAGTGGAACACGACCGCTTCTTCATGGCGGAGAGCCCCGCCATGAAGCGCCTCCTGGCGGATCTCAAGCTCGTGGCGCCCACCGAGGGGCGCGTGCTGCTGATGGGCGAGAACGGCAGCGGGAAGGAGGAGGTCGCTCGCCTCCTCCATGCCCAGAGTCTCCGTTCGAAGGGTCCCTTCGTGGAGGTGAACTGCGCGGCCATCCCCGAGGAACTCATCGAGTCCGAGCTCTTCGGCCACGTGAAGGGGGCCTTCACCGGGGCCATCCGGGACCAGAAGGGCAAGTTCCGGGAAGCCCACGGGGGCACCCTCTTCCTGGACGAGATCGGGGACATGTCCCTCAAGACCCAGGCCAAGGTGCTTCGCGCCCTCCAGGAGGGCCGCATCGAGCCCGTGGGCGGAGGCGGTGCCGCCAGCGTGGACGTGCGCGTCGTCGCCGCCACTAACAAGGATCTCACCGAGGAGATCAAGGCCGGGCGCTTCCGGGAGGATCTCTTCTTCCGTCTGGCCGTGGTGCCGCTGCGAGTGCCGCCCCTGCGGGAGCGCAGCGAGGAGCTCATCGCCATGGCCGAGGCCTTCCTGGCCCGCTTCGCCCGCAGCTACGGCCGCCCCCCCAAGCGCCTGGCGCCGGAGGCCCGGGAGACCCTGCTGCGCCACGACTGGCCGGGCAATGTGCGCGAACTGAAGAACCTCATGGAGCGCGCCCTGATCCTCGGGCGCGGGCTGGAGGTCAGCACCCGGGACCTCGGGGCCCTGGCCGTGCGCCACCTGGCGGAACCGGATCCCTTCGCCTTCCCCGAATTCCCGAGCCTCAAGGACGCCCGGGACTGGTTCGAGTCCGTCTATATCCAGCGCGAACTCAAGCTCCAGAGCGGCAACATGACCCGCGTGGCCGACAAGCTGGGCCTGGATCGCTCCAACCTCTACAAGCGCCTGAAGGCCCTCGGCATCGAGACGAGGGAGCCATGATCGCAACCATGTGGGTCGCGAAGCGCGCTCCAGTGGAGCGCGCGCAGCGGGCCCCCACAGGGAGCGAATCCGTGAGGGGAAGCCTACAATCCAGCCCCACAGGGAGCGAATCATGATCGGGGAGAATGAGCCTAGCGAGCGCCTCTGGTTCAAGATCGGAGAAGCTGCCCGACAGATCGGCGCCACACCCAAGGAGCTGCGCTACTGGGAGAAGGTGCTGCCCGAACTGCAGCCCCGGCGCTCCAAGGGCAATCTCCGCTACTACCATCTGGAGGAGCTGGCGCGGCTGCAGCGCATCCGCCAGTGGCTGACCGAGGGCTTCACGGTGTTGGATTGCCGCGAACTGCTCCAGGGGATCCTTCTGGGCCCCGTGCAGGACCAGACTCGTCCGGGATCCCCCGAACTCAGGTCCCCGGCGCCGAAATGCATCCCGGCCGTCCTGAAGGCCCTGCGGGCCCTGCATGCACGGCTGGGGTTCCCCCCGGGTGAAGCCATGCCCGCCGAGACAGTTGCCGAGGTCCCGCCGCCTCCCGCTCGCACAAGAAAGGTGCCTACCCGGAAGGCCCCCGCCCCGCCGATCCCTGGAGCGCTCCTCCTGGAGCCGGAAGCGGGGATCGAGGTTCCCGGACCCGCGGCGCCGCCGAAGCGGATTCCCCGGCCCAAGGCCGAGGAGGTCGTCCCCGACCCGATGTGGTCGGGAGGGCGGCTGCCCCTGGAGGCCGAGGAATAGCCGGAGCGCAGGACCTCGGTGGTTCCCAGCCTCGAGCCTTGACCCTGCTCCCGGAACCCAGTAGACTCGATGATTCACGGCGCGTGGCGCAGCCTGGTAGCGCACTACCTTGGGGTGGTAGGGGTCGGAAGTTCGAATCTTCTCGCGCCGACCAAAA